>NZ_MLYN01000089.1:0-136014 GCF_001866675.1 Streptomyces sp. MUSC 14
CCGCGTCATCCTGGACGGCAGCCACTGACCGGAATCGTGGTGCCGGCGCATCCGAACCCCCGGCCCCCGGCGGGTTGTTCACCTCGGGTTCGCGTGCGTGCCGCGACGACCCCGTAGCTGTGGCTGTGCACACTGGCCGGATCAGCCCCTGGAGGCACAGCCATGCCCCACCGTCCGTTCCCCGGCCGCCGCAGCGTGCTGCGCGGCTCGCTCGCCGCGTCGGCGGCCCTGACCCTGCCCGTCGGCCTCGGCGCGGCCCCGGCGTTCGCCCGTTCCGGCCGCCCGCGGGCGGGCTGGGGCGTGCAGGCGGGCGACGTGATGGCGAACTCCGGCCTGGTGTGGGTGCGTTCGGACCGGTCGGCCCGGATGATCGTGGAGACGGCCGCCACCGAGTCGTTCCGCGATCCGCGCCGCTGGCGGGGCCCGCTGCTGGGCTCCGGCACCGACTTCACCGGCACCACGCGGCTGCACGGCCTGCCCGCGGGTGAGCAGGTCCACTACCGCGTGCTGCTCGCCGACCCCGACGACCCGCGCCGTACCGGCGAGCCGGTGACCGGAACCTTCCGCACGGCGCCCGCCGGGCGCCGCCGCGGCGTGAGGTTCGTCTGGTCGGGCGACCTCGCCGGACAGGGCTGGGGCATCAACGAGTCCATCGGCGGCTACCGCATCTTCGACGCCATGGCCAGGACGGACCCGGACTTCTTCCTGTGCAGCGGCGACAACATCTACGCCGACGGTCCGATCGCGGCCACCGCACCCCTGCCCGACGGCAGCGTGTACCGCAGCCTCACCACCGAGGAGAAGTCGCACGTCGCGACCACCCTGGCCGACTACCGGGGCAACTTCCGCTACAACCTGCTGGACGACGCGCTGCGCCGGTTCAACGCCCAGGTGCCGAACATCGTCCAGTGGGACGACCACGAGGTGCGCAACAACTGGTACCCGGGCGAGGTCATCGGCACCGGCACCCCCTACCCGGCCGGCACCCGGCTCGACGACCTGGCGCGGCGCTCGCGGCAGGCGTTCTCCGAGTACTTCCCGATCTCCACGATCAGCGGCCGCCCCGACGGCCGGATCTACCGCGTCGTCCGCCACGGCCCGCTGCTCGACGTGTTCGTGCTCGACATGCGCACCTACCGCAACGCCAACTCCCCCGACGACCGGACCACGGATCCGGTGGGCATCCTCGGCCGCGAGCAGCTGGAGTGGCTCAAGCGGGAGCTGGCGAAGTCCCGCGCGGTGTGGAAGGTGATCGCCAACGACATGCCGCTCGGGCTGGTCGTGCCGGACCCGGTCGAGGGCCTGCCGAACTTCGAGGCGGTCGCACAGGGCGACCCGGGCGCGCCGCTGGGCCGCGAGCTGCAGATCGCCGAGCTGCTGCGGTTCATCAAGCACCGGCGGATCACCGGCACGGTGTGGCTGACGGCTGACGTGCACCACACCTCCGCCCAGCACTACGACCCCTCGCGGGCCGCGTTCAAGGACTTCGAGCCGTTCTGGGAGTTCGTCTCCGGCCCGCTCAACGCCGGCGCGTTCCCGGCCAACGACCTCGACGGGACGTTCGGCCCGGACCGGGTGTTCGTCAAGGCGCCGCCGACCGCGAACGTGTCACCGGCCGAGGGCTACCAGTTCTTCGGCGAGGTGGACATCGACGGCGGCAGCGGCGAACTGACGGTCCGGCTGCGGGAGTACGACGGCACCGTGCTGTTCACCAGGACGCTCCAGCCGGGCCGGGTCGGCCAGTAGGCAGCGGCGGGTACGCTTCCTCTCACACCGTGCCGCGCTACGGCGTCATCCCCCGGAGCGCGGCAGGGTCCCGCCGCGCCCGGGTCTGGCCGGCGATTCGGGATCGTAGAAATCTGGACAAACGTCGCGGAGCATGCTTTAC
Organism: Streptomyces sp. MUSC 14; assembly: GCF_001866675.1. Classification (NCBI taxonomy): domain Bacteria; kingdom Bacillati; phylum Actinomycetota; class Actinomycetes; order Kitasatosporales; family Streptomycetaceae; genus Streptomyces; species Streptomyces sp. MUSC 14. Next base: position 1,889 of record NZ_MLYN01000089.1, read on the forward strand.
CCATCGGTCACAAAGCGTTCGTGATCACGCAACACCCTTCCTTCACAGTGGGTGCATGACTCCAGAGATGTCCGATGTGACCCGCACGAAGCACGGACGCCCCGTGCACCACTGGCGCCGCGACGTCGTCGAACTCGCCGCGCTGTTCACCGCCGTCGCGGTCGCCGACGGGGTGGCGAACCTGATCGGGCACGGCCCCGACGGTCCCGCCCTGCTGGTGATCTCGGCGGCGCTCCTCGCCGCGACGGCCGGCTTCCACACCTGGTGGGCACGGCGCCACGGCCACGCACCGCCGGCCGACGATACCGGCACCCGGCCCACCGCCCAGGCGCGGCCGGCCGGGCCCGCCGAGCAGCCCGGCACGGCGACGGACGAGCCGGCCGGCGTCGCCGCGCTGTGGCGGATGCGGACGACCGTGCAGGACGAGCCGGGCTCGCTGGCGGCCCTGTGCACGGCGCTCGCCGGACAGCGCGTCGACATCCTCAGCCTCCAGACGCATCCGCTGGCCGACGGCACCGTGGACGAGTTCCTGCTGCGGGCGCCGGGCGGCCTGGAGGCGGCCGCGATCACCCGGGCCGTCGCGCTGGCCGGGGGCGTGTCCACCTGGATCGAGCGGGCCGACGCCCACGACCTGGTCGACGCCCCCACCCGGGTGCTCGGGCTCGCCGCGCGCACCGCGCTGGACGCCGCCGAACTGCCGCTAGCGCTGCGGCAGTTGCTGGGCCGCTGCACCATCCGTTCGCTGCCCGGCAAGCCGGTCGGCGGGGGGCGTGGGCCGCAGCCGGTGCCGGTCGAGGGCGTACTGGAGGACACCGTGATGCGGCTGCGGGCACCCGAGGGCGGGGTGCTCACCGTCGAGCGGCCGTATCTGCCGTTCACGCCGACCGAGTTCGCGCGGGCCCGGGCACTGGTGGAGCTGGACAACCGGCTCGGCCCGCGCATCCCGCGCGGCGAGGACGTGCTGACGCTGCCCGCGGGCGACGACATCACCGTCCGCCGCGCCGACACCGGTGACCTGGCAGAGGCCAGGGCGATGCACGAGCGGTGCTCGCCGCGCACCCTCGGCCTGCGCTACCACGGCCCGGTCGGCGACGCCGACCGCTATCTGAACCACCTGCTCAGCCCGCGCTTCGGGCGCACCCTGGCCGCGCAGACCGCGTCCGGCCGCATCGTCGGCCTCGGCCATCTGCTGTGGGACGGCGACGAGACCGAGGTCGCGCTGCTGATCGAGGACGACTGGCAGCAGCGCGGCATCGGCGCCGAACTGCTCGGCCGGCTGGTGGCGATGGCCGAGGAGGCCCGCTGCGCGAGCGTGTACGCCGTGACGCAGGCCTCCAACACCGGCATGGTCGCGGCGATGCGCGGCCTCGGGCTCCCCCTGGACTACCAGATCGAGGAGGGCACCCTGGTGATCACCGCGCGGCTGGCCGCGACCCGCGCGGTCTCCTCCCACGACGCCCGTACGGCGCGCACCCGGCTCACCTGAGTCCGCCGCCGAATCCGCCGCGCCGGCGCTCAGCCGCGACGAAGACGTCCGGCGGCGACCGGCTCACCGGCGCCCACCGGGGTTTCCGGCGCGGCCCCGAGGGCCTGGTCCAGGTCCGCCCACAGGTCGTCCACGTCCTCCAGGCCCACCGACAGCCGCAGCAGCCGGTCGCTCACCCCCGCCCCGCGCCGGTCGTCGGCGTCAACGATGCGGTGGCTGATGGACGCGGGGTGCTGGATGAGCGTGTCGACACTGCCGAGGCTGACCGCCGGGGTGACGAGCCGGACCCGGGAGATGACCTCGTGCGGGTCGCCGTACACCTCGAAGGCGATCATGGCGCCGCCGAGGCGCGGGTAGTGGACGCGGGCCACCCGCGGGTCGACGGTGAGCCGGCGGACCAGTTCGGCGGCGTTCGCGGCGGCGGCCCGTACGCGCACCGGGAGCGTGGACAGTCCCCGGAGCAGGAGATATCCCGCGAGGGGATGCAGGACGCCGCCGGTGGCGAACCGTATCTGCCGCAGCCGGCCCGCGAACTCCTCGTCGCAGGCGACCACTCCGGCCAGCACGTCCCCGTGGCCGCCCAGGTACTTGGTGGCGCTGTGCAGCACCAGCCGGGCGCCCTGCTCGGCCGGGCGTTGCAGGACGGGCGTGGCGAAGGTGTTGTCGGCGAGCAGCGGCACCGAGCCGCAGGCGTGGGCGACGGCCCGCAGGTCGAGCTCGGCGAGGGTCGGGTTGGCCGGGGACTCCACCAGCACCAGACCGGTGTCCGGGCGCAGCGCGTCGGTGATCCCGGCCGGGTCGGTCCAGGTGACCTCCGTACCGAGGAGCCCGGCGGTCAGCAGATGGTCGCTGCACCCGTACAGCGGCCGTACGGCGACGACGTGCCGCAGGCCCATGGCTGACCGGGCGAGGAGGACGGCGCTGAGCGCGGCCATGCCGCTGGCGAAGGCGACCGCGGACTCGGTGCCCTCCAGGCGGGCCAGCGCGGTCTCGAAACGGGCGACCGTCGGATTGCCGAGCCGGCCGTAGACGGGCGGCCCGGCCGGGTCGGCGCCGTCGGCCGCGAACGCGTCGATACGGGCGGCCTCGGCACGGCTGTCGTACGACGGGTAGGTGGTGGACAGGTCGATCGGCGGGGCGTGCAGGCCCTGGCGGGCGAGATCGTCGCGGCCGGCGTGCACGGCCTCGGTGGCAAGGGCTCTGGTCGCGGTGCGTACGCCGTCGTAGGCACCGGTGCTCGCTGTGTCCATGGCCGGAAGGGTGAACATCGAACGGTTTCCAGGGATCGGCCACCGTGCTACGTTCGGCCAATGGCCGAATCTGTCGTACTGGATCCGGTGGACCTCCATCTGCTGCGGCTCCTGCAGAACGACGCCCGGACCACCTACCGCGACCTCGCCGAGCAGGTGGGCGTCGCGCCGTCGACCTGCCTGGACCGGGTGACCCGGCTGCGCCGCTCGGGTGTGATCCTCGGGCATCGGCTGCGGCTGGATCCGGCCAAGCTGGGGCGCGGGCTCCAGGCGCTGCTGTCCGTGCAGGTACGACCGCACCGGCGGGAGCTGGTGGGGCCCTTCGTGGAGCGGATCCGGGCGCTGCCGGAGGCCCGGTCGGTGTTCCATCTGACCGGGCCGGACGACTATCTGGTGCATGTGGCCGTCGCGGACATGGCAGATCTTCAGCGGCTGGTGCTCGACGAGTTCACGGCGCATCGGGAAGTGGCCCGGGTGGAGACCCGGTTGATCTTCCAGCAGTGGGAGTGCGGGCCGCTGCTGCCGCCCGGCCATGCCCACAGCTGAATCCCCCGAACCCGGGTGACGCGGAGATCGCCGTCGTACGAGGATGGGCGGCATGTCTGAGACCAAGAGCCCGTTGCCCCGTCAGGTGGCCGACGCGTATGTGGACGACCTCATCGCCCTCGACCCGGTCACCGGTACCTATCTCGGTGTGAAGGAGAGTTCGACCCGGCTGCCCGACTACTCGCCGGCCGGCCAGGAGGCTCTCGCCCGGCTGTCGCGGGCGACCCTCGCCCGGCTCGACGAGGCGGAGCGGCAGCCCGGCGCGGACAGTGACGTGGAGCGCCGCTGCGGGCGGCTGCTGCGAGAACGGCTGACCGCCGAACTCGCGGTCCACGAAGCGGACGAACACCTGCGCGCGGTCGGCAACATGCACACCCCCGGGCACGCGGTACGGGACGTGTTCACGGTGACGCCGCAGCAGACGGAGGAGGACTGGGCGGCGATCGCCGAGCGGCTGCGCGCGGTGCCCGGTGCGCTCGCGGGCTACCGGGAGTCGATCCGGCTGGGCCTGGACCGCAAGCTGTTCGCGGCCCCCCGGCCGACGGCGACGTACATCGGGCAGCTGACCGAGTGGACGGACACCGACGGCTCGGGCCGCGGCTGGTTCGAGGACTTCGCCGCCGCCGGGCCGGACGCGCTGCGCGCCGACCTGGACGAGGCGGCCCGCGCCGCGACCGCCGCCCTGGCGGAGCTGCGGGACTGGCTGCGGGACGTGTACGCCCCGGCGATCGAGGGCGCCCCGGACACCGTGGGCCGCGAGCGCTACGCCCGCTGGTCCCGCTCCTTCAACGGCACCGACCTGGACCTCGACGAAGCGTACGGGTACGGCTGGGCGGAGTTCCACCGGCTGCTCGGCGAGATGAGGCGGGAGGCGGAGAAGATCCTGCCCGGTGCCGAGACACCGTGGGTGGCGCTCGCCCACGTGGACGAGCACGGCCGGCACATCGAGGGTGTCGAGGAGGTCCGGGAGTGGCTCCAGGGCCTCATGGACCAGGCCGTCGCGGACCTGGACGGCACCCACTTCGAACTCGCCGAGCGGGTGCGCCGGGTGGAGTCGCGCATCGCGCCGCCCGGCGGTGCCGCGGCGCCGTACTACACGGCCCCGTCGGAGGACTTCTCACGTCCGGGCCGCACCTGGCTGCCGACCATGGGCCAGACCCGCTTCCCGGTCTACGACCTCGTCTCGACCTGGTACCACGAGGGCGTTCCCGGCCATCACCTCCAGCTCGCGCAGTGGGCGCACGTGGCGGAGAACCTCTCCCGCTACCAGGCCACGGTGGGCATCGTCAGCGCCAACGCGGAGGGCTGGGCGCTGTACGCGGAGCGGCTGATGGACGAACTGGGCTATCTGAAGGGCCCGGAGGAGCGGATCGGCTATCTGGACGCGCAGATGATGCGCGCGGTCCGGGTGATCGTGGACATCGGCATGCACCTGGAGCTGGAGATTCCGGCGGACTCGCCGTTCCACCCCGGTGAGCGCTGGACGCCGGAACTGGCGCAGGAGTTCTTCCGTGCCCACAGCAGCCGGCCGGCGGACTTCGTGGAGAGCGAGGTGACCCGGTATCTCACGATTCCGGGCCAGGCCATCGGCTACAAGCTCGGTGAGCGGGCCTGGCTGCTGGGCCGGGAGAAGGCGCGCGAGCGGCACGGCGACGCCTTCGACCTGAAGGCCTGGCACATGGCGGCGCTGTCGCAGGGTTCGCTCGGCCTGGACGACCTGGTGGACGAACTCGCCCGGCTCTGACGTCCCGCCGCCTCAAGGGAGTTGAACGGGGCGGACCTCCTGGCCGGCGAACGCGTCGGCCGGGGGGGCCGGGTGAGGTGCCCTGCCCGGTGCCGTCGGCTCCCGCGCCGGCACCGCTGTCCGCCGTCCGGCCCTGCCCCGCTGGCGGGCGGGGGCGGCGGGCTGCTGGCTGGTGGCGGAAGCGATGACGCCGGCGGCGAGGAGGCGGGGTGCGTGGCGGGGAGTCATGAAGCGGGGGCGGCGGAGGAGGCGCTGCGGACGCCGCGGGCCGCCGGGCTGGCCGGCGTCGTGTTCGCGCTGCTGCTGGCGGCGGTCATCGTGCTCGTACGCCTGGGCATCCCGGAAGGGGCGCACGTGGTCACCGCCCGGGGGTTCACCGACTCCGGACGGCGTGGCGCGCTGCGGACGGCCCTCACGCTGGTGCCGTTCGCCGGGATCTTCTTCCTGTGGTTCATCGGAGCCGTACGGGCGCACGTCGGCACGGCGGAGGACAAGTTCCTCGCGACCGTCTTCCTGGGCAGCGGGCTGGTCTTCACCGCCGCGCTGTTCGGCGCCGCCGCTGCCGCCCGTGCCGTCCTCGACATCGCGCATCCGGGCGGCACGGCACCGCCGCCGGCCTCCTGGGACTTCGGCCGCCACTTCGCCTATCTCCTGCTGATGGAGTACGCCATGCGGATGGCGGCCGTCTTCGTGTCCTCGCTGTCGGTGCTCGGCCACCGCCTCGGCGTGCTGCCCCGCCCGCTCACGCTGCTGGGCTTCCTCACCGCTGTGACCCTGCTCCTCGCCGCCTCCAACGTGCCCTGGGCGGAGCTGGTGTTCCCCGCGTGGTCGCTGGTGCTCAGCGGCTACATCCTGGTCGTGGGCGGTCGCGGCCGTTGACCCGGACGGTGGTGCCGGCGAGCGGAGTGCGTGCGTGTCTCGCATGCTGGCGAGCGGGACATGACCACGGGAAGAGCGGAGCGTCGATGAGGCTCGTCGTCGATCTCAACAAATGCCAGGGGTACGCCCAGTGCGCGTTCCTCGCGCCGGACGTCTTCGCCATGCACGGCGAGGAGTCGCTGATCTACAACCCGCACGCGCCGGAGGAACAGCGCGAGCGGCTGGCCCGCGCGGTCGCCGCCTGCCCGGTGCAGGCGATCACGGCCGACGGGCTGGAGGACTTCACGGGTGAGCCGGGGGCAGCTCCCCGCCAGGAGACGCCGGAGGCGTCCGATGGCCGGTGACCACCTGGACCGGCTGCGGCGCGAGGGCCGGATCGTCATCGTGGGCGCCTCCCTGGCGGGCCTGCGGGCGGCGGAGACGCTGCGCGCCGAGGGCTTCACCGGCGAACTGACCCTGATCGGCGACGAGCCGTACGAGCCGTACGACCGGCCGCCGCTGTCGAAGTCCGTCCTGCTGGGCATGGCGTCCCCGCGCCGCACCGAGCTGCCGCACCGCCGGGAGATCGACGCCAAGTGGCGGCTCGGTGTCGCGGCGACCGGGCTGGATCTGACGGCGAAGCGGGTCAGGCTGGCCGACGGGGACGAGGTGCCGTACGACCGGCTGCTCATCGCGACCGGGGTGCGTGCCCGACCCTGGCTGAAGGAGGACGAGGCCCGGCTCGGCGGCGTCTGTCTGCTGCGGACCCGGGACGACGCGGCCGATCTGGTCCAGCGGCTGGACGCGGCACCGCGCCGGGTGTTCGTCATCGGTGCCGGGTTCGCCGGTTCGGAGGTCGCCTCGGCGTGCCGGGAGAAGGGCATCCCGGTCACCGTGGCGGAGCGCGCCGGGGCGCCGCTGGTGGGCGCGCTCGGCGGAGTGATCGGCGCGGTCGCCGCCGACCTCCAGACCGAGAACGGCGTGGACCTGCGCACCCATGTCACGGTGACCGGGCTGGAGGGCGACTCGGTCGGCCGGGTGCGGGCCGTCCATCTGTCCGACGAGAGTGTCGTCGAGGCGGACGTGGTCGTGGTCTCGCTGGGCTCGCAGCGCAACACCGAGTGGCTGACCGGGTCGGGGCTGGGCGCGGGTCCCCGGGGCATCGCGTGCGACGCGGGCTGCCGGGCCTTCGACTTCCGGGGCATCGTCACGGACGACGTCTTCGTGGCGGGCGACGTGGCGCGTTCACCGCACGCGCTGTTCGGCTACCAGTTCCTGTCGCTGGAGCACTGGGGCAACGCCGTCGCGCAGGCGGAGACCGCCGCGCACAACATGATCTGCCACGGCGCCGACCGCCGCCCGCACCTGTGGATGCCGGCGTTCTGGTCGTCGATGTTCGGCGTGAACATCAAGTCGGTCGGCGTGCCGCCCATGGGCGACCAGCTCATGATCACGCAGGGTTCGCTGGCCGAGCGCCGGTTCGTCGGCGTGTACGGCTACCAGGGCCGCGTCATCGCCGCCGTGGCCTTCGACAACGCCCGTTGGCTGGAGTTCTACGCCCGGCAGATCGAGCGGGGCGCCCCCTTCCCGGTGGAGTACCCGACGATGGACCGGCGGCCCGAGAACCGGCAGCCGGTGGCGGCCGACTTCCCCGATCCGTCCCTGCCGACCCACGGCCCCACGGTGACGCTCAGCGGCTACTCGCCGGCCGACCAGCAGCTGGTCTTCCACCCCGCCCGCCACTGACGGCCGCCCGGCCCGACGCTCCGAGGAACGAGTCATGCCGAAAGCCCCGCTGTTCCGCCAGATCACCGACTTCGCCAACCGCGCCGACCCGTACCCGCTGTACGAGGAGCTGCGCCGGACACCGGTGCTGCACGAGGAGGACGACGGCCCCTACGTCATCAGCTCGTACTGGGACATCGAGGCCCTGCTGCACGATCCGCGGATCAGCTCCGACGCCGGCAATCTGGCCGCCGCCGGAGCCGACGAGCTGAGTCAGTCGGACGAGACGGGCGGGCTGCCGCCGTCGTTCATCCGGCTCGACCCGCCCGAGCACGACCGGCTGCGGCGCATCGCCAACCGGGGCTTCGGCCCGCCGCACCGGCCGCGCCGGATCGAGGGAATGCGCGGTGAGCTGGAGGAGATCGTCGCCGGTCTGCTCGACGGCTTCGGCGACGCCCGGCAGGTCGACCTGGTGGACCAGTTCGCCTACCCGTTCCCGGTGACGGTGATCTGCCGGCTGCTGGGCGTGCCCCGCGAGGACGAGCCCAGGTTCCGCGCCTGGGTCGACCCGATCGTCGCCGGCCTGGACCCCGACTCCCGCACGAGCGCCGACTCCGCGCGTGCCGCGCAGGAGGCACGGTTGCAGCTCGGCATGTACCTGTCCGGGCTGGTCGAGCAGCGCACCAGGGATCCGCGCGACGACCTGCTGTCCGACCTGGTCAACAGCCGTGGTCCGGACGGCTCCCTGACGATGATGGAGGTGCTGGCCACCGCGGTGCTGCTGCTGATCGCCGGGCATGAGACGACGGTCAACCTCATCACCAACGGCATGCTGACCCTGCTGCGGTACCCGGACGTCCTGCGGCGCCTCGCCCGGGACCCGGGGCTGTCGGTGCGGATCGTGGAGGAACTGCTGCGCTACGAGCCGCCGGTGCAGATCGTGCCGCAGCGCACCTGCATCGCCGACATCGAGGTGCGCGGGGTGATCATCCCGAAGGGCTCGCGCATCTGGCTGGTGCTGGCCGCGGGCAACCGCGACCCCGAGCGGTTCAAGGACCCCGACCGGTTCGACCCGGACCGTGAGGACATCCAGCATCTCGGCTTCGGCAGCGGCATCCACAGCTGCTTCGGCGCCCCGCTGGCGCGTCTGGAGGCCCAGATCGCCCTGGCCGCGCTGGCCCGGCGGCTGGAGAATCCCCGCCTGGTGGCGGACCCGCCGCCGTACCGGCAGAACGCGGTCCTGCGCGGTCCGCGCCATCTGGAGATCGCCTTCGACGGGCTGAACTGACCACCGGGATCCCGTGCGCGGGGCCGGGTCAGCGTCCGAGGCGGCTGAGGCTGACCAGCCCCACCCAGGTCTCCGGGCCCGACTGGGCGCAGGCGGCCCGCACCGCGTACGTGCCCGCCTCCAGCGGCACCCGGAGGTGTTCGATCCGGCCGGCGGCGCGGCCCGGCCAGGCCGAGTCGAACAGCAGCACCGGGCCGGGCACCCGCCAGTGCACCTCGCTGCCCCACACCGCCGAGTCGAGGGCGGCCGGGACACCGGCGAGCAGTTCGTCCTCGGAGTGGGCGGCGGACCACCGTACGAAGGCGGCGTGCTCCGGCAGGAAGGAGGTCGATGCGGGTTCCTCACCGAACACGAGGGCGGCGCTGTCCCCGACGGGCAGCAGGCCGACGTGCCCGTCGACCTCGCACGCCCGGTCGTAGTCCGTGGCCAGGTCCTCGTTGTCGGCGCCCGCCCAGAACGGAAGTACCGTCTCGGGCACGGCTATCAGAGGGCCGCCGGCCGACTCCACCCACTCCAGCACGCCTGGATCCGCGTATCGAGCCATGGCCCCAGAACCTACACGGGCCGGCGTCAGCAGCCGCACTCGCCTTCGACCGGCGCGGTCAGCAGATCGGGATCGCGGCGGGCCGGCCCCCGCCAGGTGTCGTACGCGAAGCCCTCACGCGCCCAGTACTCGAAGCCACCGAGCAACTCCTTCACCCGATAACCGAGTTCGGCGAGGGCGAGGGCGGCGCGGGTGGCACCGTTGCAGCCGGGGCCCCAGCAGTACGTCACCACGGGTACGGACAGGTCGAGGAGTTGCCCGGCCTGTTCGGGGATGAGGGCGGTGGGCAAGTGGACGGCGCCGGGGATGTGGCCCTGGTCCCAGGACTCGGTCGAGCGGGAGTCCACGACGACGAACCCGGGGTCGCCCCCGGCCGCCAGCGCCGCGGCCACGTCGGAGACGTCGGCGTGGAAGGCGAGGCTCGCCCGGAAGTGGGCGGCCGCCTCGGCGGGTGCCGCGGGGGCCACGCGCAGGACGGGGTTCACGGAGGCCGGTGAGGAGTGGGTGATCATGGCTGAGAATTTACGGCCGTACGCCCGGCCGCTGAAGGGGCGATCCACGGCCCCACCCTTGCTGAGCCGGGGATTTCCCTGCTATCCATCCGGGATGACCGTGTATTCCCCGGACGCCACCGACTGGCTCATCCTTGAGGTCCTCCAGCGCGCGGGCCGGGCCAGCTACGCCGAGCTCGCGCGCGCCGTCTCGATGTCGCCGAGCGCCGTCACCGAACGCGTACGGCGGCTGGAGGAGGCCGGCGTGATCCAGGGGTACGCGGCGGTCGTGGACCCCGAGCGGCTGGGGCTGCCGATCCTCGCGTTCGTACGGCTGCGCTATCCGAACGGCCACTACAAGCCGTTCCACGACCTGGTGGCCGTCACGCCCGAGATCCTGGAGGCGCACCATGTGACGGGCGACGACTGCTTCGTGATCAAGGTCGCCGCCCGCTCCATGTCCCATCTGGAGGAGATCTCCGGGAAGATCGGCGCGCTGGGCTCGGTGACCACCAGCGTCGTGTACTCCTCCCCGCTCCCCCGGCGCGCGCTCGGCCGCTGACCCGAACGGGGTGTGCGGGACCGCGGCGTGCGGGACTACGACCTGCGGGACTACGGCTTGCACGCTACGCCGCCGAAGTTGTCGACTTCAGCCGGTACTTCGGCCGGTACTCCGGCGCCGCTCGGCGCGGGACGCCACCGGGACGTCGAGACCAGGCCGGGCTCCAGCATCTCCAGGCCGTCGAAGAAACGGGCGAGCTGGTCGGGGCTGCGGTTGACGCGAGGGTTGTCGCTCGCCTCGTTCCACTGGTCCACCATGGCGCGCTGCTGCTCGGGGTGGACGACCTCGGTGCTGTCGCAGAACACGAGATGGCTGCCGGACGGCAGGGCGTCGAGCAGCCGCTGCACGATGCCGTAGACGGAGTCGTCGGTGACATGCGCGGCGATGCCGAGCAGGATCAGGGCCACCGGCTGGGTGAAGTCCAGCGTCCTGGCGGCCTGTTCGAGGATGCCGTCCGGGTCCCGCAGATCCGCGTCGATGTAGTCCGTCGCGCCCTCGGGCGTGCTGGTGAGCAGCGCCTCGGCGTGCACGAGGACGACCGGGTCGTGGTCGACGTAGACGATCCGCGCCTCGGGCAGCAGGCGCTGCGCGACCTCGTGCGTGTTGTCCGCGGTGGGCAGGCCGGTCCCCACGTCCAGGAACTGGCGGATGCCGGCCTCCCGGACGAGGTACTCCACGGCCCGGACGAGAAACGCCCGCTGCGCCCGCGCGGTGTCGCGGATCCCCGGGTTGGCCGCGGCGATCTGATCACCCACCTGCCGGTCGATCTCGTAGCAGTCCTTGCCGCCCAGCCAGTAGTTCCAGATACGGGCGGAGTGCGGCGCGCTGCTGTTGACAGACGGGCGTTCGACGGACATGTGGGCTCCCCGAGTCGGCTGGTGGTCACGCACAACCTAGCCCTCACACCCCCCGCTGCCGCAGCGTCGACCCCGTTCTCCCCTTCACGAGCTCCAGCTGGGCGTGGATGCGGCGCCGCAGGTCGGGGACGTGGCTGACGATGCCCACGCTCCGGTCCCGCTCCCGGAGTGAGTCCAGGACGTCCAGCACCTCGTCCAGAGTCTGGTCGTCGAGGCTGCCGAAGCCCTCGTCGATGAAGAGGGTGTCGAGCCGTACACCGCCTGCCTCGTCCGTGACGACGTCCGCGAGGCCGAGGGCGAGGGCGAGCGAGGCGAAGAAGGTCTCGCCGCCGGAGAGGGTGGCCGTGTCGCGCTCGCGGCCGGTCCAGGCGTCGACCACGTGCAGCCCGAGCCCGCTGCGCCCGCGGCCGGAGCGGTCGTCGGAGTGGACCAGGGTGTAGCGGCCGGACGACATGCGGTGCAGGCGCGCGGTCGCGGCGGCGGCGACCTGCTCCAGGCGGGCCGCCAGGACGTACGACTCCAGGCGCATCTTGCGCTCGTTGTCGGCGGAGGTGCCCGCGGTGAGGGCGGCGAGGCGGGCGACCCGGTCGTACTCCTCGCGCAGCGGGGCGAGTTGCCGTACGGCCTCGGTGGCGCGGGCGGACAGGCGGTCCAGCTCGGTGCGGCAGTGGGCGGCCGCGTCGCGCGCGGAGGCGGCGGTGCGCAGGCGGCGCTCCGCCTCGGCCGCGGTGCGCTCGGCCGTGGTGAGGTCGGCGGGCGGCCGCTGGGCGGCGGCCGCGGTGTCGCCCTCGGCCAGCACGGCCCGTACGGCCGCCTCCTCCGACTGCCAGGCGTCCAGCCGGTGTTGCAGCTCGCGGTGGGCGGCGGGGTCGAGGAGGGCGGCGGCCGCGGCCTGCGGGGTGTCGAAGCCGGCCCGGTAGGCGGCGTCGGAGAGGCGGGCGTCGGCGTCCTTCAGTCGCTGGGCGGCGTCCTCGGCGATGCGCGTGGCGTCGGCGGCGTCACCGAGCAGGGCGACGCGCCGCTCCAGCTGGGCGGCGCGCGCGGCCACACTGTCCGCGTCACCGCGCGCCCGCGTCAACTCCGTTTCGATCTGGACCTGTTCGCGCTCCAGGGTCTCGCGCCGGGTGAGCCGGGACGCGGTTCGCACGGCGGCCTGCTGACGGTCGGTGAGGCGCTGCTCGCGCTCACGCTCGGCGCGGCGCAGCTCCTCGTGGGCGGTGTGCAGCACGGAGGCCTCACTGCGGGCGCGAGCGTACTCCTCCGCCAACTCGCCTGCTTGCTCTTCCAGTTGGCCGGTCGGTGTGTCGCCGGCCTCGGCGGTGGCGGCGGCCAGGGCCTCGCGGACGACACCGAGGCGCCGTTCGTCCTCGGCGCGGCACTCGTCGGCCTGCTGGAAGGCCCGCTGTGCCCGCTCCTCGGCCGCGCGGTCGACGTGTCCGGTGATCTTGCGGGCCGGTGCGGGGTGTGCGGTGGCTCCGCAGACGGCGCAGGGCTCGCCGTCGGTGAGGTGGGCGGCCAGCTCGGCGGCGATGCCGCTCAGGCGCTGCTCCTTGACGTCGAGCCAGTGGGCGCGGGCGTCGAGGGCCTGCTGCCCGGAGGCGCGCGCCCGGTGCTGCGCGGCTTCCAGATCGGCGGCCAGCGCGTCCCGGGTGCGGGCCGCGGTGAGCCGCCTGGCCATCGGTTCCCGCTGGACGGCGAGCTGTTCGGCGCGGGTGGCGGCCTCCTGGGCGACGTCCGCGCGGGCCTGGAGCGCGGAGCGTCTCGCGTCCCAGCCGTCGAGCCAGGTCTCGGCCTCGCGCAGCACCTCCTCGTCGGCCCCCTCCTGCCGGTCGAGGCCGCGCCGCTCCTCGGCCAGCTGGACGAGCCGCTGCTCCGCGCGCCGGGCCGCGTCCAGGCCGCCCAGCTCCTCGGCGGCCCGGCGGGCGGCGGCGGTCAGTGCGCTCGCCTCGGCGTCGGCGTACGCCTCGGGGAGCGCCCCGCGCGCGTGCGCCTCGGCCGCCGCGGCCCTGCGATGCTCCTGCTCGGCGGCCTCGCGCAGCTCCAGCGCGGGCGCGACCATGTCCGCCTTGCGGCCCCGCTCCATGCGTTCCTGGGCCTCGCGGTACGCGCCGGAGTGCTGCTGGAGGCGCTCGGCGCGCTGCCGGGCCTCGGCGAACCGGCCCTGGAGGCGGGCGAGTTCGCGTACACCGTCCAGGGCGCGGCGGGCCTCGGTGTGCGCGGACTCGGCGGCACCGAGGCCGAGGTGGGCGATGGTGAGGCGCTCGCGGGCGGCGGCGCGGGCCACGGCGGCGGCAGCGAGCACCTCCTCGGCCAGGCCCGGCTCGCCCGGCGCCAGGTCCGGCAGCTCCATGGCGTCCCCGGCCTGCTGCTGCATGCGGTGGGCGTCGGCGAGCAGTGCGGCGTCGCCCTCGCGCACGCGTGCCTCGGTGGCGCGGCGACGGTCGGCGAGGCGTTTTTCGACGTCGGCGAAGCGCCGGGTGTCGAAGAGCCGGCCGAGCAGCCGGCCGCGGGCCTCGGCGTCGGCGCGCAGGAAGCGGGCGAAGTCGCCCTGGGGCAGCAGCACGACCTGGCAGAACTGTTCACGGCTCATGCCGAGCAGCTGGGTGATCTCCTCGCCGATCTCCTGGTGGGAGCGGCTGCGGTCGCGCCAGGTCCCGGCCGTGGCGTCGTACTCGCGCAGCCAGGTCTGGGCCTTGTCGACCGTGGTGCCGCTGCCGCGCAGTTTGCGGCGCTCCCAGGGCGGCTGCCGGGTGATCTCCAGCCGACGGCCGGCGACGGTGAGGTCGAGGCGGACCTCGGTGCGGGTGCCGGGCTCGGCGTGATCGCTGCGCAGGGTCATGCCCTGGCCGCTTCCGCCCTGGCGGGCGCCGGGGACCGAGCCGTACAGGGCGTAGCAGACGGCGTCCAGGACGGAGGTCTTGCCGGCGCCGGTGGGGCCGTGCAGCAGGAAGAGTCCGGCAGCGGACAGGGCGTCGAAGTCGACGCCGAGGGAGCCGCCGAAGGGCCCGAAGGCGGTGATGTCGAGCCGGTGCAGCCTCACCGGGCCACCTCCCGCTCGGTGTCGTCGGCGCGCACGGCGTCGAACGCCTCGCGCAGCACGCCCAGTTCACGGTCGTCCGGCCGGGCGCCGCGCACATGGGCGACGAAGTCCTCGGCGACCTGCTGGTCACTGCGGCCCGCGAGCCGCCGGGCGTACGACACCCCGGGGTCGTCCGGGGCCCGCTCGGGGGCGAAGACCAGGCTGAGGGTGTGCGGGAAGCGCTCGGTGAGCCGCGCCATGGGATCGGCCGGGCGGACCGGGTCGGTGAGGGTGGCCTCGACCCAGGAGTCCTCGTACCGGCTCAGCTCCGGGTCGGCCAGCAGGTCGTCCAGCGTGCCCCTGACGCGGGCCAGCGGGCGCGGCACCGGGCAGTGGAGGCGCTCGGCGGTGACGGAGCCGTCGGCGCCGAGGTCGATCAGCCACATGCTCTTGCGGTGGTCGGCCTCGGAGAAGGAGTAGGCGAGCGGGGAACCGGAGTAGCGCACGCGCTCGGTCAGGGTCTGGCAGCCGTGCAGATGCCCGAGGGCGACGTAGTCGACGCCGTCGAAGACGCCCGCCGGAATCGCGGCCACCCCGCCGACCGTGATGTCCCGCTCGCTGTCGCTCGCCCGGCCGCCGGTGACGAAGGCGTGGGCGAGGACGACGGAGCGGGTGCCCCGCGCGCGCGTGGCGAGGTCGGCGCGGACGCGGTCCATGGCGGCGCCGAGCACGGCCTCGTGTCCGGCCCGCTCCACGGCGAACTCGTCCTTCACCAGGGCCGGTTCGAGATAGGGCAGCCCGTAGAAGGCGACGTCCCCGTGGGCGTCCGCGAGCAGCACCGGGGTGCCGGCGGCGGCCGGGTCGGTCCGCAGATGGATGCCCGCGCGGTCGATGAGACCCGCGCCGACGCCGAGGCGGCGAGCCGAGTCGTGGTTGCCGGAGATCATCACGGTCGGCACACCGAGGTCCGCGAGACGGTGCAGCGCGTCGTCGAACAGCTCGACCGCGGCGAGCGGGGGGACCGCGCGGTCGTACACGTCACCGGACACGACCACCGCGTCCACGGCGTGCTCACGCACGGTGGTGGCGAGGTGACCGATGAACTCGGCCTGGGCCCCGAGCATGTTCACCCGGTGGAAGGCCCGGCCGAGATGCCAGTCGGACGTGTGCAGGAGTCTCATGATCCCCGAGATTAACGGCCGGGTCTGACATCACGGGCGGTTACTCCCGTCTTCGTCGCTTCACCCTTCTCCTCCCGTATCGGCGAACACCTCGGCCCCGGTGGCCGTTTACGGACCGTGTCCGACGAGGGGCCGGATCGCTCGGCGGCGGTTCAGGTTCGGCGGCTTTCGGCCAATGTGAGAAGAAGCACTCACGGGCCGGTCGGTGTCGCCTAGATTGGCTGCCCTGTCCGTGTGGGATTTCGGGGGAACGCGATGGATCCGGTGACGGCCGTGGCAGCGGCGGGGGTGGCGCTCGTGGTCAAGGGAGCGCTGGAGGCGACGGGGCAGGAGGCCGGCCGCTCGGGCTGGGCCGGCGGGACCCGTCTGATCGAGCGGATCCGTGCGCGGTTCCGGGGCAACGCGGATGCGGAGGGCGCCCTGGACCGGCTCACGGACTCCCCCGACGACGAGAGCGCCCAGCAGACCCTTGAGCGGCAGCTCGCCGCGCACATGCTGCTCGACCCGGACTTCGAGGCGGAGATCCGCCGGATCGTCGACGAGGCCGTCGCCGCGCAGGGCAGCTCCGGGGCCCAGATCAGCGCCGCACTCATCAAGAACGCCCAGGTGTTCAACGGCAAGATCGACGTTCAGGGGAACTGGACGACGTCGTAACGCCGCCACCGCCGCCACCGCCGCCGCACGGGCGGCACGCCCGTCGCCCGGCAGGACGTCCGTCTCCCCCACCCGGTTCACAGGGCGCGGGGCTCGGGCGAGCGTGCCCGGTGCAGGCTCCCTCCACGACGGCCACCGCGCTCGACCACACCGCTGATTCGAAGGCCGAAGAAACCAGATCATGAGCGAGGACAGCGTCTCCGCGGGCCCCCGGTCCCCGGGCGACACCGCGGACCGGCCGGGCGAGCCGCCCCGGACCAAGGACAGGGAACCGGCCAAGCGGGGCTCGGGCACGGAGACAGGTGCGGCGGAGCCCGACAAGGACGACACGGCGCGGGACACCGAACCCCCGCGCGCGGACGCCGAGGAGCACGACGGCCCGGTCAGCGAGAAGGACGCGCTGCGCTCCCTGGTCGAAGGCAGCGGGCACGGTGACGCCGAGCGGTCCGAGGCGCTGCGCGCCGGAGCCATCGCCGACGAGATCGCCCGGCGGCTGAGCGCCGACGCCTCCGGGACCCGCATCGGCACGCTCGCGCTGTTCAACGCGGACGTGAGCTTCGGCGGCGGCTTCCACACCGGCGGCGCCCGAACCGGCGCACCGCCGCCGGGGCGGGTGTCCGTGCTCGCCATGGACGCCACCGACATCGCCGATCACACCGAGTTGTTCGTCGCACCCGAGAACTACAGCGAGACGCTGGACGCCCTGCGCGAGCACCGGGTGCTGGTGCTCACCGCCGCGCCGGGCAGCGGCCGGGAGGCCGTCGCCGTGAACCTGCTGGAGGAAGCGCTGGCCATGGACGGGGGCGGCGGGAGCTGCCACCGGCTGCTGAGACCTGCGGCCGTGCTGGACCCGGGGTGGGAACCACCGGTGAAGAACTCCGGCTATCTGGCGGAACTCGACGACGGGCAAGGCGTCGAGGACGCGTTCGCCTCCGCCTTCCGCGGCGGGCACACCCACGGCACGGCCCGGTGGGCCGCGATCATCGCCGCACTGCGCGCCTCCGGCTGTTTCCTGATCCTCACCGGCGGCCACGACCTTGACGTCCTCTCGGCCGCCCCCGGCAGCGACCAGGTGGCCCGGCACCCGCTCGTCCCCGTCGACCCCGTGGCCGTCGTCGAACGGCGGGTGCTCGGCCACGGCGGGACCCCGGATGCGCAGGCCGATCTGCACCGGCTGCTGGAACACACCGGTGCCATGGCCGCGCTCCGGGAGCAGCCCACGGCCCGCAACGCCGCCCGGCTCGCCTCCGTGATCCGCGCGGACGGCGATGTGGCCGCCGAGGTCGCCCACCTGCGCGACCCGAGCGAACAGGTCCGCGCCTGGTTCAACCGGCACCGCGCACCGGATCCGGTGGCCTTCGCGCTGGCGGCCGCCGTGCTGGAGGAGTGCGGCTATCTCACCGTCGCGGACGCGGCGGTGAAGCTGCGGACGGCCCTCGTCGCACCCGAAGTCGCCCCGCCCGACCTGCGGTTCGGGGACCGGCTCGGCCATGAACAGCAGTGGATCCGGCTCGACGCGCCCGGCGAGGGCGGCTTCGCCGCGCCCCGCGTCCGATTCCGCAACGCGCTGTTGGGGCAGGCCATCCTGACCTACGCCTGGAACCTGCTGGACGGACGCCGCGAGGCCGTGCTCGGCTGGCTGCGCGGCCTGTTGAACCACCGTGACCTCGAGGTGCGGGCCCGGGCCGCGGTCGCGGCCGGCGTGCTGGCGCGGACCGATCCGCAGTACGCGGTGCACCGCTTTCTCACGACGTGGGCGGGCAGCACCTCCTGGCCGCTGCGGCAGGCAGCCGCCACCGCCCTCGGTGTGGCGGGCAGCCGCCCGCAGACGGCGGAGGCGGTGTGGGAACTCCTGCACCAGTGGGCACGCGGCGACGCCTCCGCCCACCAGCGCCGGCTGGCCGGCACGGCAGCGAACGCGGTGGGCGGGCTGCTCGGCCGGGCGGCCCCGGACCGGGCCGTGGCCGTCCTGCGCAGCGCACTGGACCGGGAGGACGACTGGGGCACCCTGCCGTCGGTGGCCTGGGGCGGGGTTCACCTCATCCACCAGGGGCAGACCGAGGCGGTCCTGGACGCCTACCTCGACTGGTCCGCACCGCAGGATCTGTCTCCCATGGTGGTCAAGTCGCTGTCGGCGTTCGTGTTCGCCGTGTCCCAGCCCTACGAGAAGCCGGTTGTCGGCACCGCCGACGACCGCGGCCACGCGCGCGTGCCCGGCGTGCCCGTCCTGCTCGGCGAACTGCCCCGGCACCACGACCGGCTCGTCGAGCTGTGGGCGCGCGCCCTGGCCCGTCGCCCGGTGCAGGACTCCGCGCTGGAGGCCCTGCGCGCCTGGATCGACGACTACGCCGGCAAGAGCCCGGGCTCCCTCGACGCCATCGGCGCGCTGCTGCGGTCCGTCGCCCACCGGCCCGGACGGCACGGTGAGCGGCTCACCTGGTGGCTGGAGAAGTGGGCCCACGACCGCGACAGACCATCGGCGGGCGCCGCGCGTCTGCTTCGCACACTCGACCGCGCCCGGTGAGGCGCAGCGCGCCGGCGCCGTCGGCGACAGCACCCGAAGGAGAGGGGGAGACATGCAGGAACAGACCTACGACCCGGTCCTGAGCAGCGACGACGTACCGAAGTGGCGACTGGTGAACCCGCTGCGGCCGCCGGCTCCCGGCCGGGCCCTGGTCCTCGTCCCGGGCAGCGGCCCCGCACTGACGATCCGCAGCGGCGAGGAGATCCCCTCGGCCCGGTTCGGGTCGTACCGCAGCGTGTTCACCGTCGACATGACCGAGCACCGGCTGATCCTGGACATCCCGCTGCTCAGTCGCGACCCGACGTTCTCGTTCCGCAGCCGTGTGGACCTGGTGTGCCGGGTCGCCGACCCCGCCCAGGTGGTCACGCGCGGCATCCGCGACATGAGCGGCGCACTCTACGGCCATCTGCGCAAGCGGTTGCAGTCGGTCGCCCGCGAGCACGACATCGCCGAGTTCCACGAGACGGAGATGGCGCTCAACGCAGCCCTGGCCCCCTTCGGCGGCGACGACGCGATCCGGCTGCGCAACATACAGATCGAACTCCTCGTCGACGAGGAGGAGATCGCCACCAGCGGGCGCGAGTACCGGGACGTCGTGCGCGAGACCCGGCTGGAGAGCATGCGCCGCAGACGGCACCTGGACATGATCCGCGAGGAGGGCGTCGACGGACTGATCGCCGGGATCATGGAGAAGGAGGGCCCGCGCGCCGCCCTCGCCTGGATCGAGAAGGGGGAGGCGGAGAAACGGGAGGTCCGGCGCGAGGTCATGCGCATGGTCCTGGAGCGCGGCGACGCCGATCGGGAGCCCTTCGAACAGGCGGAGCTCGAACGCGCCGTACTGGAGGAGGTCCTGCGCGACGGCGACGGCCTGTTCGACACAGCCACCCGGCGCGGGCGGTTGCGCGGCAGCCTCGCCCGCGCGCTGGAGCCGGGTGCCGACGACCGCGACGAGGACCGGGCCGGGCGCGGCGGGGAGCGCGAGCCGCTCAAGGGGGAGGTGCTGCGGGACCGGTACGGCGACGACGACGGCCGGTCTCCCGGGCGTGCCCGTCCCCGGGAGGAGGGCACGCCCGGCTCACGGCTGTCCGGCACCGGCAGCCGCCGCCCCCGCCCGGAGCGGCCCGCGGGACCGCCCGAGGACGAACCGCTGCCCGGCGGGCCGGCCCGCTGGACAGGCGAACGGGCGGCCGACGACCGTGCTGCGGAAGCGGACCACGGCGTCGACCGCCGCGCCGGCCACGGTACGGGAGCCGGCCCCCGTGACGACCGCCGCGCCGGCCGCGCCGTCGCGGCCGATCACCACGACGAGCGCCGCACCGGCCTCGGCAGGGAAGCCGACCGGGCTACGGCGGACCGTCCCGCTGTCCGCGGCGCCGGTGGCCGGGGTGCGGGTGAGCGGGCCGGTGCCCGCGCGGACGACGGTGCGGCCCAACGCCGTACGGACGACACCGCGCCCAGGGTGAGCCGCGTGCGCGGGACCGCCAAGAGGGATCGCCCAGACACGTCCGACGACAACGGAGAGCGTCGATGACCGGCCGTCAGGAGCACACCGCGCAGCCCCCGGTGCCGGTCGGGGCGCAGACGGGGCAGGGAACACAGGCCCCCGGCGCGCCGCAGCCCCCGTGCGTCGCCGCGCCGCCGTCCGGCCCCCGGCCCGGACCGGACGGCGCACCGGCCGGCCTGCCGCGGATCTGGTGCGTGGACCACGACCGGATGAGGCTGCTGGCGCTGTCCGTGTGGACCGAGCGGGTGCCGCGGCGCGGCGAGGACGCGGAGCCGTTCGTCGCCTATCACCTGGACAGCGAGCAGGGCATGCTCGCGGTGTTCGACGGATCGGGCGGCGCCGGTGCCGCTCCCGTGTGGCAGGCGTCCGACGGGGAGAGCCGTACCGGCGCCTGGGTGGGCGCGCGGGTGGCCCGGCTGGCCACGGACCACTGGTTCCACGACGTCGCGGCGGAGGGCGAACCGGCCACGCCCACGACCCTGCACACGTATCTCCGGTTCTTCCTCGACCGTGCCCCGCAGCGCCGCAGCAAGATCAGCGGCACCATGCGCCGCCAGCTGCCCACCACCCTCGCGGCCCTGCACTACCGCGTGGTGCGCCCGCAGGGCGAACCGGGGCTGGAACTGCAACCGCTGTGGGCCGGTGACTCGCGCGCGTACGTGCTGCGTCCCGGCGCAGGGCTGCAGGTGCTCACCCGCGATCACACCCGGGAGAGCGATGCCCTGGAACTGCTGCGCACGGACCCGCCGATGACCAATCTGGTGTGCGCGGACCGGGAGTTCGCGGTCGACGGCCGGCGATTGCTGCACCCGCTGCCGTGTGTGCTGGTGACGGCGACCGACGGGTTCTTCGGCTATGTGCACACCCCGGCCGACTTCGAGACCGTGCTGCTCAGTACCCTGCACGACGCGCGCACCGTCGACGAGTGGGCCTATCTCATCCGCCAGGCGGTACAGGCGTACACGGCGGACGACGCCTCGCTGGCCCTCGTGGCTCTCGGCTACCACGGCTTCGAGGATCTGCGCCGGCAGTTCACCACGCGGCTGGACGAGCTGACCGACCGCTATGTCCGCACCCGGCCGCGCGGCCTGGACCGTCTCTCTCCCGCCGCCGGGGCCGGGGCTGGTCCCACGGCCGCGCCGGAGGATCTCGCGGACCTGCCGGCCCGGGTCCGTGCGTGGCAGGACAGCAGCTGGCACGCCTACCGCCCGGGCTACGAGACCCATCTGCCTCCGGCACCCGAGGAGCACGCATGAAGCAGGGCGACGTCATCGGGGGCTACCGCATCATCAGCGAGCCCACGAACGCCAACGGCGGCAAATGCATATGGGCGTTCGCCGAGAAGGCGGGCAGCCAGTACTTCGTCAAGCGGTTCCTGGAGCCCAAGCGGCCCCGTGACGACGCGGCGGACTCGCCGAGCGTACGGATCAGGCGCCAGCTGGCCCGCGAGTTCGAGGACCGGCACCGCACCATCATGGAGCGGCTGCGCCCGGACGCACGCGGCGGCGGCAACCTCGTGCTGGCCACCGACTTCTTCCACGAGGGCAGCACGTACTACAAGGTCACCGAGCGGATCGACACCACCAGCCTGGAGAAGCCGCAGGCCCTGGAGCCCCGCAACAAAATGGTGCTGCTCAAGACGCTGGGCAACAGCCTGAAGCAGTTGCACGACATCGACGTCGTGCACGGCGACCTCAAACCGCTGAACGTCCTGGTGCAGAAGCGGGACGGCGCCGCGTTCCACACAGCGAAGCTGATCGACTTCGACGACTCCTACGTCTCGGGGAAGCCGCCGGAGCCCGACGACATCGCGGGCGACTCGGTGTACGGGGCCCCGGAGTGGCGCCGCTACATGCAGCGCGACGACTCGGTGGGCCCCCAGCATCTGACCTGCGCGGTGGACGTGTTCGCGCTCGGGCTGATGACCCATCTCTACCTGACGGGCGAACTGCCGCACCACGACAGCCGCTACGGCTCCCCGGCGGACGCCGTCAGCGCGGGCGATCACCTCGACCTGGACACCCGGCTGCCGGACGACATGCTCGGCCTGCTGCGCGCCATGACCGCCCGTGCCCCGGGCAGCCGGCCACGCATCGCGACGTTCCTCAAGACGCTGTCCGACCCGAAGGTGTGCACCCTGCAGCACCGCCGCCCGGGGACCGCCAAGGGCAGGTCCCCGGCGGGCACGCCCGCTGCGGCGCCGGGATCCGCGAAACCCTCCGCTCCGGGCGCGCGGACGAGCCGGATCAAGGCCAAGAACCTCACCTCGACCCCGCGCCCCGGTACCGCAACACCTCCGCCGGAGCGGCCCCGCACGTCCGCCGGGTCCGCCGGACCCGCGGCCCCGGCGACTCCCACGACACCGGCACCGCCCACACCACCTGCCGCCCCCGCGACCCCGCCGGCCTCCGACGCCCCGGCGGACCGCACCTCCCGCGTGCGCATCAACCTCGGCGACCGGCGCCCGCGCCCCGGCTCGTCCTGACCCGCTTCGCCGACGACCCGACGCACCCCGCCCGTACCACCCAGGAGAGTCCGTATGAGCAACATCGAGCAGTACCAGGGGAATCTGCAGTACGCCGTCGACATCGTGCTGTGCGTCGACGCGACGGGCAGCATGTTCCCCGTTCTCGACAACGTGAAGTCGAGTGCGCTGCAGTTCCACGACCGGCTCAACGACGTGATGGCGAAGAAGGGCAAGGCGATCAGCCAGTTGCGGCTGAAGGTCATCGCCTTCCGTGACTTCGGTGACGACGCCTCGAACGCCATCCAGCAGACCGGGTTCCTCCGTCTGCCCGAACAGGGCCGGGACTTCGAGGAGTTCGTGCGCGGCATCGACGCCTCCGGCGGCGGCGACATCCCCGAGTCGGGCCTGGAGGCGCTCGCGCTGGCGATCAACTCGCCCTGGGAGCAGGGGCTCGACCGCAGGCGTCACGTCATCGTGATGTTCACCGACGCCCCGGCGCACGCACTGGGCACGCACGCCTCCGTGCAGTCGTATCCGGCGGACATCCCGCGCAGCCTGGACGAGTTGTTCGAGCAGTGGGGTTACGCACGCAGCCAGACCGCCGTGATGGAGCAGTCGGCGAAGCGGCTGGTGCTGTTCGCCCCGGACCAGGCGCCCTGGTCCGATCCGATCGCCGAGGAGTGGGACCTCACGCTGCACTTCGCGTCCAAGGCCGGCCAGGGCCTGGAGGAGTTCGAGATGGACGAGATCATCGAGACGATCGCGAACAGCCTGTGAAGATGGACCTGCCCGGTTTCGAGCTGGACTGTGACGAAGCGGGCTACCTGAACTTCTACTGGCACCACTACGGCCGGTTCAAGTCGAATGTGGGCAACTGCTCCCAGCTGCGGCTGCTGCCCCAGGGCTCGGACGGTCGGTCCCAGTGGGTCTTCACTCTGCGCTTCCCCGAAGCGCCGACGCCGGGGCTCGTGGTGGTACGGGTGGACGTCCCCGCGGACCGGCTCAAGGAGGCGGAGGACTACACCGAGCTGCTGCGGCGGCGCTTCGGCATCCCGGAGCAGGTACCTGACACCACCGAGGAGTCCGGGCTGCGGCGGGTGCCGCTCGACACTCCGGAGTGGCTGAACGCACCCGCCTCCCCCGCGTCGGAGGAGCTGTTCGCCGCAGTGACCGCCCGCATCGACGACGACACGGGCTGACGGCTCGCCCGGACGCATACGAGACGAAGGAGGACAGCACGAGGTGGCGGCATCGGCCAACTGGCGTTGCGCGGACTGCGACACGTTCAACGAACCCGCGGAGACGGCCTGCGCGACCTGTGGCGTGCCCCGTCGGGACACCGCGCCGCGTCCGCGCGGGTCGGCGCCGAGGCCGACCGCGAAACCGGGCCCGGGACCGAAGCCGGAGCCGGGCACGAAACCGGCGTCCGGCGCCAAAGCGGCGGCGAGGAAGCCGGGCTCCGGCGGGGGCGCCGCACGCCCCGCCGCCAAGCGGCCCGGCGGTGCCGGCCGCCCGCCGGGCCCCTGGCGCTGCTCCGAGTGCGACACGAACAACGCCCGTACGGACCTCTCGTGCATCGCGTGCGGCACGGCGTGGAAGGCCGCGCGCAAGAGCACCCCGAAGCCGCCGTCCTCCGGGGACCCGGCCGCCAGGAAGTCGGCGCCCCGCACGACACCGCCCGGGAAGAGCACACCTCGCAGCGCACCTCGCAGCACGCCTCCGTCGTCGACGCCCCGGACCACACCACGCAGCACGTCCTCCTCCCCCTCGGCGCCCCGGAGCGCACCGCGGGCGTCGCGTCCGGGCGCGTCCGGTACGGCTGGCGGGTGGGGCGGCGCGACGCCGGGTCCGTACCGGCCGCACACTGATGACGGCGTCTTCTTCCCGTCGTCCCCCACCGTCGGCTACCGGCCGGCCGCGCCGCATGTCCCGGCCGCTCCGCCGCCCCGTCCGGCGCCGGTCCACACCCCGCCCGCCAGGAAATCCAGGACCGGCGGCTGTCTGAGCGGCTGCATCGGGGTCTTCGTCGTGCTCTTCCTGCTCGGCCTGGCGGCCCGGGGCTGCGACAGCGCGAAGGGGTCCGGCGGTGCGAGCGGCGCCGGCCCGGCACCGACGTGCCCGGACCGGATCGCCGCCGAGCTGCCCGACGGGGACGGTGCCGAGCTGGTCAAGGCGTTCCGCACGAAGAACAAGCAGATCACCCTGTGCCGGACGGCGGCGGGATCGCTCTACTACTACGGCGAGTTCAGCGACGGACGGGAGAAGGGGATCGCCATGCGGGCGAACACGACGAGCAGCGGCTACGAGGCCCGCAACGGGGAGTACCGCTATGTCATCCATGACGGGGTCGTGACGGTGTACGAGTCGGGCCGACAGATCGGCGAGGAACAGCTGACCCCGGAGCCGTCACCGTCCTGACTCACGCGTCTCCGTAGGCCTCTCCGCCCAGTGCGAAGCCCGCCGAGCCGGCCGTCGCATCGGCGAGCCACGCCCGGAAGGCGTCCACGTCGGCGTCCGGGAGCCCGATCTCGATGGCGACGGCCTCGCCGTACCGGACGTCCCGCACCTCCCGCCCCGTGGCGCGCAGGTCGTTCTGGACCTTGCCCGCGCGCTGATGGTCGACGGTGACCGTGGCCAGCCGGAAGCGGCGCCGGGTGAGGGTGCCGAGCGCGTCGAGGGTCTCGCCGACGGCGCCGCCGTAGGCGCGGATCAGTCCACCGGCGCCGAGCTTGACGCCACCGTAGTAGCGGGTGACGACCGCGACGACGTAGCGCATCTCGCGCCGCAGGAGCATCTGGAGCATGGGGACGCCTGCGGTGCCACCCGGTTCGCCGTCGTCGCTGGCCTTCTGCACGGAGGCGTCGGCGCCGATGACATACGCCCAGCAGTTGTGCGTGGCGTCGGCGTGCTCCTTGCGGACGGCGGCGATGAAGTCCTGCGCCTCCTGCTCGGTGGCGGCCGGGGCGAGGGCGCACAGAAAGCGGGAGCGGTTGATCTCGGTCTCGTGCACGCCCGCGTGGGCGAGGGTGCGGTACTCGTCCTGCATCCCGCAAGCCTAAGCGGTGGTGCACGGTGCCGGTCCCGGCGGATCCGCCTTCTCGCCGCTGCCCGGCTACTGCTTCCTGCCGCCGCGCGGCACGGTCACCCAGGTCAGCAGGGCGACACCGGGGGCGAGCCCGGACCAGCCGGTGCCGTGCCAGGTCAGGACGGCGATCGCGGACGTCGGGAACTTGGTCCGCACCCGTTCCAGCGTGTCGTCGAGGCCGTCCCCGGCCAGCTCCAGGACGAGCTCCTCCAGACCGGGGTTGTGCCCCACCAGCAGCAGGGTCTCCACCTGGGACGGCACCTCGCGGACCACCTCCACCAGGTCCGCCGCGTCGGCCGCGTAGAGCCGCCGGTCGTAGCGCACCGGCGGCGGGGTGCCCCACTCGGCGGAGGCCAGCTCCCAGGTGCGGCGGGCGCGTGCGGCCGTGGAGCACAGGGCGAGGTCGGGCAGGCAGTCGGCCTCGGCGAGGGTGCGTCCGGCGGCCGGGGCGTCCTTGAGGCCGCGCGGCGCGAGCGGCCTGCGGTGGTCCTCGACCCCCTCGGGCCAGGCGGACTTGGCGTGCCGCAGCACCACCAGCCGGCGCAGCGGACCCGAGGCGCCCGCCCGCGCGCTCACGCGAGGCTCCCGAGGTCGCGGGCGAGGTCGAGGGCCAGCAGCCGGTCCACGTAGGCGAACGTCTCGAACCGGGCGCCGTCGGGCAGATCCGGGTCGCGCGCCACGTCCCGCAGTACGTCCAGGACGCCGGGCAGGTCGAGATCGTCCTCCCACGCGGAGCGCAGCCGTCCCCGCACCGCCTCCGGCACCGGCCTGGACGGCCGCCGGGCCCAGCCGGCGACGGCCCGCCGCCACTGTGCCAGCCGCCCGGCCGCCGCATCCAGTACCGCGGCGTCCAGCCGAACGGGCTCGCCCCGAGGAACGGACAGCAGGGCGAGCCGCACCGCCTCGGGGTCTTCGAGGAGGGCCGGGAGCGCGGGGTGCCCTTGGCCGTCCGTCTGCCAGTGCACCGGCGCCACCCGCATCACCGGGCCTTCACCGACGGTGGCCGTGGGGTCGGCCGTCACGTGGATCGCCTGGGACGCGCCCAGCCCCGAGGCCAGGTCGCGGCCGTCCTCGAAGGGGCGGATGGCGAGGGCGGTGGCGGCTGCGCGCAGTTCGGCGTGCTGGTGGGGAGAGGTGAGGATCGTCCAGACCGGGGTCCCGCCCAGCTCCAGGGCGCGGACCAGGAGGTCGGCGGTGAGGACCACCCGCAGGGCGGTCGGGTCCAGCCCGGAGGCGTAGGCCTCGATGCGGGTCAGGCCGCGGCGGGCAGGCGCGGCGGGGACGGGCTCACCGGTTCGGTCGTCGAGGATGCGCAGCACAGCGCGAGCGTAGGCGGGCAGAGCGTCGTACGCAGGCATCTTGCTCCGATTCCGGACATGGCGGCGGGTACCGGGGCGGGAATCCGTACCCTGCGCTCCGCTGTTGCCCAGGCGAACTGTTCCCGCGAACCGAGGAGGCGGCCATGGCGGTCGTGCACGGCGACGGCAGCTACGACGGTGACGACCACGGCGGCGATCACGGCGACGAAGCGGTGATCCGCAGGATCCTGACCGGGCTGGGCGACACCTGGGCCGTGGTCGGCCTGTCGAACAACCGGAACCGGGCCGCCTACGGGGTGGCGCAGGTGCTCCAGCGGTTCGGCAAGCGCGTCGTGCCGGTGCACCCGAAGGCGGAGACGGTGCACGGCGAGCGGGGTTACGCCTCCCTCGCCGACATCCCCTTCGACGTGGACGTGGTCGACGTCTTCGTCAACAGCGACCTGGCCGGGGCGGTGGCCGACGAGGCGGTGGCCAAGGGTGCGCGCGGGGTGTGGTTCCAGCTCGGGGTCGTGGACGAGGCCGCCCGCGAGCGGACCCGGGCGGCGGGCGTGGAGATGGTGATGAACCGCTGCCCGGCGATCGAAATTCCCCGCCTCGGCTAGCGAATCTCTCCTTCTACCTACAATTCAACGCTGAATATTGACATTCGCACGAGGCATCTGACCTGTGACAAGTCAGTGACCGAGCGTGGGCCCAAGACACCTAAGATCCCGGGTCAAGATTTGGTTAACGCTCTTTTGACAACACGGAACGCGCCCCTAGCCTGTGGCCTCCTCGCCCGTTAACGCTGCGTATAGATCTGAGAGGCCACTCAACATGGCGAATGTCGACCAGGCTGCACCGGTAGCCACAAGCGACACCGGTGGTCTGCGCCGAGACGTCGGACTGATCGGTCTGATGTGGGCCTCGGTGGGTTCCATCATCGGGTCGGGCTGGCTCTTCGGCGCCGAAAAGGCCGTCGTCGCGGCAGGTCCCGCTGCGATCATCTCGTGGGTGATCGGCGCCGTGGCCATCGTGCTCCTCGCCCTCGTGCACGCCGAGCTCGGCGGCATGTTCCCGGTGGCGGGCGGTACCGCGCGCTACCCGCACTACGCCTTCGGCGGCCTGGCCGGCATGTCCTTCGGCTGGTTCTCCTGGCTCCAGGCCGCGACGGTGGCGCCGATCGAGGTCGAGGCCATGATCGGCTATGCCAAGCACTGGCACTTCGCCGACGGCCTGCAGAACGCCAACGGCACGCTCACGACCAGCGGCATCGTCGTCGCCGTCCTGCTCATGGCGGTCTTCGTCGCGGTCAACTTCCTCGGCGTCCGCATCCTGGCGCACACCAACAGCGCCGCCACCTGGTGGAAGATCGCCGTACCGCTCGCCGCGATCTTCATCATCGCCGTCGGCAACTTCCACCCGGGCAACTTCACCTCTCAGGGCTTCGCGCCGTTCGGCGCCAAGGGCGTCCTCACCGCGATCAGCTCCAGCGGCATCATCTTCGCGCTGCTCGGCTTCGAGCAGGCGATCCAGCTGGCCGGCGAGAGCCGCAACCCGAAGCGTGACCTGCCGCGCGCGACGCTCGGCTCGGTCGCGATCGGCTCCGTGATCTACCTGCTGCTCCAGATCGTGTTCATCGCCGCCCTGCCGCACGCCTCCTTCGCGAAGGGCTGGGCGAACCTGGCCTACGCCGGCATCAGCGGCCCCTGGGCGGGTCTCGCCTCGGTCGTCGGCCTGGGCTGGCTGGCCTGGGTGCTGTACGCCGACGCGATCATCTCCCCCGGCGGCACCGGCCTGATCTACACCACCGCCACCTCCCGCATCTCCTACGGCCTGGCCAAGAACGGCTACGCGCCGAAGCTCTTCGCCAAGACCGACGCGCGCGGTGTGCCGTGGTTCGGCCTCGCGATGTCGTTCGTGACCGGTGTGATCTGCTTCCTGCCGTTCCCGAGCTGGCAGACGCTGGTCGGCTTCATCACCTCGGCGAGCGTGCTGATGTACGCGGGTGCCCCGCTGGCCTACGGCGTCTTCAAGGACCGGCTGCCGAACCACGACCGTCCGTACAAGCTGCCCTTCGGCAACATCATCTCGCCGCTGTCGTTCGTGGTCGCCAACCTGATCATCTTCTGGTCCGGCTGGGACACCCTGTGGCGACTGGGCTTCGCGATCCTCATCGGCTACGTGCTGCTCGGCTCGTACGCCGCCTACGCGATCCGCAAGGGCCTGCCCGACGCTCCCCGGCTGGACTTCAAGGCCGCGCAGTGGCTGGTGCCCTACCTGCTGGGCATCGGCGTGATCTCCTACCTGAGCACCTTCGGCGGCACCGGTGACCTGCCGCTGTGGTGGGACATGCTGGTCGTCACGGTGTTCTCGCTCGTCATCTACTACTGGGCGAAGGCCACGGCCTCCGCGCCCGAGGCGATCGAGCGCAGCATCGAAGAGGTCGTCGTCACGGACGCGCCCGCGCACTGAGCCCGACCCGACCCCGGTGTCCCGTCGGCCGATTCCCGGCTGACGGGACACCGTCATAATGCGGGGGTGATCTCCCCCTCCCCCTCCCCCCACCCCGATCCCGCCCACCCCGCGCGCCGCGAAGCCCGTACGGTCGTCGTCGTGGGCGCCGGTCCCGCCGGGCTCACCGTCGCCAACATCCTGCGGGCCGCATCGGTCGACTGCGTCGTCCTGGAGACCGAGAGCAGGCAGTTCATCGAGACCCGGGCGCGGGCCGGCGTCATCGAGGAATGGGCGGTGCGCGAACTCGGCCGCCGCGGCCTCGCCGGACACCTGCCGCAGCGGGCCGAGCTGCACAGCGCCTGCGAGTTCCGCTTCGCCGGCGA
Source organism: Streptomyces sp. MUSC 14 (assembly GCF_001866675.1). Classification (NCBI taxonomy): domain Bacteria; kingdom Bacillati; phylum Actinomycetota; class Actinomycetes; order Kitasatosporales; family Streptomycetaceae; genus Streptomyces; species Streptomyces sp. MUSC 14. The sequence continues at coordinate 31,812 of NZ_MLYN01000089.1, forward strand.
GCGGTACCGATTCCCTTACGCAAATCTGACGAACCATCACCATTACGTCTACCCCCAGCCGTTGCTGGTGACGGACCTGGTGCGCGAGTACGCCGACGCGCGCGGCGGCGACATCCGCTTCGGCGTGCGCGACGTCACGCTGCACGACCTGGACACGGACCGGCCGGCGGTCTCGTACCGCTGTCCGGAGACGGGTGAACGGCGGCTGCTGCGCTGCGACTTCGTCGCGGGGTGCGACGGGGCGCGCGGGGTGACGCGCGACGCGATTCCCGAGCGGCACCGGCGGATCGCCCGGCAGGACGACGGCATCGGCTGGCTGGCGCTGCTCGCCGAGGTCCCGCCGTCGACGGACTGCGTCCTGTTCGGCGTCCATCCGCGGGGCTTCGCCGGGCAGATGCCCCGCAGCCCCGAGGTGACCCGGTTCTACCTGCAGTGCCCGCCGGGCGACGATCCGGAGAACTGGCCGCACGAGCGGGTCTGGACCGAGCTGCGCGAACGGCTGGCCGCGACCGGGGCGCCCCCGCTCACCGAGGGCCGGATCGTCGAGAAGCGGGTGCTGGACATGCACCACTACGTCGTCGAACCCCTCGCCCACGGGCGGCTGTTCCTGGCCGGCGACGCCGGTCACCTGGTCGCGCCGATCGCCGCGAAGGGGATGAACCTCGCCCTGCACGACGCCTTCCTGCTCGGTGACGCGCTCGCCTCGTACGTCACGCGGGGCGACGGCGCCGGCCTGGACGGCTACTCGGCCGCCGCGCTGCGCCGGGTGTGGGACTACCAGGAGTTCTCACAGTGGCTGTCGGACATCTACCACGGTGTCGCGTCCGGTGATCCGTTCCGCGCCGGCACCACGCTGGCCCGGCTGCGCCGGCTGTTCTCCTCGCCCGCGGCGGCGGCCGCCTTCGCCGAGCAGTACCTCGGCACGGCCTCGGCCTACTGAGCCCGTTCGCCGAGGTGGTGGTCGGCGGTCTTCAGCGCCTCGTCCACCAGCCGCCGCAGATGCCCGTGCGCGAGCGAGTAGACCACCCGGCGGCCCTCCTTGCGGGTCCGCACCAGACCCGCGAGCCGCAGCCGGGCCAGGTGCTGGCTGACGGCGGGACGGGCCGCGCCGCATGCCCCGGTGAGCGTCGTGACGTCCGCCTCGCCCGCCGTCAGCGCGTGCAGCAGGGTGAGGCGGGTGCGGTCGCCGAGCAGGGCGAGCAGCTCGGCAGCCAGCGTGAACTGCTCCTCGCCCGGGGTGCGCGGATGCGTATGGTGCGCAGGTGATAGGTGCATGCGTGCGCTCATACGCACATAATGGTCCCGTGGCCGCCCCGCGTCCACTCCCGCACACCGCAAAGGGGACCCACATGAGCGACCGGCACCCTCACCAGCACGCGCACGGGCATGAGCACGGTCGTGAGCACGGGCATGAACACGGCCGCCGCGCCGCCGGTCTCCGGCACCGCCTCGCGCATCTGCTCACCCCGCACTCCCACGAGAGCGCCGACAAGCTGGACTCCGCCCTGGAGTCCTCGGCACGCGGGATGCGGGCGCTGTGGGTGTCGCTGGCCGCGCTCGGGGCGACGGCGCTGACACAGGCCGCCGTGGTGGCCGTGTCCGGTTCGGTGGCGCTGCTCGGGGACACCGTGCACAACGCCGCCGACGCGCTGACCGCCGTCCCGCTCGGCATCGCCTTCGTCCTGGGGCGGCGGGCGGCGACGCGCCGGTTCACCTACGGCTACGGCCGGGCCGAGGATCTGGCGGGGCTGGTGATCGTGCTGACGATCGCCGCGTCGGCGGCCTTCGCCGCGTGGGCGGCCGTCGGCCGGCTGCTCGACCCGCGCCCGGTGACCCATCTCCCGGCCGTCGCGGCGGCCGCCCTGGTCGGCTTCGCCGGCAACGAGTGGGTGGCCCGGTACCGGATCCGGGTGGGCCGCGAGATCGGTTCGGCTGCGCTCGTCGCGGACGGGCTGCACGCGCGCACCGACGGGTTCACCTCGCTGGCCGTGCTGGTGGGCGCGGGCGGCTCCGCACTCGGCCTGCAACTGGCCGACCCCGTCGTGGGGTTGGCGATCACGGGCGCGATCGCGCTGGTGCTGCGGGACGCGGGGCGGGAGGTGTTCCGGCGGATCATGGACGCCGTCGACCCGGCACTGGTGGACCGGGCCGAGGGTGCGGTACGGGCGGTGCCGGGGGTGCGCGAGGTGGGCGAGCTGCGGCTGCGCTGGATCGGCCACCGGCTGCGCGCCGAGCTCGCGGTGGTCGTGGACGGCGAGGCGACGGTGCGACAGGCGCACGCGATCGCCGTCGAGGCCGAACACGCCCTGCTGCACGCCGTACCACGGCTGACGGCCGCCCTGGTGCACGCCGATCCGGCGCCTACGCCGGGCGAGCGCGACCCGCACCTGGCGCTGGCCCACCATCTGACCGCCTGACGGCGGCCTCCGGCAGCCGCGCCTCAGGCGGCCCCGAGGCCCTCCAGCACCACGGCGCCGGGCAGTTCGGCGAGAGCCTTGCCGGGGACCAGCAGCTTGCCACGCCGGCGTCCGCTGCCGACGAGGGCGTACGGCAGGTCGGCGACGGCCGAGTCCACGAGCACCGGCCAGCCGGCGGGCAGACCGACCGGGGTGATGCCGCCGTACTCCATGCCGGTCTCGCCGGTCGCCGTGTCCATCGGGGCGAACGAGGCCTTGCGGGCGCCGAGATGGCGGCGCACGACGCCGTTGACGTCGACCCGGGTGGTGGACAGCACGAGGCACGCGGCGAGGGAGGTCTCGCCGCCGCGCCTGCCCGCGACGACCACGCAGTTCGCCGACTGCTCCAGCAGGTCGCGGCCGTAGTGCTCCACGAACACGGCGGTGTCGGCCCAGCGCGGGTCGGTCTCGACGTAGAGGATCCGGTCGGCGGAGACCGCGCCCCGCCACTGCCGTACGGCGTCGGCGACGGGTGCGATCAGGTCGTCCAGGCAGTCCGGGGCCGGGGTGGCGGTGTCGAAGTCTCCGATGGGTGCGCGCATGGCCGCACGCTAACAGCCCGCGCCGCAGGGCCGTTCAGCGCACGGGCGGCACGGAGACGGCCATGACCATCTCCATCGGCACGCCGCCCTCGTTGCCGTACGTGTGCTGGCTGCTCGCCTCGAACGTGGCGCTCGCGCCGGTCGGGACCAGGTGGGCCACGCCGTCGACGGTGAGGGTCAGTTCGCCGGCGGTGACGTGGACGAGTTCCACGGTGCCCGCCGGATGCGGCTCGGAGGTACTGGACTCGCCCGGCATCAGCCGCCAGTCCCACATCTCGACCGGCCCGGGCGCCTCCGTGCCCGCCAGCAGGCGGTTGTAGCTGCCGGCGTCGGTGTGCCACAGGCGTACGGCCTGGCCGGGGGCGACGATACGGACCTTGGGGCCCTGTTCGTAGTCGAGCAGGGTGGTGATGCTGACGCCGAGCGCGTCGCCGATCTTGACGACGGTGCCGAGGCTGGGGTTCGTCCGGGCCTGCTCGATCTGGATGAGCATGCCGCGGCTGACTCCCGCCCGGGCGGAGAGCACGTCCAGGGTGAAGCCGCGCACCGTACGCCAGTGCTTGACGTTGCGCGCCAGTGACTGGGTCAGCAGGTCGAGATCCGACACATCACGTCCATCGAGAGGAGGGTTCACTATATGGGATGACAGAGTTCATTGCACTGAACTACGGTGGAGTGCACCTGATCATTCAGCAAACTGTACTGCGAGGTCGTCCGTGACAGCATTCCTGGCCCTCACCACCAGTGTCCTGTGGGGCTGGCCGACTTCGGCGGCGGCCTGCTGACCCGGCGTATGCCGGCACTGACGGTCGTCGTGGTCTCCCAGTCCATCGCGGCGGCCGTTCTGGGTGCGATCGTCGTCGCGACGGGCGGCTGGGGGGAGGCCGGACCCCGGCTGTGGTTCGCGTGCGCGGCGGGGCTGGTCGGCCCGGTCGCCCTGCTCTCCTTCTACGAGGCCCTGGCGCTCGGCCCCATGGGAGTCGTCTCGCCGCTCGCCACCCTCAGCGTGGCCGTCCCGGTCGGTGTCGGCCTCGTCCTCGGCGAGCGCCCGGGGCTGCTCCAGGTCGCCGGCATCGCGGTCGCCGTCACCGGCGTCGTCCTCGCGGGCGGGCCCCAGCTGCGCGGTGCGCCGGTCCAGCGGCGGGCGATCCTGCTCACCCTGGTCGCGGCGCTCGGCTTCGGCACGGTCTTCGCCCTGATCACCGAGGCCTCGACCGATGTGACCGGACTCTTCCTCGCCCTGTTCGTGCAGCGGCTGACCAATGTCGCGGTCGGCGGGACCGTGCTCGCGGCCTCCGTCCGCCGGGGCGGCCGCGGGCTGCCGGACGGCCGCTTCCCGTGGGCCTCACTGCCCGCGCTGGCCTTCGTCGGGCTCGCGGACGTGGCGGCCAACGGCACCTACGCGCTCGCCGCCCGCCACGGCCCGGTCACCGTCGCGGCGGTACTGGCCTCGCTGTACCCGGTGGTGACCACACTGGCCGCACGCGGCTTCCTCAGCGAACGGCTCCGCACGATCCAGACAGCGGGCGCGACCCTCGCCCTGCTCGGCACACTCCTGCTGGCAACCGGCTGACCAGCCCGCCCCCCGATCCCGGCCACCGTCTCGCCCCCGCCCTGGGAACACACCCGCCCCTCCACCCCGACGCGGCTCCGACCCCGGCTCGACTCAGCCCTGGATCCCGCCCCTGTCCCCGGCCTCGCCTCTGACCTCACCTCAGCCCCGGCTTCGAATCCCCCCGGCCTCAACTCGCTTCCGGCCGACCTCGGTCCCGCCCCCAGCCGCAACCCGCCCCCGATCCCGACTCCGCCCCGGACCCAGCCCAACTCCCAGCCCCACCCCCGACCTCGCCTCAGGCCCGGCTTCGCCCCGTCGGCCTCGGGCCGGCCCCCGGCCGTAAAGCGCCCCCGGCCCCCGGCGCGGTCCCGGTCGCGCGTCACCCCTCCGTTTCGAGTTCCGCGAGGCGACTCATCGTTTCCTCGTCCAGTTCCGCCAGGGCCCGCAGCTGATCCGGGGTCGTGCCGGCCGGGATCGGGACCGGGGGTGGGGTGCGCAGCGGGGGTTGCCAGCCGTCGGTGGGGGTCCAGCGGCGGACGACGCGGGCCGGGGCTCCGGCCACCACGGCGTGGTCGGGCACCGCGCCGCGCACCACCGCGCCGGCCGCGACGACCACGTTCCGGCCGATCCGCGCGCCCGGCAGGATCACCGCGCCGGTGCCGATCCAGCAGCCCGGGCCGATCTCCACCGGCTCCATCCGCGGCCACTGCCTGCCGATGGGCTCGTGCGGGTCATCGTAGGAGTGGTTGGTGGAGGTGACGTAGACGTACGGGCCGAAGTAGCAGTCGCGGCCGATGGTGACCGTCGTGTCCGCGATGACGTGACTGCCGCGGCCGAGGACGACGCCGTCGCCGATGCGCAGGATCGGGTCGGGGCCGAGGTCCAGGTCCGGCATCAGGCCGGCGGTCAGCGTGACCTGCTCGGCGATGATGCAGTGGGAGCCGAGGTGGATCCAGGGTTCGCCGAAGACGGTGCCGAGCGGGAAGGCGAGGCGGGTCGCTTCGCCGATCGAGCCGAAGCGGAAACCCGCCGGGTGGTCGGCCGTGACGGAACCCGCGCGCTGGATCCAGGCCCAGGCCTGGTGGACGACACGTTGCGCTGCGCGGCGTCGCCGGAATGAGAACGTGTTCTTCCGCTGGGGCACGGGGTTACGTTACTAAGCGGACGCTTTCGGGAAGAGGGCCGCCTGCTGTGATCTTTGCCCCAACCCGTGCCGTACGGTGCGGGGGACGACGACACGAGGAGAACCGTCATGACACAGCAGGCGCTGATCGTGGGCATCGGCGGCCGGGAGCCCCAGGTCGATGCCGAGGCGTTCGTGGCCCCCACGGCCTCCGTGATCGGGGACGTCACGCTGCATGCCGGGGCCAGTGTCTGGTACGGGGCGGTCGTGCGCGGTGACGTCGAGAAGATCACCGTGGGGGCGAGTGCGAACGTGCAGGACAACGTGACGCTGCACGCCGATCCCGGGTTTCCCGTCAGCGTGGGTGAGCGGGTCTCCATCGGGCACAACGCGGTGGTGCACGGGGCGACCGTCGAGGACGACTGTCTCATCGGCATGGGGGCGACCGTGCTCAACGGTGCGGTGATCGGGGCAGGATCACTGGTCGCCGCGCAGGCTCTGGTCCCGCAGGGAATGGTGGTGCCGGCCGGCTCACTGGTGGCAGGGGTGCCGGCCAAGGTGCGGCGGCCGCTCTCCGAGGAGGAGCGGCAGGGCGTGACCCTCAACGGCACGATGTACGCGGACCTGGCGAAGGCCCACAAGGACGTGCATCGCCAGGCCTGACCGGGCATGGCTGGGCACGGTCGGGGCGGTGTCACTCACCGGCGCCGACCGGCTCCGCCTCCTGGCCGTGCTCCTGCTGGGCCTTCTTCGCCTTGCGCTTGACCAGCAGCATCGAGGCCAGGCCGACGAGGACCGCCGCCGCGAGGCCCACGTAGGAGAACTTCTTCAGCCAGCCCTCGGCGACCACGCCCACGTAGTAGATGACGGCGGTCGTGCCGCCCGCCCAGATGATCCCGCCGAGGACGTTGGCGATCAGGAACTTCCAGTACGGCATCTGCAGGACGCCCGCGAGGGGGCCGGCGAAGATGCGCAGCAGGGCGATGAAGCGGCCGACGAAGACGGCCCACATGCCCCACTTCTCGAAGGACCGCTCGGCGGTGGCCACATGGCCCGCGCTGAAGTGTCTCGGGAACTTGCCGCCCAGCCAGGCCAGCAGCGGGCGGCCGCCCTTGCGGCCGATCGCGTAGCCGATGGAGTCGCCGATCACCGCACCGGCGGTCGCGCACGCGCCGAGGACGACGGGGTTGATGCCGGAGTGCTGGGAGGACAGCAGCGCCGCGGAGACCAGGACGATCTCGCCCGGCAGCGGGATGCCCAGGCTCTCGACGCCGATCACCAGGGCCACCATGGCGTAGACGGCGACCGCGGGCACCGAATCGAGCCATTCCTGCACGTGCACCGCGGGTTCCTCCCCTGTCGCCGACCTTTGGCTGCCGGACACCGCATGTAAAGAGCGTCCCAAGGGCAGGTTACCTGGTCGGCGGTGAGCGGTGGTTAAGCACAGAACTTCCCGGCCGTTCCCGGCGCCCCCCGCCGGCACCCTCCCGCCCTCGGCCCTTGGGCTCTCGGACACCCAGGTGTCACACGGGCGGGGAAAGCTCCCGCGGTATCGCCCGACCCGCCTCCCCCAGGTCCCCGCCCGGGACCCGCCGCGGAAGGACGACGTCCCCGTGCCCTCACCGTCCCCGTCCCCGATCCCGCTCTCCCTCCCGCTCCCGCCGCCCCCCGCCCCGGCCGCCCCGCCCGCCGGAGAACTCCCCGATCACCTCGCGGAGGCAGCGCCCGCTCCCCGGCCGCCGTCCTTCCTGGCGGGCCGCTCGGTACGGCTCGCCCTGTGCCTCGCACCGCTGCTGCTGGTGGGCGGCTGGGCAGTGGCCAACCGGCCCGTGGTGTACGAGGGAGTCCGGCGGCTCGTCGCGGCCGATCCCTGGTGGCTGCTGGCCGGGGGCGGTTTCACCTGCCTGAACTGGGTGGCCGCCACGTGTGTCCGGCAGGGCGCGCTGCCCGACCGGGTCCCGGCGTGGCAGTTGCTGGCCTCGCAGTTCGCCGCCGGTGCCGCCAACCACGCGCTGCCCGCCGGGCTCGGCGCCCACGCCGTCACCGTGCGTTTCCTGCGGGCGCGCGGGGTGCCGCTGGAGCGGGCGACCGCCTCGATCGGGCTGTACTCGCTGGCGAAGTCCTCCGCCAAGACGGTCGTGCTGGTGGTCCTGCTCGCGGTGTCGCCGGCCTGGCGGCGCCTCGGCGAACTGGTCCCGGACGGGCGGCTGCTGGTGCCGCTCGCCGCGGTCGCGGGCGGTCTCCTCGCGGTCGCCGGGGTGCTGCTGACCGTCGTACGGCCGTTGCGGCGGCCCGTGACCGGGCTGCTGCGCTCCACCCTCGCCGATGCGCGGGAGGTGCACACGCGGCCCTGCCGGGTGGCCGCACTGTGGGGCGGGGCGGTCGCGATGCCGCTGTTGCAGGGGGCCACCCTCGTCTGTGTCGGGGCCTCGCTCGGGCTGCACATGCCGTGGGAGCAGGTGGTGCTCGCCTACCTCGCGGCCGGTACGGCCGTCGGGGCGGTCCCGGCACCCGGCGGGTTCGCGGTCGACGCGGCGCTGGCCTGGACGCTGATCGCCTTCGGCGCGGCACCGGCCATGGCCACCGCGACCGTCATCGGCTACCGGGTGCTGACCGACTGGGTGCCGCTGGTGCCGGGCGCCCTGATGTTCTCGGCGTTGATCCGCGCCAGGATCCTGTGAGCGTGCGCCGCGTGCCGGTCAGTCGCGGCGGGCCACCAGACGGTAGGCGTTCGCGACGCCAAGACGGTGGGCGAGGGGGCGTACCGCGAAACGGTCGAGGAGCGTGGCGGTGACGAGCGCGGGCACACCCGCGAGCAGCAGGGCGGTGCGCGCGGCGCGGCGCAGGCCGCCGGGCGGTTCGGGCAGCCAGGGTGCGTCCTCGCGGGGCGCCGCGTGGTCGAGGGCCAGCCAGACGGCGGCGAGCAGGTCGACCGGATCGTGCGGTTCGGCGTGCTGCTCCGCGACCACCGTGAAGCCCAGCTCCGCCAGTCGCCGCCGGAGGCCAGCGACGGGTATGAAGTGCAGGTGCTGCGGCTGGAGCCAGGGGAGCCACCAGCGGCCGAGCAGCCGGGCGTAGCGGCTCTCGGGGTCCGGTACCTCGATGAGGAGGTGGCCGCCGGGACGTACGGCCTCGTGGGCGGCGCGCAGTTCGCGGTCGGGGTCGGTGCTGTGCTCCAGGTAGTGGAACATGCTCACGACGTCGTAGCGGGCGGCGAGTTCGGGGGCGAGGGCGGGGAAGGCGCCGCGGTAGGCGTGGTCCACGCGGCCCTCGCGGGCGGCGAGTTCGACGCCCTCGGTGAAGTCGAGTCCGTCGAAGGAGGTGCCGGGCAGGACGGTGCGGGCGGCGGCGCAGAAGTGGCCGTGGCCGGTGCCGACGTCCAGCCAGGTCTTCGGGGCCGGGTCGTACGGCAGCATGGACTCGGCGCGGCCGCGGTACATGGCGGTGCGGCCGCCGAAGGTGCCGCTCATGCGCTGCTCGCCGAGGCCGTCGTAGAAGTCCCGGTAGTAGAACTCCAGTCCCTCCTCGGTCAGTTGGGGGTTCTGGAAGATGTGGCCGCAGTCGGCGCAGCGGTCGAGGGTGAAGCCGCCGGGCTTGTGCTGGAGCAGGTCGGTGGTGTGCAGGCGGGGGGCGAGCCGGACCGAACCGCACCAGGGGCAGTCGGGGCGCGGGGGCGCGAAGAAGCGGTCCGGACCGGCGGTCAGGTCCCGCCGGTAGCCGGGGCGCAGGGCGGCGATGCGCGCCCTCTTCTCACCCTTCTCACCCTTCTCACCCTTCTCGCCCCTCTCGCCCTTCCCGCTCTTGTCACCCTTCCCGCTCTTGTCGCCCTTGTCGCTCTTGTCGTCGGTCATCGGCTCTCCGCTTCGAAGTCTGCGCGGGATGCGCGGTCTGCGAGGTGTTCGAGGTGGGCCGCGGCGGTCCGGGCGCCGCCCGCCGCCCGGAAGGCGGCGCGGATGCGGGTGGCGGAGGTCCGGTGGGCCGGGTCGGTGAGGACGGTGTCGAGGGCCGCGCCCAGCCGGTCCGCGCGGACCCGGCCGAAGCGGACCCGGACGCCGGCCCCCGCGTCCACGACCTGCCCGGCGATCACGGGCTGGTCGTCGCGGATGGGGGCGACGACGAGCGGGACGCCGTGCCACAGCGCCTCGCACACGGTGTTGTGTCCCCCATGGCAGACGACCGCGTCCATCCGTTCCAGCAGCGGGAGTTGGGGCACGGACGAGAAGGCCAGGACGTCCTTGTCGCCGGGCGGCACGGGCAGCACACCGCCGGGATCGGCGATCACCGCCTGCACCCGGTCGGCACGCTCGCGCAGCGCGGTCAGACACTCGGTGAGGAACCGGTCGCCCGCGTCGGCGTTCGCCGTGCCCAGGGTCACCAGAACCTTCGACCGGCCCGGGTCGAGCCGCTGCCAGGGGAAGTCGGGCCCGGCCGGGCGCCCGCCGATCGAGGGGCCGACGTAGTGGATGTGCCGGGCCAACGGCGCCTGGGGGCCGATGAGTTCTGGGGTGCTGAAGATCAGCAGGAGGTGGGGCGAGAAGCGCGGGTCGGCGGTTTTGGCCTGGTCGCCGATCCGGGTCCGCAGCTCGGCCAGGCTCCGGTGCAGCCACTCGGCGACCTTGGGCAGGCCGTCGTACGCGCCGCTGAACTCGGCCGACGTGGTGGCGGAGGTGGCCCACGGCAGCCCGCACCGCTCGGCGACCAGAGCGCCGGCGAAGGCCTGCTGGTCGGCCACGACGACATCCGGGCGGAACTCCCGGACCGCCGCCCCGACACCCGGCGCCATGGCCTCGGCGAGCGGGAGCAGATACCGCTCCCACAGGAACTTCAGCGCCTCCGCGCCCCGCAGCTCCGGCGGTCGTACGACCCCGTCGGCCCCCGGCACCGGACCCGCGCACCCGTGCACCTCGGCGTCCGGGCCCGCGAGCCGCCGCACCAGTGCCGGGGCGGCGCACGCCCAGGCGACCCGGTGCCCACGCGCGGCCAGTCGGGCGGCGACGCCGACGGCCGGGTTGATGTGGCCGGTCAGCGGCGGTACAGCGAAGAGGAAGGCGCTCACCGGACCCCCGCTCCCGCGTGGATCAGGTCCAGGATGTGCGCGCCGACCGCCGTCGGCGCCTCGACCAGCACCGAGTGCTCGTGTCCGGGCAGGACGACCGCGCGGAAGTCGGTCAGCAGCGCCCGCTTCAGCGGGACGAGGTCGACGAGGTCCGACTCGCCGCCGTACAGCCCGAGAACCGGGCAGTGTACGGCCCTGATCTCGTCCTCCGTGAGCACCCGGCTGACCGGGATGTCCCGGCCGAGGGTGGTCTCGCGGGCGAGCCGGGCCGCGCCCTTGGCCAGGCGGGCGGTGTTGTGGCCCCGGTTCGCGGTGATCCAGGCGATCGCGTCGGGCTCGTTGTGCGCGAGGTGGGTGACGACCCGGTCCAGGATGGCGCCGAGTTTCGACGCCCAGGCGGAGGTCGCCGGCTCGGACTCGATCAGCGTCAGGCTGAGCACGCGCTCGGGGTGGCGGGCCGCGTAGCCGAAGGCGATGGTGCCGCCGTAGGAGTTGCCGACGAGGTGGACGGGACCGGTGACGGCCAGCCCGCCGAGCAGGGCCTCCAGGTCGTCGATGTTGTGGTCGAGGGTGTAGCCCGCGGGCGGGCGCTCGCTGCGGCCGTGTCCGCGCAGGTCGTACATGACCACGTCGAGTCCGGCCGCCGCGAAGCCGGGGGCGACGGTGAAGTAGTAGCTGGCCAGGCTGTCGGTGAGCAGCCCGTGCACCAGGACCACCGTGGGGCGCGGGGACCGGTCGTCCGCCGACCTCATGCGCTGGACGTGCAGCCGGATCCCGCCGGCGTCGACGATCGCCACGGCTCAGCCCGCCTGCGTGGTCTTCAGACTCCACACCACGTACTCCACCAGCCGGCCCACGGTCAGCTCGATGATCTCGTCGAACTCCATGCCGGCCAGGAACTCGGCCAGGTTGACCCGCTGCCCGTACCGCTCCTCCAACAGGCCGGCCAGGGTGACCAGGTCGATGCTCTCCAGCTCCAGGTCGCGGTTGAAGGTGGTGGACATCGCGATCTCGGCGTCGTCGTCGCCGTACTCCGCGAGCACCGTACGGAGCATGTCGCCGACCTCGGCGAGGACGGCGTCGGCCGTGGGCGCGGTGTCGGTCGCGGGCTGCGCCGGGGCCGGCTGGGTGGGGTTCATCGGGGGTCACTCCTCGGCTGCGTCGTCATCGTGGGGTGGTGTGTCGTCGGTGCCGGGGCCGGTCGTCCAGGCCGCCACGTAGGACCGGGCGGGCAGCGCCGGCGGATTGCCCACCGGTGCACAGTGCACGGTGTAGGAGCGCTCCAGGCGGCCGGAGACGACCAGTCGGCTGCCGTCCGGAGTGGTCTCCAGCACCGCGAAGTCCCGTGGCCGGCCGCCGAATCCGACGCCCTCGGCCTTGGCGACCGCCTCCTTGGCGGCCCAGAAGCGGGTGAACCACAGGTCCTGCGGGTCGGGGCCGTCGGCCGTGAGGCCTTCCAGGAGCCGCAGTTCGGCCGGGGTGAGCGCGGTGGCCAGGGTCGCGGGGTCGCGTGCGGTGACCTCTTCGATGTCGATGCCGGGTCCGGGCCCCGGCCTGTGCGGCCGTACGATCGCCACGCCCGCCTCGCCCCGGTGCGCGAGCGAGACGTCCAGCGGGGGCAGGGTGCGCCCGTGCACCCCGGTGACGTACGGCCGCCCCGACTCGTCGTTGCGGACGTGGAGTTCGGCGGGGAAGACAGGGCCCTCGCCGTGCCGCCAGAGCCACTGCCGTACGGCGTCCTTGGCCGCGATCCGGCCGAGCAGCCACTGCCGGCGGCCGCGGGGCGGGCGGGCGGCGTACGCGGCGCGCTCGGCCGCGCCCAGCACGTTGCGCATGATCAGCTCACGGGAGGCGAGGTCGGGCCAGCGCTCGTGCACCAGCGCCCAGCCGCCGGGGCGGGCCGTGGACAGCGTGTGACGCTCGGGGAAGCGTTCGACGGGCCGGGTCGTGGGGTCGTTGTCGAAGCGGCGGTCCTGCCAGCCGGTGATCACGGCCCACACCCGGCCGTCGGCCGTCAGCTCGGCGTCCGCCTCCAGGAGGGTGTCCGTGAGGGTCGTGATCCGCATGCGGCAGCCGACCTCGGCGCCGGGGGCCGGGTGCGGTCCGTGGAACCTCAACTCCCCTATCTGCACGGGGAATACGACGGTCCGTTCGCTGCGGGTGGCCATGATCCAGTAGCCGAGGAGCTGGCCCACGTTGTCCAGCAGGGCGCCGGGGGCGGCGGGTGTGGTGATCACTCCGCGGATGTGCCGGTCGCCGATCGCGGTGAGGTCGGTGAGGCCCTGGAAGCCGGGGCCGTGGAACATCCAGCGCTCCCGGTACACCTGGGCGGCGGTGTGCTCGGGGCGGCGCTCCGCGGCGTCCGGGAGCGGGCCCGGCGGGGGCGGTGCGGGATGGTCCGGGGCGAGTTCGACGACCGCGCGGGCCGTGGGGCCGAAGGCGACGGTGACCCGGTCCGGGCGGTCGGCCGACGGGGTGACGGAGACCTGGACGTCGACCGGGGGTGTCGCGGTGAGCCAGCGGTCGAAGCGGGCCCCGTGCACGGCGACGGCCCGCAGTCCGGGGGCGGCGGCCTCCGCCGCGTCCATCATGTGCCGCACGATCGTGGTGGCCGGCACCACCGGCCAACGGTCCTCCGCGTCCGGCCAGTCGGCGCGCTGCGGGAAGAAGCAGTGGTCCAGGAGGTGGGGCATGGTCCGGGGCGAGACATGGAGCGTGGTGGTCGTCGCGGCCGGCCTGGCGAGGGTGGGTACGGCGGCGGGCGCGGGACGGCGGCGGCCCGCGGCGATCAGCTCGGCCGCCGTGTCCGCGGTGTCCCGGAGCAGGGCGGTCAGCTCGGCGGCGGCCGGGATGCGGGTGGCCAGGGTGTCCAGCTCGCCGAAGCCGGGGCGGGCGGGGGCCGGGCGGGCGGCGGGGCGCAGTGCGGTGCGCAGTGCGTCGAGCTCCGGTCCCTCCAGCGAGACGAGGGAGCCGGAGAGGTCCAGGCGGACGGGTGGACGGCGCCGCGCGGTCACCGCTGCCGTGTCGCGGGCCGCGAGCGCGGGCACCACGGACGCGCCGGCCGTCCACAACGACGTGGCCACGCGCCGGAGTTGGGCCATACCGCTGTGCTGGGGCGCGTTGGCGGCGACGGCCAGGTGGTCGCGGTCGCCGAGGGTGTCGTCGATGAGGGAGGTGAGCCGGCCGGGTCCGGTCTGAACGAAGACGCGGTGCCCGGCGGCGTACAGGGCCTCGGTCAGCTCACGGAAGCGCACGGGTTCCAGCAGATGCCGGACGAAGAGCGCGCGCACGTCCGCCGCGTCCTGCGGGAAGGGCGCCGCGGTCGTACCGGACCACACCGGTACGGTCGGCGGATGGAGCCGGAAGCGGTCGGCGGCCTCTTTGATGGGGGCGAGGTAGGGCTCCAGCATCGGGGTGTGGAAGCCGGAGCGGAACGGCAGCACCTGGCAGATCACGCCCTGGGCGCGCAGGGACTTCACGAACGCGTCGACGGCCGCGCCGGGGCCGCAGACCATGGACTGACGGGGCGCGTTGTCGTGGGAGAGCACGATCCCGGAGTCCGGCCAGTCGTCGGCGAGCGCGCTGCGCACGTGCTCGGCGGAGGTGCCGAGGGCGGCGAAGACGAGGCCGGGAACGGTGAGCGAACCGGGGTCGAACCCGGCCATGAACGCGTCGACCTCGTCGGCCGAGTAGAGCCCGGCCGCCGCCATGGCCGTCCACTCGCCGACGCTGTGTCCGGCGACCGCGTCCGGTACGACGCCGATGCGGCGCAGCGCCCGGTCCAGCAGGCGGCCCACGCCGACGACACCGAAGCCGTGCCGGCCGACGTCGCCGACCTCCACGTCCGTGGCGGGCAGCGGGGGCAGGCCGAAGTGGGCCGCGACGTCGTCGGTGCGCGGCGTGAAGTCCCCTTCCAGGCCGGGGAAGACGAACGCGAGCCCGCCACCGGCCGCGCCGAGCAGCGGGCCCGGCCGGAACCACACGTCCCCGCGACCCTGCCAGGCGCGCCCCTTGGCCACCGCCCGTCGGGCCAGGCCGAGCCGCTTGGCGTTCGGCCCCACGATCCCGAGCCGCACGGGCCCGGCCCCGGGGTGCGACCGCGCAGGGTCGTGCCCGGCGGCGAGCACGACGGAGTCGTCGGCGTCCAGGAGAGCGGCGAGGTCCGCCACGCTGCCGGCGGCCAGGAGCAGCACCGGCTCGGGTTCGGTTACGTGGGCGGCGGGCGCGGTCGGGGTGGGCGCGGCGGCACGGGCGGTGGTCGGGCCGGAGGGGGGCGCGGGGAGGTGGGCGGCCGGGGCGGGAGTGGGAGTGGCAGTGGCCGCCGGGGCCGGGGCGTCGGGCTGGGCGGCGGTGGCGGTTGCGGCCGGGGCGGCCGTAGCAGGAGCGGCGGTTCCGCTCACCTGGGCGGCAGCCCCGACGGGCGTCATTCCCGGTGCTGGGACGGAAGTTGATGCCGGGGTTCGGTCGGTGGTCCGGAGGGTCGGGGCGGTCCGGTGCGGCGTCGGGGTGGCGGCGGGCTCCTCCAGGACCACATGGGCGTTGATGCCGCCGAATCCGAAGGCGTTGACGGCGGCCCGGCGCACCGGCCGGCGGACGTCGGTCTCCCAGGGCCGGGACCGCTCCAGGGTGCGGAAGCGGGTGGCGGCAAGGGCGGGATGCGGGTCCTCGCAGTGGAGGGTGGGCAGCAGGGTGCGGTGGTGCAGCGCGAGCGCCGCTTTGACCAGTCCCGCGACTCCTGCGGCCGGCATGGTGTGGCCGATCATCGACTTCACCGAGCCGAGGACCGGGCGGAGGCCGTCGTGTCCGGCCGCCGGCGCTCCGAACACCTCTGCGAGCGTGGTGAGTTCGGCGGCGTCACCGGCGGGGGTGGCGGTGCCGTGTGCCTCCAGCAGGCCGAGGGAGTCCGGTGCGGCGGGGTCGAGTCCGGCGGTCCGCCAGGCCTGCCGTACAGCGCGGGCCTGTCCGCCCGGGTCGGGGTTGACGAGGCCCGCCGTACGGCCGTCGCTGGCCACGCCGGTGCCCCGGATGACCGCGTACACACGGTCGCCCGCGCGCTCGGCGTCCGTGAGTCGTTTCAGTACGACGACGCCGGTGCCCTCCCCGATGAGGATGCCGTCCGCGTGGCGGTGGAAGGGGCGGATGCGCTCGGTCGGGGACAGGGCGCGCAGCTGGGAGAAGACGCTCCAGAGGGTGATGTCGTGGCAGTGGTGCACTCCCCCGGCCAGCATCATGTCGCAGCGTCCGGTGGCGAGTTCGGTGACCGCCTGGTCCACGGCGACCAGCGAGGAGGCGCAGGCGGCGTCCACGGTGTAGGCGGGGCCGCGCAGGTCGAGCCGGTTGGCGATGCGGGAGGCGGCGAGGTTGGGGACGAGGCCGATCGCCGACTCGGGGCTGTCGGGGCCGAGCCGCTCGGTGAACGCGGTGCGGATCCGGTCGAGTTGGCCGGAGTCGAGGTAGGGCAGCAACTCACCCAGGGTGCGGACGAGCTGACCGGCCGTACGGACCCGCTGGTCGAGCCGGACCAGCCCCGGGGTGAGGTAGCCGCCGCGGCCCAGCGCGACCCCGATCCGGTGCCGTTCGGGGAGCCGGTCCGTGCCGCCCGCGTCGGCGAGCGCGGCGGCGGCCACGTCGAGCGCGATCAGCTGGTCGGGCTCGGTGCCGGAGACCGAGGCGGGCATGATGCCGTGGCGCGTGACCTCGACCTCGGCCAGGCCGTCCACGAATCCGCCGCGCCGGCAGTACACCTGGTCGGCGACGGCGGGGCCGGCGGCCGTACCGGGCCGGTAGTAGTCGGCGTCCCAGCGCTCCGCGGGGACCTCGCTGATCGCGTCGACGCCGTCGCGCAGATTGCGCCAGTAGGCGTCCAGGCCGCGGGCGCCGGGCAGCAGCACCGCCATCCCGACGATGGCAACGGGAGTGTGACGCACCGTCATGTCACCAGCCCGACGCGGTGTGGACGACGGCGCGGGTCGCCGGGTCGCCCCAGGCGAGTTCCCGGAGCAGGGCCGCGGTGCCCTCGTCCGGGTCGATCAGCTCGACCCCGCGCCGGGCGTACTCCCGGCCGAGTTCCGCCCCGACCATCCCGGTGTGCGTGCCGGACGGCGCCCAGGGTCCCCAGTGGACGGTCAGCGCGCGGTTGCCGGTGCGGGCGGCCCAGTCCGAACCGAGCGACTCCAGCGCGTCGTTGGCGGCGGCGTAGTCGGCCTGGCCGCGGTTGCCGAGCACGGCGGCGATGCTGCCGAACAGCACCGTGAACGCCGGTCCGGCGGGCAGGTCGTCCAGCGCGGCGAACAGCGCGGCGGCCCCGGCCGTCTTCGTGCCGTAGACCCGTTGGAAGGACTCGGGGGTCTTCTCGGCGATCAGCCGGTCCTCGATGATCCCGGCGGCGAAGACGACGCCGTCGAGTCTGCCGTGTTCGGCGTGGATCTCCTTGACCGCCTGGAGGACGGCGTCCCGCTCCCGGAAGTCGACCGCGCGGTAGCGCGCCTCGCTGCCGAGCGCGCCGAGTTCGGTGAGGGTGGCGGCGATCTCCCGCTGGGCGAGGAGCAGTTCGGCGGCCTTGTTGATCTCGGCGGGCCTCGGTGCCCCGGGCCCGGCGGCGAGCGCGGCCCGCAGCTCGACCGGGGTACGGGCGGCGGCGGTGCGCGGGTCCTCGGGCCCGGTGGGCGCGGGGGTGCGGCCCAGCAGTTCGAGGCGGCAGCGGCAGGCGCGGGCGAGTGTGGCTGCGAACCGGGCGGTGATGCCCCGGGCGCCTCCGGCCAGCAGGACGACGGAGTTCCGGTCGAGCCCGAGCGCGGCCGCCTCGGCGGCGCCGTCGGCGGCGGGCCCCGCGCCGGTGGTGCCGAGCAGCCCGAGGGGCGCGGGCAGCAGTTCCAGACCCTGCCGGGCGCCGGCCGCCGTGCGCAGGACGACGGGGGCCGTGGCCGCCGGGGCCCGCAGTTCGGCGAGCACGGCGTCGGCGACGGCCGCCGGTACGGTGTCCGGTACGGCCACGACCCTGGTGAGCAGGTCGGGGTACTCGCGGCCGATGGTGCGGAACAGCCCGTCCAGCCCGGCCGCCCGTGCCGCCGCCCGCTCGGCGGACCGTACGGCGAGCAGCGCGCGCGGGCCGCACGCCAGCGCCGCCCGGAGCACCGGGAAGGCGTCCGGCAGCGCGGGGAGCTCGGGACCGGGCAGCGCGCCCAGGTACACGACACCGTCGACGGGACCGTCGGCGGCGGCGAGGAGGTGCCCGCCGTCGAGCGCCACCGCCTCGGCTCCGGCCCCGGCGAACCGCGCCGCGACCTCGGACGTCACCGCTTCGTCGCCGCCGAGCAGGACGAACCGCCGGCCGGCCGGGTCGAGGCCCGCCGGTCCGGCCTCCGGGAGGGGCACGGGCCGCAGCTCACAGCGCCGCGGCGGCACACCGGGGGCCAGGGGGGGCTCCGGGGCAGGCCCGGCCGAAGCCGACGTGTGCTCCGCGCGCAGGCTGTGCGGGGCCGGCGCGCCGGAGTACGACGTGTCCGGCCGCTCGTCGACCGGCTCGTCCCCGCCCCCGGCATCGTCCCCAGGGCCCGCTGCGACCCTCTCCGTCAGCCACCCCGTCACGGCCGCCGCCGTCCGGGCCTTGGCGAGTTCCTCCAGCTCGGCGTCGTCCAGGACGGTGGCGCCGCCCGCGATGCCGAGGCGCTTGGCGAGTTCGCCCGCTATCTCGGCCCGCTTGATGGAGTCGATGCTCAGGTCCGCCTCCAGATCGAGGTCGGGCTCGATCATGTCGACGGGATAGCCGGTACGTTCACTGATGATCTCCAGTACGATCCGCTCCACGTCGTCCGCCGGAGCTTCACCGACCTGGTTCTGCGCCAACTGCGGCTCTGGTGACGGAAGTTCGCGGCTCTCGTGCGGGACCTGCAGGGCGGGCGCCGACAGGACGGGCGTCGGCGGAGCGGGCGCCGGCGCGGTGGCGCCCGGCGTGGCTCCGAAGTAGGTGAGCAGCACATCGCGCTGGGCGGCGATCATCTCCCGGCTGGTGCGCAGGAACTCCGAGATCAACGCGTCCCGGTCGGCCGGGGTGCCGTGCGGCTGGTCGGTGGTCACGGGCGTCTCCACGACTCGTCGGGCCGGTGCGAGGGCACCGGGCAGGAGGGCCCCGTCGGCGGTGCGGACAAGGTGTCCGTCGACCGTCCAGCCGGGCCGTTTCGGCGCCGGGGCGCGCAGCGCGTCGACGGCGTCGCGACCCCGCAGCAGCCAGGCCGTGCGCACCGGCCGCCCGGCGACGGCGAGCCGCGCCAGCGCGTCGAGCCAGCCGCGCAGACCGCTGTCGGCCGTCGGCTCGCAGGCGACCGTGCGGTGCGGACGGTCGCCCAGGATCTTGCCGACGAGCCGGGTGAGCACGGTGCCGGGACCGGCCTCGACGAAGAGGCGCGCGCCCGCCGCGTACATCGCCTCGATCTGGGCGGCGAAGTCGACCGGGGAGCCGATCTGGGCGGCGAGTTCGGCGCGCACCGCGTCGGGGTCGGCGGGGTAGGGCGCGGCGGTGCGGTTGGCCCAGACGGGGAACTCGGGCGCCCGTACCGGCTTGCCCGCGAGGACCTTCGCGAAGCGCTCGCCCGCCGTGGCCACGAGTGGGCTGTGGAAGGCGCAGGCCACGGGGATGCGCCGGGCCCCGAGCCCGGCCTCGCGCAGCAGTCGCACGGCGGTCTCGACATCCGCCGTCGGCCCCGAGATCACCGTCTGCTCGGGCGAGTTGACGTTGGCCACGACGACCGAGGGGGGCGCCCCCGAGGTACGCAGGGCGGCACCGACGGCCTCGGCCCCGGCGCCGACGGCGGCCATGGTGCCGGGGTCGTCGCCGGCCGCCGCCAGAATCGCGTCGGCGCGTTCACCGCTCAGTTCCAGCAGGGTCTCGGGGTCGAGGGCGCCGGCCGCGGCGAGGGCGGCCAGTTCGCCGTAGCTGTGGCCGGCGGCCTGATCGGGGTGGACGTTCGCGCGGCTGAGGAAGGCGTGGGCGGCGAGACCCGCGATGCCGAGGGCGGGCTGCGCGGACCGGGTGTCGGTGAGGGCGGCCCGGTGCCGTTCCCGGACGGTGTCGTCGAAGGCGGCCGGCGGGTGGACGGTGTCGGCGTGGGCGCGGCCGAGGTGCAGGAAGTGGCGCAACTCGGGGAGGGCGACGAGGAGTTCGGACAGCATGCCGGTGCGCTGGCTGCCCTGCCCGGGGAAGAGGAAGGCGACCTGGCCGTCCTGCGGACCGGTGTCCTGCGTCGGAAGCGCCACGTGGATCCCGGCGGCCGGATCGTGCTCGCCGGCGAGGACCCGCCGCAGCTGCCCGGTCAGGTCGTCGACGTCCCGGGCCACGACCGCGGCCCGTACCGGTTCGTGCGTGGTGTCGGCGTGGCGGGCGGCGGCGAGGGCGAGGTCCCGCAGCCGCCAGGGGCGGCCGTCGGCCTCGGCGGCGCGCAGGATCTCGGCCGCCGTCCGATGGGCCGCCGCCGTGTCCCGGCCGCGGAAGAGGAACAGCTCGCACGGCCAGGCGTCCAGGCTCTGCGCGGGCGCCGCGGTGCCCGTGTGCGCGGTCAGCACGGCGTGGAAGTTTGTGCCGCCGAACCCGAACGCGCTGACCCCGGCGACGCGTCGCGCGGCCGGCTGCGCCCAGGGGCGGGCCCGGGTGTGGAAGACGAAGGGGCTGTCGTCCTGCGCCCAGGCCGGGTTGGGCCGCTCCAGGTGCAGGGTCGGCGGGGTGACCCCGGTGTAGAGGGCGAGGCCGGCCTTGATCAGCCCGGCGAGTCCGGCGGCGCACTTGGTGTGCCCGATCTGGGACTTGACCGAGCCGAGCGCACAACTGCCCGTGCCGGCCCCGGCTTCGGCGAACACCTCGCTCAGCACGGTGAGTTCGGTGCGGTCGCCCACGACGGTCCCCGTGCCGTGCGCCTCGACGAGGCCGACGTCCGCCGGCGACACACCCGCGTTGCGGTAGGCCCGCTCCAGCGCGGCCCGCTGGCCTTCGGGCCGGGGTGCGGTCAGGCCGAGGGAGCGGCCGTCGCTGGCGGAGCCGAGGCCCTTGACGACGCCGTAGATCCGGTCGCCGGCGCGTTCGGCGTCCGCGAGCCGCTTGAGGACCAGGCAGGCCGCGCCCTCGCCGAGGGCGATGCCGTCGGCGGAGGCGTCGAAGGCGCGGGAGCGGCCGGTCGGGGAGAGCGCGTGGACGGAGGAGAACAGGACGTAGTCGTTGATGCCGTTGTGCAGGTCCGCGCCGCCGCAGAGCACCAGGTCGCTGGTGCCGGAGACGAGTTCCTTGCAGGCGACGTCGAGGGCGGCCAGCGAGGAGGCGCAGGCGGCGTCGACGGTGAAGTTGGCGCCGCCGAGGTCGAGGCGGTTGGCGATCCGGCCGGAGATGACGTTGGCCAGCATGCCGGGGAAGGAGTCCTCGGTCAGCCGGGGCAGCTGCTCCTCGATGCCGTCGGGGACGCGGCCGTAGTACGCGGGCAGGACGGCGCGCAGGGTGACGGCGTTGGACAGGTCGCTGCCCGCCTCGGCGCCGAAGACGACCGAGGTCCGCGCGCGGTCGAACGCCCGCCCCCGCTCGCCGTACCCGGCGTCCTCCAGCGCCCGGCGGGCCGCCTCCAGGGACAGCAGCTGGACGGGTTCGATGCTGCCGAGGGAGGCGGGCGGGATGCCGTAGCGCAGCGGGTCGAAGGGGATGCGGGGCAGGAAGCCGCCCCACTTCGACGCCGTGTTGCCGGCCGCGTGGTGCACGGCGGGGTCCCAGCGGTCGGGCGGGACCTCGGTGACGGCGTCGCGTCCGGCGACGATGTTCGCCCAGAAGGCGGCGAGGTCGGGGGCCTGCGGGAACATGCAGGCCATGCCGACGATCGCGATGTCGAGCGGAGCGGGCGGCGCCGGTTCCTTCGTGGCCTGCGGATCCGGGTGCCCGGCGCGCCGGGTCAGGAAGTCGGCGGCGCCGTCGGTCACCGAGCGGTGCAGCTCGGCGACGGTGGTGGTCGCCGAGCGCAGCACGGCGACCTCGCCCGCCATGAACATCCCGTCGGTCAGCTGCCGTTGCTCGCCGACGTCCGCCAACTGCCCGTCGGTGCCCCGCTCGACGCCCTTGCTGGCGATGCGCAGCCGGCCGACGTTGAGACGTTCCAGTCCCTCCCAGACCTCGCGGTCGGTCAGCCCCTGGGCCCGCAGGGCGGCCTCCCGGCCCGGGTAATCGCCGGTGAAGGGGCTCGGCACACAGCGGGTCGCGTGGCCGGGCGCGGTCCGCAGCAGAGCGGTCGTGGTGGCGGAGAGCACCTGCCGCTGGAAGAGGGGCCGGATCGCGCCGTGTGCCACCGCCTCTTCCGTGAACAGGTAGGCGGTCCCCATGAGGACGCCGACGGCGGCACCCCGGGCGGTGAGCGGCGCGGCCAGGGCGGCGACCATCGCGGCCGACCGCTCGTCGTGGATCCCGCCCGCGAAGAACACCTCCAGCTGCCGGGCGACGTCGTCGTCAGCGCTCGCCAAGTACTCTTCCAGTACGGCGACTTGGGCCTCCCACAGCGGGAAGGAGGCCCGGGGCCCCACATGTCCGCCGCACTCAGCGCCCTCGAACACGAACCTACGGGCCCCCGCCTCCAGGAACTGCCGCAGCAGCCCCGGCGAGGGCACATGCAGGAAGGTCCGGATCCCGGCCCGCTCCAGCACCTCGGCCTGGGCCGGCCGGCCGCCCGCGATGACCGCGTGCGTGGGCCGCAGCTCCCGTACGGCGTCCAGCTGGGCGTTCCTGATCTCCTCCGGCGCGAAGCCGAGGACACCCACACCCCAGGGCCTGCCGTCCAGCACGGCCCGCGCCTCGGTCAGCATCGCCCGGGTCCGCGCCCCGTCCGCGAGCGCCAGCGCCAGGAACGGCAACGCACCGCCCTCGGCCACGGCAGCCGCGAAACCGGCCTGATCACTGACCCGGGTCATCGGCCCCTGCGCCAACGGCAACCGGGTCCCGAGCGCCCGACTCATGGCGGACCCGGGACGGAGAGCTGACGCGGGGGCGGGGACGGATGGGGGGTGAGGTGCCGTGTCGGACGGGGAGTGGGGTCGCGTGGCGGGCGGGGTGAGGGCTCGCGTAGTGGCCGGGGCGGAGGATCGCACGCCGGCGGATACGTGGGGTCCCGTACTGGCGAAGGCAGAGGGTCGCGTAGCGGTCGGGGCGGAGGATCGCACGCCGGTGACGGCCAGGGCATCGGGTGGCGTATCGGCCGGGGCGGAGGTTCGCGTGGCGGCCACGGCGTGGGGTGCCGGGACGAGCGGGGCATCGGGTGCCGTATCCGCCGAGGCGGAGGATCGCACGTCGGCCGGAGCGTGAGGTCCCACGGCAACCGGGGCGTCGGATGCCGTGTCGGCCGGGGCGGAGGATCCCGTGACGGCTGAGCCATCAGACCCCGAGACGGCCAAGGCATCACGTGCCCCACCGGCCGAGGCAGAGGAACCCCTGACGGCTGAGCCATCAGACCCCGAGACGGCCAGGACATCAGACGCCCCACCGGCCGGGACGGAGGAACCCGCGACGGCTGAGCCATCAGACCCCGAGACGGCCAAGGCATCACGTGCCCCACCGGCCGACGCAGAGCAACCCATGACAGCTGAGCCATCAGACCCCGAGACGGCCAGGACATCAGACGCCCCACCGGCCGACGCAGAGGAACCCGTGACAGCTGAGCCAAGAGACCCCGAGTGAGCCAAGGCGTCACGTGCCCCGTCGGCCGCGGCATGGAAGCCCGTGTCGGCCGGAGCATCAGGTCTCGTGACGACCGGGGTGTCCGGCGCCGTGCGCGCCACCTCGTCGATCGCCGTCGACAGTTCCCGCACCACCCGGCGTACGTCACCCCACTGATCGGCGAACCGGGCGGCGAGGAAGCCGTCCTGGCCGACCGGCAGCAGCTGGCCGCGCGTATCGTCCACGCCCAGCAGGGCCGCGATCACCTCCGGGTCGTCGGCCGGTGGCTGCGGGGCGGCGGGGCCGCGTCGCCGCAGTACCCGGTGGCCGCCCAGCAGCACGGTCTCCGAGCCGTCCAGGTTCCGCAGCGCGGCCCGGACCGTCTCGGGCAGGCTCGACTCGGGCAGCAGGGCCAGTTGGCTGTCGAGGACGACACCGGCCGCCCCGCCGGCCACGGCGGCCGCCGCCGTTCGCGGTCCGACACCGCCGCAGGCCCAGACCGGGACTCCACCCAACTCACTGTCGGACAGGAGCTGTTGCAGCAGGACGAAGGTGCTCAGCTCACCGACCCGGCCGCCGCTCTCGCCACCCCGGGCTATCAGCCCCCGGGCACCGGCACGGACGGCGGCGCGGGCCTGCCCGATGTCGGTGACCTCCGCCAACACCCGGTACGACGGCGGGATTTCGGCCATGTCCCATGGCGCGTCCGGGGTGCGGACGACCACCTCCGGGCCGTCCCCGACGTCGGCCGGAGCCAGCACGCAGCGCCCGCTCACGCGTATTCCGAAGGCCCCCGGGGACGCTCGTTTCAGCCGGGACAGTTCCTCTCGTGATCTTCGATCGCCGGAGCCGAGGTCGAGGATGCCGAGCCCGCCGGCGGCACTGGCGGCCGCGGCGAGCCCGGCGTCGGGCTCGCCGAACGGGGTGAGGCACAGGATCAGGTCGTGGGCGCGCACAGGGGAGGTCATGTTGCTCCGGCACGGTCGGCGAGACAGCACGGTGGGGGGTGTGCGGCGGAACTCTCTGGTGCGAGGGCTCCGGAACCTAGCGAGGTGTTACTGAGGGGTCAATAACGTCGCGCCCATTTCGCGGCCCGTGACGCCGATTCGGCCATGCGCTCGAATTCGCCGCAAGGGCCGAAAACGCGGCGAATTCCGTCATGGGCGTGGGCCCGGAACCGCCCCGGCCCACGCGCCACACCACCTCAACCCCGGCAAACCGCCCGCCCACTTCACCGCACACTCACCCGGGCGCAACACGCAGGGACAGTCTCGCGAAGTCTGTAAATTCTGCATGACTTCACGCCGGTGACTCGATCACGATCCACTGTCTGCCGGGATCGGCCCCGGCGGCGACGCCCCTGCCGGCCTCCCGGCCGACCTCGCCCCGGCACACCGCCCGACCAGCGGCGCAACCGCACCCCCACCGCCTCGGCCGACCGCCGGCCCACCGCCTCGTTCCGGCATCTCAGCCGAGCAGTTCCCGCACCGTCGCCGGTACCGCCGCGACCGGGCCGGGGGCCTGGCGCAGGACACCGCCCACCGCGCGGAGCACGTCACCCGCGGACCCCGGTCCAGGACGGCGCCGATGCTCACCGACCCGGACCTGGACGATCCTGGTCTCGTTCTCGCTCTCGCTCTCGCTCGCGATCCCGTTCTCGGCCCCGGGCCCTCCCCCGGACGACCGCAACTGCCCGGACCCTCCGGGAACTTCGAGATCCCCCGGCGGCGGCTCGGGCTGCCCGGCGGCGTCCGGCGCACCCGGCACCCCCGCCGGTCCCGCCCCGTCCGGCACCCCGCGACCGCCGGGCGCCGCCTCGCTCGCCCCCGGCCCGCCTCCATCGGGCCCCAGCGCCCACCGCTGCCCGGACGAGCCGTCCCGCCGCGCCACCCCGACACCGTCGGCCGAGCCACCCGCTCCCGGAGCCAGCGCGAGTCCCCCGCTCCCGCGGAGCAGGATCTCGCCGCGCACGGTGAAGTCGTAGACCACCTCTCCCGCGTGGACGACGCACCCGGCCAGCACCACGCCCTTCGTCCCGGGGTCGGCGGCCAGGCACAGAGCCGGGTCGGCGCTACTGCGCAGCAGGCCGTCGTCCTGGTACGACCACTGCTGCGAGGCAGCGGCCGAGCACGGTGCGAGCCGGACCCCGGCGCCCGGCTCGACCCGGCCCGCGCCCACGTCGCCCCCGCGCACGTCCAGGCAGCGCCCGGAGCCGCGGGCGCGCAGATTTCCGTGGGCGACCTCGACCGGGGCACCCGAGCCGCCGACGGAGCCGGTGGACGCGGCGGACGCGGCGGACCCTGCGGACGCTGGGGAGGGCGCGTCCCCGGGGCGGCCGTCGCGCGGAGGGCCGGTGTGACCGACGGGTGCACCCCAGGTGGCGCCCGGAGTCGGGACACCGTTGTCATCGGACCAGCTCCTGACCGCGAGGACGGTGGCGAGCAGGGCGAGCGAGGCCAGTCCGGCGCCGACGAGCAGGGCCGTACGGCGGCGGCCCCCGGAGCCGGTGCGGTGCCGGGCGCCGCCCGCCGCCCGGTCCGCGTCCACCGCGGGTATGGCCGGCCACTCCTCGAGGGCGCCGCGTCCGGGGCGCGAGTCGAGGTAGCGGCGGGCGCCCCAGCCGAGCACGGTCTCGGCGAGCATCAGCCCCAGATCACCCTCGAACTGCCCGATGGTGTCGGCGGCATGCCGGCAGTACGGACAGACCGACAGATGGTGGCGCACATCCGGCAGCAGGGCGCCGCCGCGGCGCATCGGGACATCGAGGAGCCGGTTGTAGAAACGGCATTCCTTGGTCGGTGCGAGTTCTCTGTGGGCACGCACGCAGCCCGTACGGAATTGCTCACGGACCCGTTCCAGGGCGGCCGTCGCGGTGGCCGGGGCGATACCCAGCAGACCGGCGGGTATGTTTATCGGCTCCGCTTCCACCTCGGTGTGCCACAGAAGGCATTGCGCCGTGCCGGGAAGGTCCCGGAAAGCGCGTTCGGCGAGCTGTCGCCTTTCCGGCGTTCCGGGGTGTGCGGCGCGCAGTCCGCGGCCGCCGGTGGGTCTGCGCAATTCCGGCAGAGTCGTACAGGTCGCGTCGTCCGCGGCCCAGGTGCGGACGGTGTCGCGGACGGCGACCAGGAGGTGCGGGCGCAGGGCGCCGCCGACGGCGCCGCCCGCCGCGCGGCCGAGCACGTCGTGGAAGGCGGCGGTGGCGACGAGCGGGGCGGCGGGGCCGAAGGAGGCCAGGCAGACGACGGCGTAGTCGCGTGCGGCTCGCCAGTGCCGGGCCAACAGCACGGCGACGGCGTGATGGCGGGCGGCGTGCGGGCCGGTCAGCCGGGCGAGGAGCTCGCGGTCGGAGGCTCCGCCCGGGCCGGGCAGGGGCGGGTACGGCGGGCGTGGGGGGTGAGGGGACTGCACGGAACCATTTCCTTTCCCACCGCAGAACTGCGTACGAAATGCGGTTCTGTCGGAAAGCAGTGCCTGATTGGTGCGTACCACCAGGGCCGGTCTCGGCGTTCGACGCCGGCCTTTGCCCTTCCCGCGGGGAGGCTCACCTTCGCACACGCGCCTCACAGGAAACAAGGAGATGGATTGACTGGACTTCAAAATCGGCGAATTCCACAAGAGTTACCGACGGTATCCCATCCCGACGAGTTCTCCGACGGGTTCTCCGGCAGCAACTCCTGCGGGTTCTCCGACGGTTGACTCCGACGGCTCTCCGGCGTCCACAGCCGGTTCCCATGATTCTCCGGGCGCACTCTCATCCACGTGCTCCACCATGAGCCGCATGATCGCCCCCCACTCCACAGCGACCCCCGTTTCCCCCCGCGCCGTCCGCAAGGCGGTCGTACCGGCCGCGGGGCTCGGCACCCGGTTCCTGCCCGCGACCAAGGCCACGCCGAAGGAGATGCTGCCGGTCGTCGACAAGCCGGCCATCCAGTACGTGGTCGAGGAGGCCGCCGCGGCCGGCCTCGACGACGTGCTCATGGTCACCGGCCGGCACAAGCGGGCCATCGAGGACCACTTCGACAACGCCTTCGAGCTGGAGCAGGCACTGGCCGCCAAGGGCGACACCGTGCGCCTGGACGCCGTACGCGACCCCGCCCGGCTCGCCGACATCCACCACATCCGCCAGGGCGACCCGCTCGGCCTCGGCCATGCGGTGCTGTGCGCCCGGCACCACGTGGGGAACGAGCCGTTCGCGGTCCTGCTCGGCGACGATCTGATCGACCCGCGGGAGACCCTGCTGCACCGCATGCTGGACGTGCGCGAGCGCCACGAGGGCAGCGTGGTCGCGCTGATGGAGGTCGATCCGGAGCAGATCCACCTCTACGGCTGCGCGGCGGTCGAGGCGACCGGCGAGGAGGGGGTCGTACGGGTCACCGGTCTGGTGGAGAAGCCGGCGCCCGGGACCGCACCGAGCCGGTACGCGGTCATCGGCCGCTATGT
Organism: Streptomyces sp. MUSC 14; assembly: GCF_001866675.1. Classification (NCBI taxonomy): domain Bacteria; kingdom Bacillati; phylum Actinomycetota; class Actinomycetes; order Kitasatosporales; family Streptomycetaceae; genus Streptomyces; species Streptomyces sp. MUSC 14. The sequence goes on from NZ_MLYN01000089.1 coordinate 59,651, forward strand.
GCTGGACCCGGCGGTGTTCGACGTCCTGGAGCGCACCCCGCCGGGCCGCGGCGGCGAGATCCAGCTGACCGACGCCCTCCAGGATCTCGCGACGGGCGGCACCGTGCACGGGGTCGTGTTCGACGGGCTGCGCTACGACACCGGCGACAAGGCCGAATATCTGCGCACGGTGGTCCGGCTGGCCTGCGACCGCCCGGACCTGGGGCCCGAATTCCGGTGCTGGCTCAGGGAGTTCGTGGCCGGCCTGGAGGACGGCTCGACCGGCGACGGCGAGGAGCGCCAGGCCGCCTGAGCCGTCGACGCCCCGGACCCGTCGGCGCGTCCCGCCCACCGGTCCCGCCCACGGATCCCGGGCGTCGAGCCGTCGTGGGCGACGACGGTCCGTCCGCCGGGCGCGTACCGGAGCGCTGCCGGCCGGCGGGGCGGCGGCGGCGGCGATCGGACCCTGCCCGGCGGGCGCGCCCTCCGCCCGCCCACGGCAGCCCCGACCCCGCACCCAAGCCCCCCCGGTTCAGGGACCTCCGCCCAAGCTCCAGAGCACCGGGACCCTGCCGCCGGCGCCCCGTGCCCTTCTCCCCGAAATGCCGGGTCAGTCCTGCTTGTTGGGACGCAGCGTCCAGACGACGCTCATCTCACTGGTGACGGCGCCGTCCGCACGCCGGATCTCGATCGTCACGGGGAATTCGGGGCGCTGCCCCGCGTCCAGCTCGGCGACGACCTCGGCGGCCGGGCGGCCCAGCGTCGCGGTCGCGGTGACGGCGCCCATCGCCAGCTTCTTGTAGGCGATCTCGGCGCGGACCGCGAGCGGCACCGCGCGGGTGAGCTGGTCCCCGAAGGCGGCCAGCACGATGGCGCCACTGGCCGACTCGCCGAGCGTGAACATCGCGCCGGCGTGGGGCCCGCCCACGTGGTTGTGGTAGGGGTCCTGGTCCGGCAGGGACACCACGGCCCGCTCCCGGCTCGTCTCCAGGAACTCCAGGTTCAGGGTCCGGGCCATGGGCACGGTGGCGGCGAGCATCTCGCCGATCGACATCTGGTCTGCGCTCATGGACGGCATGTTACTCATGAGTAGCAGGAACTGGCCAGCACGGGCCGGGACCGCCCGCGCATCGCCCGGCCCCTTCGCCGCGACCCCTTCGCTACGACCCTGACGAGGGCCGGTGACCGAATCGTGTCCCTGGCCCCATAGGGTTACTGGCCATGTGGCCAGATCAGCAGCCGCCAGGGGGCGCGCCGAACCCGCAGCAGAACCCGTACCAGCAGCCGGGTTACCAGCAGCCGAACCCGTACCAGCAGCCCGGGTACCAGCAGTACCCGCAGGCCGGGCAGTACGGCCAGCAGCCGCAGTGGGGGCAGTCGCAGCCGCCCACCGTGCCCGTTCCGACACCTCCGCAGGGCGGCGGCGGCCGCACGAAGATGATCGCGATCATCGCCGCCGCGGCCGTCGTGGTCGCCGCCGGCGTGACCGGATTCCTGGTCCTCGGCAAGGACGGCAAGAAGGACGACACGGCGGGCAAGGGCGGCGGGCAGAGCCAGTCGCCGTCGGCCCCGCCGTCGTCGCCCTCCCCGTCGGTCACCGACGACCCGCGCGGCGTCAACAACGAGAAGGCGACCGTCCCCGGCTGGAAGGTCGTGGTGAACCCCAAGTACGGCACGGCTTTCGACGTGCCGGCCGACTGGGAGGTGGAACGGCCCGGCGTCTTCACCTTCTTCGAGGACAAGAAGAAGAACGACGGGTCGGCGTACATCGGCTTCTCCGCACCGTCGTTCCTGAAGCCGGACTACTGCAGCGTCGACACCACCGGCTCCGGCTCGAAGGAGAACTACGCGCTCGCGGGCAGCGGCACGAAGGGCGAGAACGGCGGCAAGGACACGGCCAGCATCGCACGGGGCGACGCGGCCGCCTTCGCGTTCGGCGGTTACACCGACCAGTCGGACGCGGCCAAGAAGTATCTCCGGATCGGCGCGGCGAAGCCCTTCACGACGACGTCGGGCCTCAAGGGCAGCGTCGCGGCGTCGTACGTCACCGGAGTGCCCAAGAAGAACAAGTGCGACACCGACGGCAAGGCCATCACGTTCGCCTTCAAGAACTCCGCCGACAACTTCGTCTCCTGGACGCTCTATGGCGAAAAGGGCATCAAGGACGAACTGTCCGACGCGACGATCCAGAAGATCCTCGCCACCGTACGGCTGCACGGCGACCCGACCGTGAACTGACAGCGGTCGGCAGACCTGACCGGCGTGTGGCGCCGCCCACCCCGGCGAACGGGGTGGGCGGCGCCACACAGGGAACCGGATGCTCGTCCGCGGAGACGGCCAGGGCGGAAATGCGCTTGGGCAAACCCGGAGCGGGAGGGCATAGTCGGCCGGTGACCCAGAACCCCGGCTCGGCGGCCCACCCTCACAAACCCGCCTGGGCGGGCCGCAATTACTCGCTGCTGACGGCGGCGACCGTCGTCACCGGCCTCGGCGCGAACGGCTCGCTCATCGCCGCCGCGTTCGCCGTGCTGGAGTCGGGGGGCGACGGCGGGGCCGTGGGCCTGGTGGCCGCCGCACGCACCCTGCCGCTGGTGGTGTTCCTGCTCATCGGCGGCGCCCTCGCCGACCGGCTGCCCCGGCACCGGGTGATGGTCGCCGCCAACGCCCTCAACTGCCTCTCCCAGGGCGCCTTCGCCCTGCTCGTGCTGACCGGCGAGCCCCGGCTGTGGCAGATGATGCTGCTCACCGCGTTGGGCGGCACCGGGCAGGCCTTCTTCGGCCCGGCGGCCGAGGGCATGCTGATGTCGTCCGTGGACGGCGAGCAGGCGGCCCGGGCGTTCGCCTTCTTCCGCCTGGCCACGCAGGGTGCGGCCCTCGGCGGGGCCACGCTCGGCGGTGTGCTGGTCGCGGCCGTCGGCCCGGGCTGGGTGCTCGCGATCGACGCGGCGGGCTTCGCCGTCGCGGGCGCCCTGCGCTCCTTCCTCGACGTCGGCCACATCCCGCCGCGCACCCCGGGCGAGGGCATGCTGGCCGATCTCCACGAGGGCTGGCGGGAGTTCATCGGCCGGCCCTGGCTGTGGGGGATCGTCGTGCAGTTCTCCATCGCCAACGCGGTGGTCGGCGCGGCCGATTCGGTCTACGGCCCGCTCGTCGCCCGCGACCGCCTGGGCGGCGCCGGCCCGTGGGGCCTCGCGCTCGCCTCGTTCGGCGCAGGCACGGTGGCCGGCGCCCTGCTGATGACCCGCTGGAAGCCCCGCCGGCTGCTGCTCGCCGGCACACTCTGCGTCTTCCCCCTGGCCCTGCCCTCGGCCGCGCTGGCCGTGCCGGTACCGGTGGGCGTGCTGTACGTGGTGATGTTCGTCGCCGGTACGACGGTGGAGGTGTTCAGCGTCTCCTGGATGACCGCGCTGCACCAGGAGATCCCCGAGGACAAGCTCTCCCGGGTCTCGGCGTACGACTGGTTCGGCTCGGTCTCGCTGCTGCCCCTCGCCACGGCGCTGGCGGGCCCGGCCGAGTCCGCCGTCGGCCGGAGCGCCGCCCTGTGGGGCTGCGCCGCCCTGGTCGTCCTGGTCACCGCCCCGGTTCTGCTGCTCCAGGACGTGCGCACACTGACCCGCCGCACAAAGCAGGTCACCGACTCCACACCCGCGTCAGCCGATACCGAACGCCCCGTCGGGGGGCTCGGGTGACGGAACCGCGTCCGCGTCCTCGACCGGCCGCGCGCCGCCGATGAACTCCCGTACCGCCGCCCCGTGTTCGACCCGTGCCGGGAAGGCGTCCGCCGCGGTGCGCCGGGTCAGGGCGGTGACGTCGAGGGGGCGATGCGAGGCGACCAGCAGGGTGTTGCCGAACCGCCGTCCGCGCAGCACGCCCGGCTCGGCGATCAGCAGCAGTTCCTCGAACAGCTCGGCGAACACGGCCAGTTGGGAGCGGAGGAAGGCGAACGGCGCGGAGTCCGCGAGGTTGGCGAGATAGACCCCGCCGGGGCGCAGCACCCGCTCGGCCTCGCGGGCGTAGGACCGCGTGGTGAGATGCGCCGGCACCCGGGAGCCGCCGAAGACGTCGGCGATCAGCACATCGGCGTGATCGTCCGGCGCCCCCTCCAGCCAGGCCCGGGCGTCGGCGGCGTGCAGTTCGACGCCCGAGCCCGCCGGCAGCGGCAGATGCTCGACGACCAGCTCCAGCAGTGCGGCGTCCGCCTCGACGACGTCCTGCCGGGAGCCGGGCCGGGTCGCCGCCACGTACCGCGGCAGCGTCAGCGCACCCCCACCGAGATGCGCCACGTCCAGCGCCCGCCCGGCCTCGGCCACGACGTCGAGCACATACCCGAGGCGCCGCGCGTACTCGAACTCCAGATGCGCCGGATCATCGAGATCGACGTACGACTGCGGCGCCCCGTCGACCGTGAGCAGCCAGGCCCGCGCACGGTCGACGTCGGGCATGAGCTTGGCGGTGCCGTGGTCGGTGGTGCGGAAGACGGGTATCGATTCGTTCACTCATCCATTGTGGACAACCGTCACCGTCCCCGCGCCCACGGTCCGGCCCCCCTCACGGACGGCGATCCCGAGCCCCGGCTCCAGCGGCACCTCGCGGCCGAGCTCGACCGTCATCTCCACGGTCTCGCCGGGCCGGGCCGCCCCCGCCGCGCCGAGGTCGACGTCACCGACCACGTCCGCCGTGCGGATGTAGAACTGCGGCCGGTACCCGCTCGCGACCGGTGTCGTACGACCGCCTTCGCGTCCCGCGAGCAGATAGACCCGCGCCGAGAACCGCCGGGCCGGTACGACGCTGCCCGGCGCCGCGACGACGTGTCCGCGCCGGACGGCGTCCCGGGGCACGCCCCGCAGCAGCACCGCCACGTTGTCCCCGGCCTGCGCCTCCGCCATCGGCTTGCCGAAGGTCTCCAGCCCGGTGACGACGGTCTCGACGTCGGCGCCCAGCACGGACACCCGGTCCCCCACCCGGAGCGTGCCCCGCTCCACCGCGCCCGTGACGACCGTGCCCCGGCCGGTGATGGTGAGCACGTTCTCCACCGGCAGCAGGAACGGCGCGTCCAGATACCGCTCGGGCATGGGCACATAGGTGTCCACCGCGTCGAGCAGCGCCTCGATGGACGCCGTCCAGCGCGGGTCGCCCTCCAGCGCCCGGAGCCCGGAGACCCGTACGACGGGTACGGCGTCCCCGGGGTAGCCCTGCGCCGTGAGCAGGTCGCGCACCTCCAGCTCGACCAGGTCGGTCAGCTCCTCGTCCGCGGCGCCGTCCGCCTTGTTCAGCGCGACGACGATGTGGTCGACGCCCACCTGGCGGGCGAGCAGCACATGCTCGGCGGTCTGCGGCATGATCCCGTCGAGCGCGGAGACGACGAGGATCGCACCGTCGAGCTGCGCGGCGCCGGTGACCATGTTCTTGACGTAGTCGGCGTGGCCCGGCATGTCCACGTGGGCGTAGTGCCGGGTGCCGGTCTCGTACTCGACGTGGGCGATGTTGATGGTGATGCCGCGGGCCGCCTCCTCCGGGGCCCGGTCGATGCGGTCGAAGGGCACGAAGGTGCCGGTGCCGCGCTCGGCGAGGACCTTGGTGATGGCGGCGGTCAGGGTGGTCTTGCCGTGGTCGACGTGCCCCATGGTGCCGATGTTCAGGTGCGGCTTGGTGCGCACGTAGGCCGTTTTGGACATGGCTGTACCTCGAAGCCTCTCAGGCGTGAGAAGAGATGCGGGACCCCCGGGGACCGGCCGACCCTCCCCCTGCGGGGTCCGCCGGAATGTCCGGAGAGGGTCAGCTTCGGGCGCCGTCGACAGCGGCCGCGGGATACGGGACGGCAGCCTTCGGCGCATCCGCGGAGGCGGATGCTGCGAGGAGGAAGGCGTACCGGAACATGACGTCGATCATCGCCGAGGAGCCGCTCGGCGTCGAATGGTTTTCCGTGCCGGACGCCGTCAGGCGCCGATGTTCTTCAGCGCCTCCCGCACGCTCAGCGGGGCGAACCGGCCCCGCTCCCGCGCCAGGAACTGCCGTACGGCCCCGGCGTCGGTCTTGGCGTACTCGCGCAGGGCCCAGCCGATCGCCTTGCGGACGAAGAAGTCGGGGTGCCCGGACTGGAGCAGGCAGTAGCCGAACAGCCGCTCCGCGTCGGTGCGTTCCTTCCACGTCAGCTGGTGCAGCAGGGCCGTGCGCACCGCCCACAGGTCGCCGTCGGTGATCCAGACGTCCATGGCGGCGGTGAGCTTCGGGTCGGCGGCGACGAGTGTGCCGACGACGCGTGCGGCGAGCAGGTCGACGGTGTCCCACCAGGGGACGGTCGTCACCAGGTACCGGGTCACCGGCAGGAAGCCGGAGGTGCAGCGGGCGGCGTGCCGACGCAGGTAGTCCACGGCGAAGTAGTGGTACTCACGCTCGGGCAGCGCCCAGCAGCGCAGGGCGATCGCGGTGCAGTCGGCCTCGTCGGGGCGGGGCGTACCCGCGAGGACGGTGCGGGACAGGGCGCGGCGGGCCGGGGTCGGGATGCCGAGGAAGGGGGCCACGTCCTTCATGTAGCCCCGCATGGCGACGGCCCGCCCGGGGTCGCCGGCGGCCGCGTAGGCGGGCGTGAGCCGGGCCAGCACGGTGTCGGCGAGTGCGCTGCGCGGCGCGTGCGGCGGGGTCGCGCCGGTGACGTTCATGGCACGAACGATACGGGGGTTGCACCCCTTTTCGTACGGGCGTTCCCTGGAAGTACCGACGGTGCAGCGGGCACGCGGGGCCATGGCCCGGCGTGCGACGCGGAGGTGGCACAGATGAGAGCCGTCGTCTACGAACAGCCCTTCAGCGTGCAGGTGAAGGACGTCCAGGATTCCTTCGATCCAGCACCCCGACGATGTGCTCGTACGGGTCACGTCATCGGCCATATGCGGCTCGGACCTGCACATGTACGAGGGCCGTACGGCCGCCCGGCCGGGCATCGTCTTCGGGCACGAGAACCTCGGCGTCATCGAGGAGGCCGGCGCCGGCGTGGCCTCGCCGGCCGTGGGCGACCGGGTCGTGATGCCGTTCAACGTGGCCTGCGGATTCTGCAAGAACTGTCTCGCCGGGAAGACCGCGTTCTGCCTGACGGTCAACCCCGGATTCGCGGGCGGGGCCTACGGCTGTGTGGCGATGGGCCCGTACGAGGGCGGCCAGGCCGAGCTGCTGCGGGTGCCGTTCGCCGATTTCAACTGTCTGAAGCTGCCGCCGGGCGACGAGTTCGAGACCGACTTCGTGCTGCTCGCCGACATCTTCCCGACCGGCTACCACGGCTGTGAACTCGCCCAGGTCTCGCCCGGCGAGAGCGTGGCCGTCTTCGGTGCCGGACCGGTGGGACTGATGGCCGCGTACTCGGCGCTGCTGCGCAGCGCGGCGAAGGTCTTCTCGGTCGACCGGGTGCCCGAGCGGCTCGCCAAGGCCGAGCAGATCGGGGCGGTCCCCGTCGACTTCACCCAGGGCGATCCGGCGCAGCAGATCAAGGAGCAGACGCACGGAGAAGGCACCGACAAGGGCGTGGACGCCGTCGGCTACCAGGCCCAGGCGCACGACGCCAGCCACGAGGAACCCGCGATCGTCCGCAACGAAATGGTCGAGACGATCCGGCCCACCGGCATGCTCGGCGTGCCCGGCCTGTACGTACCCTCGGACCCGGGCGGCCCCGACGAGCACGCCAGGCACGGCCAGCTGCTGGTCTCGATCGGGCGGATGTTCGAGAAGGGGCAGCAGATGGGCACGGGTCAGTGCAACGTCAAGCGGTACAACCGCCGACTGCGCGACCTGGTCATCGCCGGGCGGGCCCGGCCCGGTTTCGTGGTCTCGCACGAGCTGCCGCTGGAGCAGGCACCGCTCGCGTACGAGAAGTTCGACCAGCGGATCGAGGGCTACACCAAGGTGGTGCTGCACCCCGGTCACGCGCTGGCCGCGTGAGCACGCGCGCGTGCACTGCGGGTCCGGGCGCCGAGGGCACCCGGACCTCCCTGTGGCGGCGATCACCGGCGTACGTCGGTTAATGTCACCGGATGCTCGATGCCGACCCTGCTGGCACCGCCGCGGCCGCTCCGGGACTCGCCGCGCGCTGCACGCGCGCGCTGTTGTCCCCGTACGCGCGGCTGTCGCTGCTGCTCTCGCTGCTGGCGGGCGCCGGTGCGGGGGTCCTCGTCTTCGAGCCACAGCGGCTGCTGGCCCGGGGCTGGCCGCCGCAACTCGGCGGGGCCACGGCGGCCGTGGCGTTCGCGGCGGCCTACGGGCTGTGCACGGTGGCGTTCGTGCCGCGGCCGTTGCTCAACCTGGCGGCCGGGGCGCTGTTCGGCTCCCCGCTGGGGCTGGCGACAGCGCTGGCGGGCACGGTGCTCGGGGCCGGCGTGGCCTTCGGGCTCGGCCGGCTCCTCGGGCAGGACGCGCTGCGTCCGCTGCTGCGGGGCCGCTGGCTGAGGGCGGCCGACGGGCAGCTGAGCCGGCACGGGTTCCGCTCGATGCTGCTGGCGCGGCTGTTCCCCGGGGTGCCGTTCTGGGCGGCGAACTACTGCGCGGCCGTCTCCCGCATGGGCTGGTGGCCGTTCCTGCTGGCCACGGCCGTCGGGTCGGTCCCGAACACCGCCGCCTACGCGGTCGCCGGCGCCCGCGCCTCGGCACCGACCTCCCCCGCCTTCCTGATCGCGACGGCCTCCATCGCCGTACCGGCACTGCTGGGCACGGTGGTGGCCTGGCGCAAGCGGCATCATCTGCGGGGCCGCTAGGGGTCAGACCCCTTCCAGGATCATGGCGTTGGCGAGTCCGCCCGCCTCGCACATCGTCTGGAGGCCGAAGCGAGCGCCGCGCTCCCGCATGGCGTGGACCAGCGTCGTGGTCAGCCGGGTGCCGCTTGCGCCCAGAGGGTGGCCGAGGGCGATGGCGCCGCCGTGCGGGTTGACCCGGGCCAGGTCGGCGCCGGTCTCCTGCTGCCAGGCCAGGACCACGCTCGCGAAGGCCTCGTTGACCTCGAAGAGGTCGATGTCGTCGATGGTCAGCCCCGCCCTGCGCAGCACCTTCTCGGTGGCCGGGACGACGCCGGTGAGCATCAGCAGCGGGTCGGAGCCGGTGACCGCGAAGCTGTGCAGGCGGGCGAGCGGGCGCAGGCCGAGCCGGGCGGCCGTCTCGCTGGAGGTGATCAGTACGGCGGAGGCGCCGTCGTTGACCGGGCTCGCGTTGCCCGCGGTGACGTTCCACTCGATCTGCGGGAAGCGTTCGGCGAAACCGGGGTCGTAGTAGGCGGGCTTGAGGCCGGCCAGGATCTCCGGGGTGCTGCCGGGGCGTACGCACTCGTCGCGGGCGACCCCGTCGAGCGGGGCGGCCTCGGCGTCGAAGAGGCCGTTCTCCCACGCGCGGGCCGCCTTGTGGTGCGAGGAGACGGCGAACTCGTCCATCTGCGCGCGTGTGAGGGACCACTTGGCGGCGATCAGCTCCGCGCTGATGCCCTGCGGGACCAGGCCCTCGGGATAGCGCTCGGCGACGCCCGGCCCGAACGGGTCCTTCCCGGCGGGCACGTTGGACCACATCGGCACCCGGCTCATCGACTCCACGCCGCAGGCGACCACGAGGTCGTAGGCGCCGGAGACGACGCCCTGCGCGGCGAAGTGCACGGCCTGCTGGGAGGAGCCGCACTGGCGGTCCACGGTGGTCGCCGGGACGGACTCGGGGAACCCGGCCGCGAGGACTGCGTACCGGGTGGTGTTCATGGCCTGCTCGCCGACCTGGTCGACGGTGCCGCCGATGACGTCGTCGATCAGCGCCGGGTCGACGCCGGAGCGCTCGACCAGGGTGCGCAGGGTGTGGGCGAGCAGCTGCACGGGGTGGACGTGGGCGAGGGAGCCGTTCGGCCTGCCCTTGCCGATGGGGGTGCGTACGGCTTCGACGATCACTGCGTCGCGCATGGCGGAGGCCTCCTTGGCCGCCGGGCCGGCCGTGGACCCGCTGCTGCGGGCTACGCCGGCTACCAGTGAGTAGGAAATCCAAACTCACCATAGCTCGACGGGTTGGAAAATCAAACCCTCCACTAGACTGACCCTCATGGCCGCACGGAAGACCACGCACGACTCGCGCCCCTGCTCCATCGCCGACGCCCTCGCGCTGGTCGGCGAGAAGTACTCCCTGCTCGTCCTGCGCGAGGTCTGCCTGGGCAACGGCCGCTTCGACCAGCTGGTGCGCAACACCGGCGCCCCGCGCGACATCCTGGCCACCCGGCTGCGCCGGCTCGTGGACGCCGGGATCCTCACCAAGCGCGTCTACAGCGAGCGCCCCCAGCGCTTCGAGTACCGGCCCACACAGGCGGGGCTGGAGCTGGAGCCGGTCCTGATGACCCTGAAGGAATGGGGCGACCGCCACATCCGGGGCGGCGCCGACCTGCCCATGGCCGTCGAGCACAGCTGCGGCAGCGAACTCGTCCCGGTCGTCACCTGCCGGGCCTGCGGCGAAGAGGTCCGCCACGAGGACCTCACGGCCCACCCCCAGGCCCCGGGGTGGACGCTCACGGGGCCCGTCCCGGCCCGACAGCCCTCATAGTCGAAGCGCAGGTCGGGCAGGCTGGTACCCCTCCCTGGGTATCGAGACCACGATCTCCGCTCCGTCGTCGGCGCCCGCGAGTTCCTCGCCGACGGCGAGGCCGTACGTCGGGGCCGTCTTCCCGAACGCACGGTGGCGGCTGACCGTGACAAGGGTGTCGACGGTGAGCTCGTTGAAACGCTTGCCGTGCTCGGTGACGATCAGATCGGTCACCGGTCGCGCCCCGGCGCCCCGATCAGGGGATCGGTCGCAAGAAGCTGGTGCGTTTCCCGACGGGAAGCACACCGGCCACGGCCGTCGGGCATTTGCCCAGCGGCCTCCTTCTCCCGCTCGCGCCGCTTCGCCTCGGCTGCACCCCTGCCGGCCCGCACCGCGTCGCCCCCGGCCTCATCGGCGGCATCGTCGGCCGCATACGCCGCGTCCCCGCCACCGGTGGCCGCTTCGGCTACACCGCCTGCTGCTCCAACGCCTTGCAGCGGACCCGCGTGTCGCGCCGCCGCCCGGGCCCGCTACGCTGCCCTCGTCATTTGGCCACTTCTTTACCCGACAGCACTGGACGCATTACCTTCATGTCTTGGTTCGAATCCCTCATCCTCGGACTCGTCCAGGGGCTGACCGAATTCCTGCCCGTCTCCTCCAGCGCACATCTGCGGCTGACCGCCGCGTTCTCCGGGTGGGAGGACCCCGGCGCGGCCTTCACGGCGATCACCCAGATCGGTACGGAGACCGCCGTACTGATCTACTTTCGCAAGGACATCGGGCGCATCGTCTCGGCCTGGTTCCGGTCGCTGTTCGACAAGGCGATGCGCCGGGACCACGACGCACAGCTGGGCTGGTTGGTGATCGTCGGCTCGATACCGATCGGCGTGCTGGGTCTGACGCTCAAGGACCAGATCGAGGGCCCGTTCCGGGATCTGCGCGTCACCGCGACGATGCTGATCGTGATCGGCCTGGTCATCGGTGTCGCCGACCGGCTGGCGGCCCTCGACGAGACCGGCGGCCGGCACCGGGCGCCCAAGCAGCGCAAGTCCCTGCAGGACCTGGGCGTCAAGGACGGCCTGGTCTTCGGCCTGTGCCAGGCCTGCGCCCTGGTCCCCGGCGTCTCCCGCTCCGGCGCGACCATCAGCGGTGGCCTGTTCATGGGCTACCGGCGCGAGGCCGCGGCCCGCTACTCGTTCCTCCTCGCCGTCCCGGCGGTGCTCGCCTCGGGCGCGTTCGAGGTGAAGGACTCGGTGAGCGAGGGCCATGTGGCCTGGGGCCCGACCCTGTTCGCGACGGCCATCGCGTTCGCGTCGGGATACGCGGTGATCGCCTGGTTCATGAAGTGGATCTCCCACAAGAGCTTCATGCCGTTCGTCTGGTACCGCGTGGCCCTCGGCATCGTCATCATCGCCCTGGTCGCGGCGGGCGTACTGAGCCCGCACGCGGCCGAGTCGGCGAGCTGAGCGGGGTCCCGCACGGCGCACGGGCACGGTGACCAACCCCATACGTTCTGCGTAGCCGGGCGGTAGCGCAGTGTCAGTGCTTGCCCCTAGGCTGTCCGCATGTCCCCCGAATTCCCGACCTCTGGTTCCGTGCGGTCCGCCGCCGAGGTGAACGAGCAGATCCGGGCCCTCTGGCTGCGCGCGGGCGGCACCCTGTCCGCCCAAGAGCGCGAGGAGTACGAGCTGTTGGTGGTCCAGTGGGCCGCGGCGATCCGCGGGGAGGTCATCAAGGCCGCCTGAGCCGGACCGAGGCCGGACCCCTCGGTGCACCAGGGGGCAGGCTGTCGTTCGGATCATGGCGGCGTCGCGGGCCCTGCACGCGCTCCTCCAAAGGGGGCACCTCCCAGCGGCGTTGTCGTCGATCTCCGACTCCCCCGCGGCCCCGCGCGGGCCGGCCGGCAGGCGCCGATCCTCATGGCCGACCCGAACCGAACGACACCCCCTGCGCGAGCAGATGCGCCAGTGCCTCCTCAGCCACGGGATACGGCCGCTCGGGAGGCAACAGCCCGGCGGCGCACGCCCGTTCACCGGCCCACACCAGCGCGTGCACCTCCGTGACCAGCGGGGTCACGTCCTCGATCCCCCGGAGCCACTCGTCGGCGTACCGCGCCGCGGCCTCCCCGCCCAGCCCGAGCTGCAACGCCCGGTAGGGCAGCGGATTGTGCTGCAGATCCCGCTCGGGATCCCACTGGACACGCGTCGGCGACTGCCTCAACTCCCGCTTCCAGGCCGCCTGATCAGCGTGCAGCCCGCGCACATAGTGCGACAGGCAGGCATGGCCGAGGGCCCACTCGAATCCCGCGCGGTCGATCTCGACGGCGAGCACGGTCTCCTGCCCCTCCTCGGTGCCTCAGCCGCAGCGGTACATCATCCAGAGGATGGCCGGCTTGATCCAGGTCATCCGGTCCCGTTTCCACGCCTCCGGGAACCGGCCGTCGCGAGCGGCGGGGTGGCCGATCTCCGGGCGGTAGGCCTGGTAGACGGTGAGGGTGGAGTCCGTGTAGCGGGCGCGGATGCGGAACTTCGGCTCGGGCGTCGTGGGCGTGGCGCCGGCTTGATCTTGGTGCATGCGCCCAGGTTCCGCCCTGTGTCACGTCCGTACCACCGAATAACCCCGTTCATCCTCTTGGCACTTCACCCGCCATGCCCAACACTGTGCCGATGACCCAGCGCGCGGAGCTCGCGACCGTGATCGACCGGCTGGCCGTGGACGAGGTGATCACCGCGTACGCCGTGGCGGTGGACGACGGCGACTGGACGGCGTACCGGCGGCTGTTCACACCGGACGGCCGCGCCGACTACCGCTCGTCGGGCGGCATCGAGGGCCCCGCGCCCGGGATCGCCGACTGGCTCGCCGAGAACCTGGCCCTGTTCCCCATGCGACAGCATCTGATCGTCAACCGCCGGATCCGCTTCGGCGCCCTGGACCACGACACGGGCGACACCGCTCGGGTCCAGGCCGACTACCTCAACCCGATGCGGTTCACGGCCGCCGACACCCCCATGCCACCGGACCTGGTGTGCGGCGGCCGCTACGACTTCGGGCTCGTGCGCACGGCGGAGGGCTGGCGCCTGCACCGGGTGACGGTCGAGGAGAAGTGGCGCAGCCTTTCGGCCGAGGCGACCACGGCCCCGCGGGGAGGCTCTTCGGGCCCCCTGTCCTAGATCGCTCCCCCGGCGCACACTGGACGTGGAGGCCGGGTAGGGAGGGTCCACATGAGGACGATCGATCACTGGCTCACCTCCCCCTGGCGCCGCTCGGCCGTCGCCGCCCTCGCCGGAGCCCTGCCCGTACTGGCCTTCCCCGCCCCCTCCCTCTGGTGGTTCGCCTACGTCGCCCTGGTCCCCTGGATCCTGCTGGCCCGCTCGGCGCCGACCGGGCGGCGGGCCGCGTACGACGGCTGGAGCGGCGGCTTCGGCTTTCTGCTGGCCGTGCACCACTGGCTGCTGCCGAGCCTGACCGTGTTCCTGTTCGTGATCGCCGCCCTGCTGGGCGCGCTTTGGGCGCCCTGGGGCTGGCTGGTGCGCCGCTTCCTGGGCGGGCGGCCCACCGCGGGCCGGGGCGGCTCCGCGCTGCTGGTGCTGCCGTCGGCCTGGCTGGCGGTGGAGCTGGTGCGGTCCTGGCAGGGCCTCGGCGGGCCGTGGGGCATGCTCGGTGCCAGCCAGTGGCAGGTCCCGCCCGCGCTGCGGCTGGCCTCGGTCGGCGGGGTGTGGCTGCTCAGCTTCCTGATCGTGGCCGTGAACGTGGCGGCGGCCGTGCTGGTCTCGGTGCGCGAGGCGCGGGTACCGGCGGTGGCCTCGCTGGTCGCCACGGCCGCCGCGACCTCCGCCGCATGGGCGTGGGCGCCGCGCCCGGAGGTGGACGGGCACGTCCGGATCGCCGTCGTACAGCCGGGAATCATGGACGGCGGCGACAGGCGGTTCGACCGCGAGGAGCAGCTGACCCGGCAGCTGGCCGGGCAGGACGTCGGCCTGGTCGTGTGGGGTGAGTCCAGCATCGGCTTCGACCTGGGCGACCGGCCCGACCTGGCCCGCCGGATCGCCGCGCTGTCCCGGACGGTCGGCGCGGATGTGCTGGTCAACGTGGACGCCCGCCGCTCCGACCGGCCCGGCATCTACAAGAGCTCGGTGCTGATCGGCCCGAACGGCCCGACGGGCGACCGGTACGACAAGATGCGGCTGGTGCCGTTCGGCGAGTACATACCGGCCCGTTCGCTGCTCGGCTGGGCCACCTCCGTCGGCAGGGCGGCCGGTGAGGACCGCAGGCGGGGCACCCGGCAGGTCGTGATGGACGTCGGGCACGGGCTGCGGATCGGCCCGCTGATCTGTTTCGAGACCGCGTTCCCCGACATGAGCCGGCATCTGGCCGAGGACGGCGCGGACGTTCTGGTCGGCCAGTCCGCCACCTCCACCTTCCAGGGCAGCTGGGCGCCGGAGCAGCACGCCTCGCTGGGCGCGCTGCGCGCCGCCGAGACCGGCCGCCCGATGGTGCACGCGACCCTCACCGGGGTCTCGGCGGTCTACGGGCCGGGCGGGCAGCGCCTTGGCCCCTCGCTCGGGACCGGCGCGAGCACGGCGCGCGTGTACGACGTACCGCTGGCGCACGGTGTCACGCCGTACGTCCGCTACGGCGACTGGCCGGTGGGCGGCGCCCTGCTGGTGCTGGCCACGCTGGGCGCGGCCGAGGGGGCGCGGGCGCTCAGGCTGCGGCGGAGCGGTCCCGAACCGCTCGTACCAGCCGCTCGCACAGCTCATGGGTCGCCAGTGCGTCCCGGGCGCTGAGCACCTTGCCCGCGCGCACCGCGTCGAGGAATGCGAGGACCGCCTGCTCGATGCCGCGCTGGCGGGCCACCGGCACCCAGTCGCCACGCCGGCGCACGGTCGGCTGGCCCTTGTGGTCGATCACCTCGGCGAGGTTGAGCACCTGGCGCTTGGTGTCCTGGCCGGAGACCTCCAGGATCTCCTCGGCGGAGCCGCTGAGCCGGTTCATCACACCGAGCGCGGTGAAGCCGTCCCCGGCGAGCTGGAGCACGACGTGGTGCAGCAGCCCGCCTACGGTCCGGGCGCGCACGGTCACGTCGTCGACCGTGCCCGGCACCAGCCAGCGCAGGGTGTCGACGACATGGATGAAGTCGTCCAGGATCATCGAGCGCGGTTCCTCGGGCAGCCCGATCCGGTTCTTCTGCATGAGGATCAGCTCGCGCGGATGGTCCAGGCACTGTGTGTAACCGGGGGCGTAGCGGCGGTTGAAGCCGACGAAGAGGGACACCGCGCGTTCTTCGGCGAGGTCCACCAGCCGTTCGGAATCGGCCAGTTCGTAGGCCAGCGGTTTGTCCACGTACGTCGGTACGCCCGCCTGGAGGAGCCGGGTGACGATCTCGGGGTGGACGGCGGTCGGTGCGTGCACGAAGGCCGCGTCGAGGCCGGTGGCGAGCAGCGAGTCGAGCGTGGTGTGCCGCCGCTCCTCCGGCAGGTGGAGGCTGCCCGCGACCCGGCCGAGGGTGGCGGGGGTCCGGGTCTGGAGGTGGAGGTCGATCCCGGGCTGTGTGGCCAGCACCGGCAGGTAGGCCTTCTGCGCGATGTCTCCGAGTCCGATGCAGCCGACCTTCACGTGTGCTCCCTGTCTCGCCCGCCCGTGTGTGCTTCCCCGGCAGCATACGGGCGCCTCCCGCCGGCCCTGCCGTCGAAGGCCGCGGGAGCCGGAAAACCGCTGGTGGGGCGGCCGGGGCCGGGGGAGGATACGGGGCATGACGACGACCGAACGCCGAGAGCCCGAGCAGACCGCCGGTGAACGCGCCATGCTGGAGGGCTGGTTGGAGTACCACCGGCAGACACTGGCCGCCAAGTGCGCGGGGCTGACGGACGAGCAGTTGCGCACCGCGGCCGTGCCGCCCTCCGAGCTGTCGCTCCTCGGGCTGGTACGGCACCTGGCCGAGTGCGAGCGCGGCTGGTTCCGCAAGGTGCTGACGGGCGACGACCCGGGGCCGATCTACTACACCGCCGAGGACGAGGACGGCGACTTCCATGTCACCGAGGCCGACACCTGGCAGGAGGCGTACGCGACCTGGCAGGCGGAGATCGAGACCGCCCGGCGCAACGCGGCCGGCTTCGGGCTCGACGATCTGTCCCGGGGGAAGAGCAGGTTCACGGACACACCGTTCAACCTGCGCTGGATCTACACCCACATGATCGAGGAGTACGCCCGGCACAACGGCCACGCCGACCTGATCCGCGAGCGGATCGACGGCGCCACCGGCGACTGAACGTCACCTTCGGCACTCCGGAACCCTCCGTACGGGGCACGAGATCACCCGTGCGGGGGCATCGACCTCGGCACCTTCGTGCCAACGCGGGCGCCGACCCAGCAGAGTTGCCCGGGTGCATCGAACGACCACCACCGCAGCGCTCCTCGTCACCGTGGCCCTCTCGGCCCTCTCCGGCTGCGTGACGGTGCCGCGCCCGGCGACTCCCGCACCGCCGCCGGACACGGTCCCAGCACTGCCGACGGCACCGCGGCCGGACGGCAGCGTGGCGCCCCGGGTGATCCAGGCCCCGGCCCAACAGGCCCTCGAAATGGCAGGCGCGCCGCGGCGTCCGAAGCACAGGAAGCCCGCTGCCCCACGGCACACGGCGGAGGCCGCACCGACCGCACCCCGGCCACGCGCGGCCGAGCCCGCTCCCCCGCGCCCGCGCGCCCACCGCGAGCACCCGTACCGCTCCCCGCGCACCGACACCCCCGGCTTCTCCGGCCCGGCCCCGCAGACCCCGGACGTCTGCGCCCTGGGCCGGGAGTACGGCGGCTGGCAGGGGGACAGCCCGGCGGCACGGATCTGCGAGCAGACGTACGGCCGCTGACCGCGGGGTCTCAGGGACACCGCCTACTCCCCCAGCCGCAGTTCCAGTCGCGTGATGGCGGCCCGGACCCCGTCGCCGTAGCGGTCGTCGGACAGGGCACCCGCGGCGCGGCGGGCGCGGCGCACATGGGTGCGTGCGGCCTCCGCCCGGCCGAGCTTCACATAGTCGGCGGCGAGATTGAGATGCAGGGAGGGAAGGAAGCCGCGGACTCCCGCCGGCTCGCCGTCGGCGCTGTCGCCGCCATCGTCGGCGAGTTCCTCGGCCGCCGACAACGCCCGCAGGTCCCAGGCCAGTTCGTCCCCGGGGTCGTCCTGGGTGTCGGCGAGATAGTGGGCCAGCGTGCACCGGTGCAGCGGGGCTCCCGACTCCCCGATCTCCGCCCACAGTGCGAGGAAGCGAGTGCGGGCCTCCTCGCGGTCGCCGCCGTGGTGCAGCATCACGACCTGCCCGATCCGCGTCAGCACGGCATCCGGTGCCACCTGCTCCTGCCGCTCCGCCACCGCGTCCTCCGGGCACTCGTCGACTGTCCGGTCCGACGCTAACCGGCCACGACGGCAATCCCGGGCAGGCGGCCCCGTACGGCACGGGACCGCCCGTACGGCCGGTCAGCCCTTCAGGTTCGGGATGGTCCAGTCGATCGCCTCATGACCCTGCGCCGCGATCGCGTCGTTGATCTGGGTGAACGGGTGGGAGCCGAAGAACTTCTTCGCGGACAGCGGCGAGGGGTGCGCGCCCTTGACCACCACGTGCCGGGTCTCGTCGATCAGGGGCAGCTTCTTCTGCGCGTAGTTGCCCCACAGGACGAAGACCGCCGGGTCCGGGCGCGAGTCCACCGCGCGGATCACGGCGTCGGTGAACTTCTCCCAGCCCTTGCCCTTGTGCGAGTTGGCCTCGCCGGCCCGGACGGTGAGGACCGCGTTGAGCAGCAGGACGCCCTGCTCGGCCCACGGCATCAGATAGCCGTTGTCCGGGACGGGCAGGCCAAGCTCCTCCTGCATCTCCTTGTAGATGTTCCGCAGTGAGGGCGGGGTCTTCACGCCCGGGCGGACCGAGAAGCACAGGCCGTGGCCCTGGCCCTCGCCGTGGTAGGGGTCCTGGCCGAGGACGAGGACCTTGACCTTGTCGTACGGCGTGGCGTCCAGCGCGGCGAAGACCTCGTCGCGCGGCGGATAGACGGGACCCTGCGCCCGCTCCTCCTCGACGAACTCGGCCAGCTCCTTGAAGTAGGGCTGCTGGAGTTCGTCGCCCAGAACCCCGCGCCAGGATTCGGGCAGCATGGCGATGTCGGTCACGTCAACGTCCTCACGGTGTCGATCAATTGCGGCCGAAGCCGACGTGCGGTCACTTCCAGGCTTCAGAACCTACAGGCGACCACTGACAACGGGCACATGAAGACCGGTTCACCAGCTGGTCTTGCGGTGCAGCGTCCACATCATCATGATCGTCGACGGGTCCAGGGCCTGCTCGCCGCCGGAGATGTCGTCGCTGGCCGCGACGTACTGCCGGCCCTGCCACAGCGGGATCAGCCGGGCGTCGTTCACCATGATCTGCTGAGCCTGCTCCAGGTCCTTCACGGTCTGGGCGCGGTCACTCTCCGCGCGCGAGTGCGGCAGCAGTTTGTCGGTGATCTCCTTGGCCTGGTACGGCGTGCCGAGCGCGTTGTGCTCGCCGACGAACGGGGCGATGAAGTTGTCGGCGTCGGGGAAGTCCGGGAACCAGCCGCGGCCGAACACCGGGTACGCGCCGTTCTGGTAGCCCACCACGAACGTCTTCCAGGGGCGGCCCTGGAGCGTGATGGTGAACAGCCCGGAGGCCTCCAGCTGCCGCTTCAGCTCCTGGAACATCAGGGCGGTCTCGGAGCCGTAGCGGTCGGTGGTGTACCAGAGGGTGAGCGGGACGCGCTGGTGGATGCCCGCGTCGGTGAGGATCTTCGCGGCCTTGGGGACGCTCGGGTCGCCGTAGTCGTCGAAGAAGCCGGTGGTGTGGGCGGTCAGGCCCTTGGGGACCATCGAGTACAGCGGGTCGACGGTGTCCTTGTAGACCTTGTGCGCGATGGCGGCCCGGTCGACGAGCTGGGCGACGGCCTTGCGGACGGCGGGCTCCCTGGCCCAGGGGTCCTTGGGGTTGAACACGAGGTAGCTGATGTCGGTGCCCGCGCCGTCGACCAGTTGCAGGTTGGCGTTTCCGTGCTGCTGGAGGGTGAGGATGTCGTCGGCGGCGAGGCCGCGGTAGGTGACGTCGATCCGCTTGTCGCGCAGTGCCTTGACCATCTCGGCCGAGTCCTGGAAGTAGCGGATGGTCACCGCGTCGTTCTGCCGCTCGGCGAAGCCGTTGTAGCTGCCGTTGGCGGCGAGGACGGCCTGCTTGCCCTCCGTGTAGGAGCGCAGGGTGTACGGCCCGGAGCCGTTGACCGCGGTGTCCTTGCGCAGGGAGCGCGCCGGGTAGTCGTTCGGGTCGACGATCGACATGGCGGGGGTGGCCAGCACGAACGGGAAGGTGGCGTCGGGCTGGTTGAGGTGGAAGACGATCTCGCGGTCACCGAGCGCCTGCACCCGGTCCAGGCTGCCGAGCAGTCCGGCGGGGCCGCCGGGGGCGCTGATCGTGCGGATGCGGTCGATGGAGTACTTGACGGCGTTCGCGTTCAGCGGGTCGCCGTCGGAGAACTTCAGGCCCGAGCGCAGCTCGCAGCGGTACGTACGGCTGCCGGAGTCGGTGAAGGAGCAGCTCCGGGCGGCGTCGGGCTGCGGGGTGGTGGCGCCGTTCGGATAGGCGAGGAGCGTCTGGTAGATGTTCCGGTACAGCTCCCAGGAACCGTCCCAGGCGCCCGCCGGGTCCAGCGTGCTGGGCGCGCTGGTGGTGCCGACGACGATGGGGCCCTTGCCGTCACCGCTGCCGCCGGACAGCATTCCGCAGCCGGCCGTCAGAGACAGGGACGCGATCGCCGCGACGACACGCAGGCTTCGGTTCCGGTTGAACACGCGCACGCTCCTCGATCCGCCGTACCAAGGGTCGGCAGACCATACCGCAGCGTTCGATCCTCTGAACCTCTCCTGGGACAAGGGCTCTTGATCAAAAAAGCGGTGATCAAGCGGTGTCGAATCGATGACGACGTTGTCAGTCCGCTGTGCGGACCCGATGAGCGTTCCGGGCGCCGATCCGTCCGAAAATCGGCGCCCGGACCGTGGCTCAGCCCACGCCGGCGTTGAGGAAGATGCCGCCGTCCACGACGAGTGTCTGACCGGTGATCCAGTCGGACTGCGCGGAGGTGAGGAAGGCCGCGGCCCCGCCGATGTCGGAGGGCACGCCGAGCCGCGCGAGCGGGTAGGAGGCGGCGGCCTCCTCCTCCCGGCCCTCGTACAGGGCCTGCGCGAACTTGGTCTTCACGACGGCCGGGGCGATCGCGTTGACCCGCACCTTCGGCGCGAACTCGTGCGCCAGCTGCTGGGTCAGGTTGATCATCGCGGCCTTGCTGACGCCGTAGGCGCCGATGAACGGCGAGGGCGCGAGGCCCGCGACCGAGGCGATGTTGACGATCGCGCCGCCGTTGTCCTTCTGCCAGGCGTGCCAGGTCTTCTGGGCGAAGCCGAGCGCGGAGATCACGTTGGTCTCGAAGACCTTGCGGGCGACGTCCAGGTCGAGGTCCGCGATGGGCCCGAACACCGGGTTGGTGCCCGCGTTGTTCACCAGGTGGTCGAGGCGGCCGAAGGCCTCCATGGTGCGCTCGACGGCCTCGGCCTGGTGGGCGAGGTCGTGCGCCTTGCCGGCGACGCCGATGACGCGTTCGGCGCCGAGCTTCTCGACGGCCTCCTTGAGGGCGTCCTCGTTGCGGCCGGTGATGCACACGCGGTCGCCGCGGGCGACCAGTGCCTCGGCGACGCCGTAGCCGATGCCGCGGCTCGCGCCCGTGACGAGGGCGACCTTGCCGGACAGCTCCGGGAGTTCAGTCATGTCGATGTGTCCCCAGGTCCTCAGCGTTGCTTAGTCGAGCGGTCCGCCGGCCACGTACAGCACCTGGCCGGAGACGAAGCCGGCCGCCTCGCCGGTGAAGAAGGCGATGGCGTTGGCGATGTCCTCGGGCTCGCCGACGCGCTGCACCGGGATCGCGCCCGCGGCGGCCTTCTTGAAGTCCTCGAAGTCCATCTTGACGCGGTCGGCGGTGGCCTTGGTCATCTCGGTGGCGATGAAGCCGGGGGCGACGGCGTTGGCGGTGATGCCGAACTTGCCCAGCTCGATGGCGAGGGTCTTGGTGAAGCCCTGGAGACCGGCCTTGGCGGCGGAGTAGTTGGCCTGGCCGCGGTTGCCGAGCGCGGAGGACGAGGACAGGTTGACCACACGGCCGAAGCCCGCCTCGACCATGTGCTTCTGGACGGCCTTGGTCATCAGGAACGAGCCGCGCAGGTGCACGTTCAGGACGGTGTCCCAGTCGGAGACGCTCATCTTGAACAGCAGGTTGTCACGGAGCACGCCCGCGTTGTTGACGAGGATCGTCGGGGCGCCCAGCTCCTCGACGATCCGGGCGACGGCCGCCTCGACCTGCGTCTCGTCGGAGACGTCCGCGCCGACCGCGATCGCCTTGCCGCCGGCGGCGGTGATCTTCTCGACGGTGTCCTTGCAGGCGGCCTCGTCGAGGTCGATCACGGCGACCGCGCGACCCTCGGCGGCCAGCCGTACGGCGGTGGCGGCGCCGATGCCGCGCGCCGCGCCGGTGACGACCGCGACCCGCTGTTCAGTGGTGGACATTGCTTCTCCTCGCCCTTGAGAGAACCTGGCGGGGCCCTCGGCGGGAGAGCCCCTCGTGCGGTGAGCGACCGCTTAGTACCTTCAGTACAGGTGACGCTAGAAGCCCTGGCACCCGGTGTCAACGCCACACCGGGTGCGTGTGATCCATTACCTCACCAGAAGGTCGAGCAGGCGCTCGGTCTCGGCCGCCGGGTCGGTGGTCAGCCCGGTGTGCACCGGGCCGGGCTGGACGACGGTGGAACGGGGCGCGATCAGCCAGCGGAAGCGGCGCCCGGCGTCGTCCCGGGCGGCCTGCCCGGCTCCTTCGCCGCCCGCGCAGTGCAGCTCGACCGCGCCGAGCGCGGCCCGGATCCCGGCCACGTCGGCCGCCGGGTCGAGGGCGAGCAGCCGGGCCTCGTCCAGATGGGTGCGGGCGCCGACGTAGGCCGTGGCCCGGCTGTAGACGACCACGCCCGCGTTGACGCACTCACCGCGCTCCACGCGCGGGACGATCCGCAGCAGGGCGTACTCGAACACGTCCCGGTCGCCGCCCTGGCCCGCCCGCGTGATGTGCCGCTCGACGACGTGCCCGGCCATGTGGATGTGGGTCTCGCTCACTTGCCCTCCTGGGAGCCGGAACCGGCGCTGGAGCCGGAGCCGATGCCGGTGATGCGCTCGGCGATGACGGCCGCGCGGGCGAGCAGCGGCCGTGCGTACGCCCGGCGCAGGTCGTCCGGGGTGTCGAAGCCGGGCTCGTCGGCGAGCCAGGCGTCGGGGATCTCGGCGGTGACCTCGGCGAGCAGGTCCTCGGTGACCCGCGGCGCGAGGTCGGCCGCGGCGGCGGCGACGTCCGGGGCGAACCGGGCGAGGGTGTGGTCGCCGGCGTCGTAGGGGCGGGCCGCGGAGGCCTCGGCGGAGGGCCAGTTGTGGTGCCAGATCATCGTCGCGCCGTGGTCGATGAGCCACAGCTCGCCCCGGTGCACGAGGAGGTTCGGATTGCGCCAGGAGCGGTCCACGTTGTTGATCAGCGCGTCGAACCAGACGATCCGGCCGGCCTCCTCGGGGCTCACCGGGAAGGCGAGCGGGTCGAAGCCGAGGGCGCCGGAGAGGAAGTCCATGCCAAGGTTGACGCCGCCGCTGGACCGCAGCAGGTCCTGCACCTGCTGCTCGGGCTCGCCGAGTCCGAGCACGGAGTCCAGCTCGACGGTGACCAGCCGGGGCATCCGGAATCCGAGGCGCCGGGCGAGCTCGCCGCACACCACCTCGGCGACCAGGGTCTTGCGGCCCTGTCCGGCTCCGGTGAACTTGATGACATACGTCGCGTAGCCGTCGGCGCCGGCGGCCTCGACGAGCCCCGGCAGCGAGCCGCCCTCACGCAGCGGCGTGATGTAGCGGGTCGCGGTGACTTCCTTGAGCATCGACCCAGGCTACTGGGGCGAGGCTGACAGCTCATGGACAGCTCCGGCTTACGGCCGTCTCATGTCCCGGCCGCAAGGATCCGGGTGCCCGGCTGAACGGGTGGTGCCCGGGCGCCGTACCCCTGGACGGATCACGAGAAGCTCCGCGGAAGGGAAATCCACATGACCACCGCATCGCCCCAGCCGTCGGCCGGACCGGCCCGCCGTACCGTCGTGACGGCGGCCGGAGCGGCGGGTCTCGCCGCCGCGCTGACCGCCTGCGGTTCGAGCGACGACAGCTCGTCCAGCACGACCGGCAGCGGATCCGGATCGACCGGTACGACGGGCTCGACCGGGTCCGGCGCCGCCACCGGCGGGGCGTCCGCGTCCTCCGGGGCGTCCCAGAACGGCGGCGGCACCGCGCTCGCCAGGACCAGCGACATCCCCGAGGGCGGCGGCAAGATCTTCAAGGACCAGGGCGTGGTCGTGACCCAGCCGACGGCGGGCACGTTCAAGGCGTTCTCGGCCAAGTGCACCCACCAGGGGTGCGCGGTGGGCAGCGTGTCGGGCGGCGTCATCGTCTGCCCCTGTCACAACAGCCACTTCTCGGTCGCGGACGGCAGCGTGAAGCAGGGTCCGGCGACGCAGCCGCTGGCCGCCGAGAAGATCAGCGTCTCGGGCGAGAACATCACGCTGGCCTGAGCCGGTTCAGCCGCGCCCGCGTGGCCGTTGCAGGCAGCCGAGCACCTCGTCGGTGGTCGCGACCGTGGCGACCAGCGCGAGGGTGTGCCGGATCATCGCGGGAGTGTACTCGGCGGGCACTCCCGCGACCGCGTCGGCCGGGACGACGACGGTGTAGCCGAGGTTGACCGCGTCGAACACCGCGTTGGGTATCGCCACGTTGGCGGAGACCCCGGTGACGACCAGCGTGCGGCAGCCGAGGTTGCGCAGCAGGGCGTCGACCTCCGTGCCGTGCACCGGGGACAGCCCGTGCAGCCGTCGTACGACGATGTCCTCCTCGGTGACCTCGATCGGCGGCGCGACCCGCACGGCGGTGCTGCCCGCCAGCTGCCGCACCGCAAGCCGCTCGGCGGCCCGGAACAGCCGGGCGTTGCGGCTCGCGCCCCGGCCGTCCGGGCGGCGCTCGGCGATGGCGTGGATCACCTGGACCCCGCTGTGGTGGGCGGCGGCGACCAGCCGGGCGACGTTGCGCAGGGCACCGGAGGAGCGCGCCTCGCGGGCGAGTTCGGGCAGCGCGCTGTCCGGGCCGACGACCCCCTGCTGGCACTCCACGGTGAGCAGGACGGTGCTCGCGGGATCGAGGAGTTCGCTGAGCTGTGCGTGCGACGGCATACCCATTTCCTTTTCTGACGAGATGTCAGAGGATCACCGGGACACGATAGTTCGCCGACACGGCGTGGGAGAAGAGGGGGCCGCATGACCGTGACCGAACAGCGCCGGGGCCGCAGGATCATGATGACGCCCGGTGAGCTGGACACGTTCCTCACCGCACAGCGCACCTGCCGGGTGGCGACCGTCTCGGCGGACGGCGCGCCGCACGTCAGCGCACTGTGGTTCGCCTGGGACGGCACCTCGCTGTGGCTGTACTCGGTGGTGCGCAGCAGGCGCTGGACCCAGCTGTGCCGCGATCCGCGCGTGGCCGTGGTGGTCGACTCGGGCGAGGAGTACGACCAGTTGCGCGGGGTCGAGCTGGCCGGCCGGGTGGAGTTCGTGGGCGAGGCGCCCCGTACGGGCGAGCTGTGCGCCGAACTCGACACGGCCGAGACGCTGTTCGCGCGGAAGAACTTCGGCCTGGACGAGATGCCGCACGACGGCCGGCACGCCTGGGTCCGGCTGACCCCGGAGAAGATCGTCTCCTGGGACTTCACGAAGCTGGGCGCGGCGTAGGGCAGTTGGGCGCTACGCACGCCCGGCGGGCGGGCGGGCCGGGGGGCTCAGTCCACCGACCGCGCCGCCGTCCGCAGGGCCTCGACCGCCGCCCGGATGGAGGGGCGGCGGTCGGCGTCCGCGCGCCAGACGACGTAGACATGGCGGCGCACGCGCTGGACCAGCGGGACCAGCACCACACCCTCCGGCACCGGGTTCCGGCCCAGGCGCGGGGCGATGCACACGCCCAGCCCGGAGGCGACGAGGCCGAGTTGGGTGTGGGTCTCGCTGGCGCGGTGGCCGACGATCGGCTCGATGCCCCTGGAGCGCAGGGTGAAGGTGAGCCACTCGTGGCAGAACTCGCCCTCGGCCCAGGTGATCCACTCGTCGTCGGCGAACTCGGCGAGGTCCACCTCTTCCCGGTGGGCCAGCGGATGGCCCACCGGCATGGCGACATCGGCCGGATCGTCCAGCAGCGGGGCCTTGACCAGGCCGTCGGGCACCGGCATCGGCTTGTTGTACCAGTCCAGGACCACCGCGAGATCGAGGTCACCGCGCACGACACCGGCGATGCCCTGCTCCGGCTCCAGCTCGGTCGAACGCACGCGCAGCCCCGGATGCCGGCCCCGCAGCGTGCCGAGCGCGGCCGGGAAGAGCCCTCGGGCAGCCGTCGGGAACGCCGACAGCCGCAGCTCGCCGACGACCTGCCCGCGCTGCGCCTCCAGATCGGACTCGGCCAGCTCGACCTGCGAGAGGATCCGGCCCGCGTGCTCCGACAGCAGCCGGCCGGCGTCCGTGAGTCGCACGCCCCGGCCGTTCTTGGCGAGGAGCTGCTGGCCGACCTCCCGCTCCAGCTTGCCCAGCTGCTGGGAGACGGCGGACGTGGTGACGTGCAGCGCCTCGGCGGCGGCGCTGACCGAGCCGTGCCGGGCGAGGGCGTCCAGGGTGCGCAGGCGCTCCAGGTTCAACATGTAAGCGATTCTAAGAGATATCGCGTGACAAAACTCGATTGTGCTACGAGGTTGTCTCCGGGCATCGTGAAACCATGCGCAGCACGGTCACCACACCCCGAGCCCAGTCCTCGACGTCCCCCACGTCCGCCGAGTCCCCGTCCCGGCCCCGCCCCCGCCTCGACTGGCGGCTCCGCTTCGGCGCGTTGTCCCTGATCTGGGGCTTCAGCTTCCTCCTGATCAAGGTCGGGACGGACGGCTACGCGCCGTTCCAGGTCACCCTCGGACGGCTGGTGTTCGGCACGGCGGTGCTGGCCACGGCGATGGCGGTCAAGCGCGAGCGGCTACCCCGCGGGGCCCGCCTGTGGGGTCGCATGGCGGTCGCCGCGTTCTTCCTGAACGCCCTCCCCTTCTCCCTCTTCGCCTACTCCGAGCTGACGATCCCGTCCACGCTGGCCGGCATCTGCAACGCGACCTCGCCCCTGTGGGGCATGGCCCTGTCCCTGGTCGCCCTCTCCGAGGACCGGCCGACCCGGGTCCGCGTGGCCGGCCTCGGCCTGGGCTTCCTCGGGGTGCTGACCGTGCTCGGCGTCTGGCAGGGCTTCCACGGCCTGGACGCCACGGGTACGGCACTGGCGCTGCTGGCCTCGCTGAGCTATCCCGTCGGCTGGATCCACGTCCGCCGGACACTCGCCGGAACCGGCAACTCCCACCTGTCGATGACCGGGGCGCAGCTGCTGCTCGCGACACTCCAACTGGCCGTGGTGACACCACTGTTCGCCGGTTTCCCCACGCATCTCTCGCCGGTGCCCCTGCTGGCGATCGCCGCGCTGGGCGCCCTGGGGACGGGACTTGCGGTGCTGATCCAGTACGGCCTGGTCGCGGAGGTCGGCCCGACGACCGCGCAGATGGTCACGTACTTCATCCCGGTCATCGCCACCGCCGCCGGCGTCGCGCTCCTCGGGGAGTCGCTGCACTGGACCACACCGGTGGGAGCGGTGATCGTGCTGGCGGGGGCCGCGCTGACACAGGTGCGGGGACGGAAGGGCGCCTGAGCGCTCCGCTGGCAGTGCCGCGGTGTGCCGTCGGTCCTCTGGGCGCCGTCCTGGCCGGTCGGGCCCACGCGGCGGCAGCCGCATGCCAGGCCCGGCCCCGCGCCCCTTCGGGGCACTGCAGAACCGCGGCGGACTTCCCCGGCCCCGCCGAGGGAGCGTTCACCCGTAGACGCGCGCCGGAGACCGCCGTACCGCTGCCGCCACCGCCTCCGCCAGGGGGGCGATGTCCTTCTCCGTGAGCATCGAGACGGTGACGCGGATCGCCGGGGGGCTGTTCAGGCGGAAGCGGGCGCCCGGGGCCACCGCCCAGCCGGACTGGACGAGGCGGGCCACCGCGCCCGTCTCGTCGGGGACCGGGATCCAGACGTTCATGCCGCTGCGGCCGTGGCCGACGACGCCCCGGTCCGCGAGGGCGTCGAGCAGCGCGTCCCTGCGCGCGCCGTACGACCGTGCCACCGCCGTGCGGTCCACGGCGCCCTCCTGCCACAGCCGGACCACGGCCCGTTGCAGCAGCAGGCTGACCCAGCCCGGGCCCAGCCGCTGGCGGCCGCGCACCCGGTCGACGGTGACCGGGTCGCCGGTGAGGACCGCCACGCGCAGGTCGGGGCCGTAGGTCTTGGAGGCGGAGCGGACGACGGCCCAGTGGCGGGTGACGCCCGCGAGGGGATGCAGCGGAAGGTCGACGATGCCGTGACCGTGGTCGTCCTCGATCAGCACGGTCCCCGGATGGTCGCGCAGGACCGCGCGCAGCGCACGCGCACGCGTGGCGGTCACCGAGGCGCCGGTCGGGTTCTGGGCGCGGTCGGTGACGATCAGGGCGCGGGCCCCGGAGCCGAGGGCCGCGCGCAGGTCTTCGGGCCGCGGGCCGTCGTCGTCCACTGCCACCGGAAGGATGCGCAGGCCCAGCGCGGGGATCAGGTCCAGGACGCTGCCCCAGCCCGGGTCCTCGACGGCGACGGCGTCACCCGGCCTGAGGTGGGCCGACAGGACGCGTTCGACGGCGTCGAGGGAGCCGGACGTCACCGTGAGCGGGCCCTCGGGGACCCCGTCGGCGTCGAGTTCGGCGCGGGCGAGGCGGACGAGGCCCGCGTCGACGGGGTCGTCGCCGTAGCGGACGGGGCACCGGTCGCCCTCCTGCGCCGCCGCGGTGAGGGCCGGGGCGAGGCGGGGCAGCAGGGCCGGGTCCGGGTTGCCGGAGGCCAGGTCGCGGCCCCCGGCGGGGACCTCCACGCGCAGTTCCTCGCGTCCGGTGGTGGCCGGCCTGGGACGCACCCGGCTGCCCCGGCGGCCGGCCGTCTCGATCACCCCGCGCTCGCGCAGGGTGCGATAGGCGGCCGCGACCGTGTTGGGATTCACGCCCAGCCGAGCCGCCAACTCCCGCATAGGCGGCAGGGGTTGCCCCGGCGCCAGCTCCCCGGCACCGACCGCGCCCTCGATTCCGGCCGCAATCTCTGCTGCGCCGCGCCCCTCGATCCGATACTCTCCTAGCACAAAGCCAATTATGCACTAGTGCAATACGGGTCGCAATGCGGCTCGTCACAGCTCGCTCGCCATGGAGGACCGTCATGCAGGGGACGACCGAGGAATCCCGGGCCGCCGCCTACACCCCGACCGACCGCACCGTGCCCACGCGCTCCGCGGACCGTGCGTCGTACGACAAGGAACTGGTCCACGCGATACTCGACGAGGGGTACGTGTGCCACCTCGGCTTCGTCCGGGACGGGGCTCCCGTGGTGCTGCCGACGCTCTACGGCCGGGTCGGTGAGCGGCTCTACGTCCACGGGTCCACCGGCTCCCGTCCGCTGCGGATGTCCGGCGCGGCCGACCCGGGGCTGCCGGTGTGCCTCACGGTCACCCACGTGGACGGGCTGGTGCTGGCCCGCTCCGCCTTCCACCACTCGATCAACTACCGCTCCGTGGTGGTGCACGGCATCGCCCACCAGGTAACCGACCCCGAGGAGCGGCGTCTCGCCCTGGACGCGCTGGTGGACCACGTCGTGCCGGGCCGGGCCGCCGACTCCCGGCCCGCGAACAAGAAGGAGCTGGCCGCCACCGCGGTGATCCGACTGGATCTGGACGAGGTCTCGGCCAAGGTCCGCAGCGGCGGCGCGAACGACGAGCCCGAGGACCTCGCCCTGCCGCACTGGGCCGGCGTCGTCCCGCTCCGCAAGGGCTACGACACGCCCATCCCCAACACCGACCTGGCCGCCGGCATCGCGCTGCCGGACTACCTCACGAAGCAGTAGGGCCGCGCCACCACACGGATCCCACGCGGGCCTGCCCACGCAGGGCCGGCCGTACCCAGGCTGGCCCCGCACCTGCCGGTCACACGCGGACCCGCCACACCGGGATCGGCCCCCGCCGGCTCTTCGCCGCGGGCCTCGCTCACCACCAAAACCTCAACCGCAGTGAGCACCAGCGGGACACCACGACACCTCACGGACCCCACGCAGAAC
This sequence comes from Streptomyces sp. MUSC 14, assembly GCF_001866675.1. Taxonomy (NCBI): domain Bacteria; kingdom Bacillati; phylum Actinomycetota; class Actinomycetes; order Kitasatosporales; family Streptomycetaceae; genus Streptomyces; species Streptomyces sp. MUSC 14. The sequence goes on from NZ_MLYN01000089.1 coordinate 89,469, forward strand.
CGGTCCCCCCGGATCGCCCCCGCGCGGACCGGCCGCACGCAGGCCGCACCCGCTCCGACCGGCGGTCACACCGGGATCGACCCCCGCCGGCCGGCTCCGCGTGACTCGCTCATCGCCAGGCCCGTGACCGCGGTGAGCATCAGCAGGGTGCCGGCCGTGGTCGCCGCCGTGAGTCGTTCGCCGAGCAGCGCGACGGCGAGCACGGCCGCGGTCACCGGCTCCAGCAGCATGATCACGGAGACGGTGGCGGACCGTACGACGGCCGCTCCGGCGAAGTACAGGGCGTATGCGAGAGCGGTCGGTACGGCGGCGATGTAGCAGAGGAGCCACAGCAGCCGGGCCGGGTGGGCGGTGTGCGGGAGCAGCCCCTCGTGCAGGGCGAACGGCAGCAGGCACAGGGCGGTCACCGCGAGGGCCCCGACGGTGGTGTCGGAGGCATCGACCGCGCCGCCCCTCCCCCACCAGCGGGTCAGCAGGGTCATGACCGCGTAGCCCGCGGCCGACAGCAGCGCCGGCAGCACGCCCGCCGGGCGGACCGTCGCGGCCGAGCCGCCGAAGGTCAGCACGGCCAGCCCGGCGAGCGCGCCGCCGACGGCCAGGACACCTCCCGCGCCGAGCAGTTCGCCGAGCAGGAGCCGGGCGCCGAGCGCGATGAGCACGGGTCCCGCGCCGAGGGCGACGACGGTGGCCACGGCGAGCCCGGTCGACTCCACGGCGGCGAAGTACGCGGTCTGGAACACCGCCAGCCCGAGGCCCGTGACGAGGACCCGGACCATCCGGCGGGCCGGCGGTTCGGCCGGGGCCGGCCGGGTCTTCCGGGTGTTCGAGCGCAGCCCGCGCCCGGCCAGCAGCAACAGCAGCCCCAGCGCGCAGCGCCAGAACGACAGGGCGAGGGCGCCCATGTCGCTGGTCCGGTAGACCAGAGAGGCGGTCGCGCCGGCGGTGCCCCAGGCGGCACCGGTGACGATCAGACAGAGCAGGCCACGCCCGACGGGCAGGCCGGAAGCGGCGTTCGGGTTCGTCGACAAGAGAGTCTCTCCGCAGCAACGCACCGACGGGGTGCGGAAGTTCGAAGGCGACCCGCTTTCAGCGGGGCGCGCGGACTTCGTCTGCGGGCAGCACCGTCCGGCCCGGCGCACACGCGCCGGGCGGGTGTCCCGGAGGCCCGCCTCAGGCGGCCGGGGGCGGAAGAACGAGGGCGGACGGCATGGCGGGAACCCTAGGCGGACGTCTGGCGCGCCGACAACTCCCTTTCCGGGCCGCCCGAGGCGACGGGCCCGGCGGAGTTCTTGGCCGGGGTGGAGGACTGCGCGATGAACGCGCCGACCAGGACGACCAGGCCACCGGCGATCTGCGGCGCCGAGAGGTGCTCGCCGAGCAGCACCCAGGCCAGCACGGTCGCGATCACCGCCTCCAGGCAGGCGACGACCCCGGCGACCTGCGGCGACAGCCGCCGCACCGAGAGCACCCCGGTGACGTACGCGGCGACCGTGGCGATCAGCACGATCCAGGCCAGCAGGACGACGGCGGGTACGGCGGTGCCGTTCATCTCCGCGGAGCCGGTCAGCACCGACCAGCGCATGCTCCAGGGACGGGCCACCACGGTCAGCACAGCGGCGCCGACGAGCAGGCCGTACGCGATGACGCCGAGCGGGTCCGGGGCCTCCTCGCCCGCGTCGCTGCCCTGGTCGGCGAGGACGAAGTAGCCGACCTGGCAGCAGGCGGCGGCGAGCGCGAACAGCAGGCCGAGCGCGTCGAAGCTCAGTCCCGACCAGACCTCGACGACACAGGCGAGGCCGCCGGCCGCGAGGACGACGCCGAGCGCGGCGGCGCGGGTCACCGGCCGCCGCTGGACGAACCGCACCCAGCCCAGCACCAGGGCCGGGGCCAGGTATTCGACGAGCAGTGCCACGCCCACGGGGATCCGGGAGAGCGCGGCGAAGTAGCAGGCCTGGACACCGGCGACGGCGAGCAGTCCGAACCCGGCGAGCAGTGCGGGCCGGCGGCGCGGCAGGCTCCGGTGGCGTACGGCGAGCGGCAGCATGACCAGGGTGGCGCCGGTGACCCGCAGCCACACCACGTGGAGCGGGTCGAGTCCCGCCTCGATCAGTGGTTTCGCGGCCACCCCGGACCCGCCGAAGGCCAGCGCCGACACGAGCGCGAGACCCAGTCCGGCACCTTTGCCGTGACTGCCCCGACTGTTTTCAGACGTCTGCACCGGCACATGATGACAGGCGGCGACATGAGCGTCACGCCCCTTGACACCTGTCTCACGGACCGGACCGCCCGGCCGCCGACAACCGGCCGGCTCTCCGGCCTCTCCGGGTTCAGCGGTTCAGCAGCTCGCGCCCCCGTCGCCCGCGTACTCCTCGTCGCCCGCGTCGATCCGGGCGCCCAGGTCGAGTGCGGAGACGCCGGCGCGTTCGAGGACCTCGACCGCGCGGGCACCGGGGTCCGCGGCGAGCGCGCCGAGCAGATCGGTGCCGGCGGGGCGGAGCTCGCCGCGGCGCCGGGCCCGCTCGCGGGCGCCGCTCATGGCGGCGGCCGCGGCGGGCGACCAGGCGGGGGCGTCGCGGGTGTCGCGCGCGAGGACGCGGGCCGCCGGGGCGGGTACGACGGCGAGGGCGCCGGAGTCCTCCACGCTGCCCTGCCAGCGCAGGCCGTAGCCGATGCTGCGCTGCACGAGGTAGCCGAGCAGCCTCGCGAGCCGCTGCGGGTCCCCGACGGCGGCACGGACTTCGGGGTCGTGCTCCAGGAGGGAGTGCAGCAGATGGGCGGTGTCGATCTGCCGGTCCCCGTCCCGGACGGCCCTCCGGCGGGCACCTGCGACCACCGCTGCCAGCTCGGCGCCGAGCGCGGCATCGTCGTCGATCTGCGGAACCGCCTCGTCATGGGCGCTCCCGCGGGTAGTACGGGGTTGCACAACCTCTACCCCATCAGCCTCTACGGTCCGAGTCATCCGCGAGCGGAACCATCTTCGCGTCCCACACAGAGTGGACATCGCCGACCGCAATCTCATCCTTACGGAGGAGATTCGGCCGACCTGGCGGAGATCCGGCCGGTACGCCCCGCAGGACGCGCGCGCCGCCTCGCCGTACACCCTGGGCGCTACCGCCACGCCTCCGCACTCGTCCCCGTTGTACATGGAGAGCGCACCCGAGTGCCGGCTCGTGGCGCTGCCGGCGGTCGACGGCAAGCAGTACGTCTACCGGGTGTACGCCCCGGACGACGCCGTACTCGCCGACCTGTTCCGGGACGCCTGGCACTGCCACGACGAGAGCGCCTTCCCGCACGCGTGGGACCTGTTCGACGCGGCACTGATCCGGCGGATCGGCTGAGGCAACCGCCTCACCGTCTGCCTTTCACCTTCCATGTCACCATTTCCCCACCATTCCTGACGGTTCATCAGTATTGAACATTGCGGCCCCTGCAGCTACGTTCCGCGACACCGTAGCCCGACACGAAGGGGTGGTCGCATGGCCGAAGTCAGCGCTGAGGCACGCATGGAGGCGCAGGCCGAGAAGGTATGGGCGCAGCTCACCGACTGGTCGGCGTACGGGGAGTGGAACGCGACCCACACCAGCTTCCCCAAGGGCGGACCGGAGACCCTGGCGGTGGGCGGGACCTTCCAGGAGAACATGAAGCTGATGGGCTTCCCGGCGGAGGTCGAGTGGACCGTCGAGGAGCTGGAGCCCGCCCGGGTGCTCGCCATACGCGGCAAGGGGCCCATGGCCGTGACCGTCGCAACGCGTTACACGCTCACCCCGCAGGGCGAGGCCACTGTGGTCCGTATCGACGGCGAGTTCACGGGCGCCGCCGTCTCCCTCATGGCGGGCAAGCTCAAGGACTCGGCGACGGCCGCGCTCAACGAGTCCCTGCGCAAGCTGGCCGGACTGGTGGCCTGAGGCGCGGACCCACGAAGACGCCCCGCGGACGGTCCACGGGGCGCCTTCGGTACGGGTCAGTGCTCGTCGGCGAGGATCAGGTACAGCTTCTTGCGGGCTTCGTTGATGACGGCCAGCGCCTTCTCACGCTGCTCCTTGCTGCCGGTCTTCCAAACCTGGCTGAAGGCCTCCATCAGACCGAAGCCGGCCTGCCGGATCTCACCGAGGGCCTCCCAGTCGACCCCGCGCGAGGCCTCTTCCCACGGGGCGTCCGGGCCCTCGTCGGCGACGGAACGCCCGTCACCGGTGAGCGCGAACAGCTTCTTGCCACCCTCGCTCTCGCTGGCGATCAGACCCTCGTCCTCCAGCAGCTGGAGCGTGGGGTACACCGAGCCGGGGCTGGGCTTCCACGCGCCGCCGCTGCGTTCGGCGATCTCCTGGATCATCTCGTAGCCGTGCATCGGCCGGTCCTTCAGGAGGGCCAGGATCGAGGCGCGTACGTCGCCGCGCCGCGCCCGCCCCCTCGGGCCACCTCGTCCGCGGGGCCCCCAGGGACCGGGGCCGAAACCGGGCCCACCGGGACCGAACCCCGGCCCACCCGGCCCGAAGGGCCCGAACGCGGCCCGCCGCCCCTCGAATCCACCGAGGCCCCGGTACCCGTGGCCCTCGTGCCGATGCCCGTGCTCGTATCCGTGGCTGCGCATCGCCATCACTCCATTCCATCGATGATCTGTCACGTCTGCATCGCGTATCGTTCGCGATGCCTCAACGATATATCGGAACCGATCGCATGGCAATGCCCTTCTCGTGACAGCTCGCCAGGCTCGCCCGGGCCCTTGCGATGTGGAACACGGGAAGGCCGAGAGGCCGAGAGGCCGAGAGGCCGTACTTCGGCTGGCTCAGCACCAAGCGCGCGCTCTGTTCCGAGGGCACCACCAACTGAAGACCAACGCCCACACGCGACCGGTCGGCAGGCGACCCTTCATCGACGCTCCGGGATCGCGGAGGACCGGGTGCGCGAGATCGCCGTGGCTGTGCCGCATCCTGCCTGAGACATCGGGTCAAGGCCCGGCGAGGGCGCCCGATGCCGTGGTGCCGCGTCCAGAGGCCGCGCTTCGAGCGGCTTGAACCCGGATACCAGTCGCCTCAGCCACATGCTCCCCGGCCTCAGGCGGTGGACGAAGGGAGGCTGACGGCCACGATGGGTCGGCCGCCGGGCGCCGGTACACGGCGCAGTCCGGCCAGCGGCGTGTTCCGGGCTTCCAGGTAGTACACAGGAGACCAGGCATGCGATGGCCTCGTCGAACGCGGCCGTCGGGGAACGGCAGCGGAGCGCCGCCCAGGCCGGCCTGACGTGGGGCCGCGTCCTCACCGAGCCGCTGCCGGGCCCAACTCCAGCAGCCTGGTACCGGGTTCGACGCCGGTCACGACGGCACCGCGCTCGCGCAGCGCCTCGAACACGGGGCCGGCGCCGCACCCGACGCCAGGGATCCTGCGCCCGGCCACGTCACCAGCCAGGTCAAGGATCGCGGGCCGCGCGCAGCAGCCGTTGTGGAGGTCGGACTCGCTCTCGGCCGCGTACGCCTCGGCAAGGCTGTCGTAGTCGTAGTCGTAGTCGTAGTCGTAGTCGTAGTCGTTGGCCACGGCCTGGCCGTCGTGCTCGGCGGAAGTCCGAGGGCCGAAGGACATGCGAGGCGTCCCGGCACGGCTCACATGGTCCGAGGCGGCGCTCAGGTCGCCCCCGTCTCTGAAGCACCAACTTCGTTGTGATCCTCCGCCATGTCGGCCAGGGCACATCGACGCCGGGACACGCTGGTGCCCGACCCCGCCCAACTACCGCTGCCGAGTGGCGATCTCGCTGAGCTTCAGCAGATCCACGGCCCTGCGAGGACGGCGTCCTCTACCGGTCGAGCGGGAAACGGTAGACGGTCGACTGCCTGGTACGGAACCCGAGACGCTCATAGAGCCGGTTCGCTGCCGCGCGATCCGGCCGGGAGGTGAGATCCAGCGTCCGGGCGCCGGCCTCGCGGGCGATCCGCACAGCCTCCTCGATGAGAAGGCCGGCGACTCCCTGACCTCGCGCCGTGCTGTCGACGACCACGTCTTCGATGCGGGCCCGCAATCCGGACGGCAGCGGCGACATCACCAGAGTCAGAGTGCCGACGATCGCCTCGGACGTCCGGGCGACGAGCACGGTGCTGGCGTTGCAGCTCACCGTCCGGTGCACCGCTTCGTGGTCGAAAGGCTTTGCCGTCGAGGACAGCTGCGGCAGCAGCCTGTCGAAGGCGTCGACGAGATCCCTGCTCGGTTCTCTGATGATCTCGACACGAACGTTCATGCAGGGACCCTGTCGTCGACGCGCGCCCATACGGTGGACCCATGACGTCGATCAAGAAGTTCCAAGTCACCTTCGACTGCGCGGAACCCGAGCGCCTGGCCCGTTTCTGGTGCGAGGTGTTGGGGTACGTCGTACCGCCGCCGCCCGAGGGGTTTGCCACGTGGGACGACTTCAAGGACTCGCAGCCACCTGAGCAGCGGGATTCATGGTTCGCCTGCAGTGATCCCTCCGGGGTCGGCCCGCGGCTGTACTTCCAGCGCGTCCCCGAGGGGAAGGCCGCCAAGAACCGGGTGCATCTCGACGTGCGGGTCGGCACCGGACTCGTGGGGGCAGAGCGCCTCGCCGCACTCGAGGCCGAATGCGCACGGCTGGTCCCGCTCGGCGCCGTACACGTACAAACGCTGTATGACGGCAATGACTCGTGCATCCCGATGCAGGACATCGAGGGCAACGAGTTCTGCATCGACTGAGCAGCCGCGGACCGGAACCACCCGCTCGACCACACCCCGCCGGCATCAGACGGCCCGTCCGGCGGTGTGGATGCCCCTCGGCTTCAGCGCGCAGGGACGGCCCGGGCGTACAGGGGGCGTCCGATGAGGGAGTCGAGGATGTCGCGAGCGGTGATCAGGTCGTGGATCGCCGCGTTGATCCGGCGGCGCTCTTTCGCCAGGCCGTCGATGAGTTCCGGGCACCGCCCGGACAGGACGACGCTGTCGTCGACGGCGCAGGGAAGGATCTCTGCGACGGTGGATGTGCCGAGTCCCGCGGAGAGCAGGACCTGGATGCGTCGCACGGTGGTGACGGTGTGTTCGTCGTAGTCGCGGTATCCGTTCGGCAGGCGTGTCGGGGTGAGCAGCCCCTGCTCTTCGTAATAGCGCAGGGAGCGCTGGCTCACGCCGGTGCGTCGTGACAGTTCACCGATCCTCATGAGGAACAGTCCAACAGCGCTTGACCTTGACGTCAATGTGAAGGTTTAGCGTTCGAGACATGATCGAAACCTCTGACGAGAACACCCGCCTCACGCCCGTCACCGTCCTCGGCCTCGGCCCGATGGGTCGCGCCCTGGCCTCCGCCTTCCTCACGGCCCGCCATCCGGTGACCGTGTGGAACCGCACGCCCGGGAGGGCCGGAGACCTCCTCGGCCGAGGGGTGGCGACCGCCGACTCGGTCCGGGAGGCGGTGGCGGCCGGGCAGGTGATCATCACTTGCCTGATCGACTACGACGCGGTGCGGGCCACGCTCGAATCCTCGCCGACGGGGTGGGGGAACCGGTACCTGGTCAACCTCACCAGCGGAGAACCGGCCCAGGCCCGCCAGATGTCGCGGTGGGCTTCTTCGCACGGGATCGGCTACCTGGACGGCGCCATCCTGACTCCGACACCGGCGATGGGCACTCCGTCCGCCACCGTCCTCTTCAGCGGCGCCCATGATGTCCACGAGGCCGTTCAGGAGACCATGGCCGCGACGGGCGGCACCACGGTGCACCTCGGGGACGACCCCGGCCTGGCGTCCGCCTACGAGGTCGCGCTCCTGGACATCTTCGCCACCTCGGTCAACGGCATTGCGCACGCCTTCGCTCTCGCGTCGGCCGAGGGCATCGCGCCCGAACGGTTCGCGGCCTTCGCCACCGGCATCGGCGGACTCCTCCCGGAGATGATCCAGCGTTTCGCCCAGCAGATCCGGAGCGGCCGCTATCCCGGGGACCGGTCCACGATCGCCTCCGCGGCATCCGGGATCACACACATCATCAACACCGCCGCCGGCCACGGAATCGACGTGGGAATGCTCACCGCGGCCCGAGGCATCATCGACCGCGCCGTCGCGGACGGCTACGGGCCGGAGGGGCTTGCACGTCTGACGAGCGTTCTCCACACGGCCGGCCCTGAGAAGCCTGACGCCTGAGGATCCACTGGGCCCCGACCGCTTCGACTTCATTCAGTCGCAGCGATGAGGGACATCCCGGACACCAGAGCGCGGGCGGTGTCGGCGAAGTACTGCTCGTCGGCGCCAGGGGCAAGGCCGAGGGGGACGCCCTGGCCGAGGCCGACGAACAGCGCCCTGAGCGCGGTGGTCAGGCGTTGTGCCTGGTGCGACGTCACCACGCTTCCGTTGTGCGACCTTCCGGTGAACAGCGCGATCAGATGGTTCTCCTGCGCCCGGACGGACGTGGCGAGCCGGGCCCTCAGGTCCGGGTCGTGCAGGGCCATGTCCAGCAGGGTGATCTGGAGCGACAGGCGGGACAGCGCGTCCGGGGCGTCACAACTGCGCCGGTAGTACCGGGCAAAGGCGTCGACCGCTTCCTGCAGATCGAGTCCAGCCGGAACGGCCTGCTCGATCTCCTCGTAGTACGGCCGCAGGTAGTCGGCGACCAGAGCGACCACCAGGCCGTTCTTGCTCCCGAACAGTGAGTAGATGGCGCCGGTGGTCAGGTCGGCGCGGTCGGCGATCTCATCGAGCCTGGCCCGGTACCCGTCCCGGGAGACGACCTGGAACGCGGCATCCAGCAAGGCGCGGCGGTTGCGTTCCTTCGCCTCCGCTCTCGTCATTCTCATAGTTTGATTATTGCCGTAATCTCGTTACGGATCCAACGGAAACGAGTTCCGAGGGGGACGCTCATGGACCAGGTCGTGGCAGCGCGGGTGACCCGCCGGACGGTGGGGGCCATCGCCGACGGCGGCTTCAAGGTGCTGCTCGCCGCCGTCTACATCGCCGGTGCCGGCCCGCTCGGCCAGTTACTGGGCGCGCCCGGCTGGCTGATGGTCGTCTCGGGCGTGGCCCTGCTGATCGGCGGGGGCATCGAGATCGGATACACGCGCAGTCGGTCGATGCGCACGTACACGCACCTCATGATCGCCTACGACAGCGGCTGGGTGCTGACGGCCCTGGCCGGGCTCCTGACGGCGTGGTGCGGCGGCAGCGCGGGGGGCGAAGTCTGGATGGGGTACCAGACGGCGGCCCCCCTCGTGTTCGCCGCCCTGCTGGTCGCCGCCGATCCGGTCTGAAAGGTCGCCTCGCCGGATCCCCTCAGTCGAGGCAGAATTCGTTGCCCTCGATGTCCTGCATCACGATGCACGACTCGTTCTCGTCATCGGCCGGCAGCAGTTGCACGCGCACCGCGCCGAGCGCGACGAGTCGCGCGCATTCGGCCTCGAGGACGGCGAGGCGTTCTTCGCCCACGAGCCCGGTGCCGGCCCGCACGTCGAGATGGACCCGGTTCTTGACGACCTTGCCCTCGGGGACGCGCTGGAAGAACAGGCGTGGACCCACACCCGAGGGGTCGCTGCAGGCGAACCATGCGCCCTGCTCCTCAGGGGGCAGCGTGCGACGGAAGTCGTCCCACGTGGCGAAACCCTCCGGCGGCGGCGGTGCGACGTATCCCAGCACCTCGCACCAGAAGCGAGCGACGCGCTCGGGTTCCGCGCAGTCGAAGGTGACTTGGAACTTCTTGATCGACGCCATCGGCACACCCTAGCGGCGCGTGCTGGTCACCGCGACCCTGGGGCGGCGACCGGCGAATCGTGCCAGGACTCGTGAATTGGCCTTGGGCCGGGGCCCGGTGCGGCCGCTAGCGTCGGGCTCATGCACCTCCGAATCGTGGACGCCTTCACCGACCGCCCCTTCACCGGCAACCCGGCCGGGGTCCTGCTCCTGGACGACGCCTTCCCGGACGACACCTGGCTCCAGAACGTCGCCATGGAGGTGAACCACGCCGAGACGGCGTTCGCGCACCGGCTGCCCGAGGGCGGCGAGGCCGACTGGGCGCTGCGCTGGTTCACGCCCGTCACGGAGGTCGCGATGTGCGGGCACGCCACGCTCGCCACGGCCCACGTCCTGCACACCACCGGCGCCCACCCGGGCCCCGCGCGGTTCGCCACCCGCAGCGGCGTGCTCGTGGCGACGCCCGCCGCGGACGGCTCGATCACCCTCGACTTCCCGACCGCCCCGCTCACCCGGGTCGAGGCCCCGGCCGGCATCGCCGCCGCGCTCGGCGCCGAGCCGGTCGCCACCTTCGACACCGGCGCGAACGTCGGTGACCTGCTGGTGGAACTGGCCGACGAGAAAACGGTGCTGGAGCTTACCCCGGACCACAGGGCTCTGGCCGGCTGCTCCGCACGGGGCGTCATCGCCACGGCTCGCGCCGAGGACCCCGCCCGGGGCTACGACTTCGTCTCGCGCTGTTTCTTCCCGGACGTCGGTATCGACGAGGACCCGGTCACCGGCTCCGCCCACACCGCGCTCGCCCCGCACTGGTCCGCCCGGCTGGGCCGTGACGACCTCACGGGGCTCCAGGCCTCCCGCCGCACCGGTCTCGTCCGCACCGGGCTGCGCGGCGAACGCACGCTGCTCATCGGCCGCGCGGTCACCGTCTTCGAGGGCGAGCTGCACGCCTGACGCGCGGTCAGCCCGTGGGCAGCCAGGACACCCTGTGCGCGAGCAGGGCGTAGCCGACGAACGCGCCGATGTCGAGCAGGGAATGGGCCACGACCAGCGGACCGACCCGCCTCCAGCGGCGGTACAGGCAGACGAACACCACGCCCATCACCATGTTGCCGACGAAGCCGCCGACGCCCTGGTAGAGGTGGTACGAGCCGCGCAGGACCGCGCTGGCCACCAGCGCGGTCCCCGCGGACCAGCCCAACTGGCCGAGCCTGCGCAGCAGATAGCCGACGACGATGACCTCTTCGAGGACCGCGTTCTGCACGGCGGACAGGATCAGCACGGGGTACTTCCACCACACGTTCGGCAGCGCCTCGGGGATGACCGTGAGGTTGAAGCCGAGGCCGCGGGCGGCCAGGTAGAAGGCGATGCCGGTGCTGCCGATCACCGCCGCGATGCCGGCGCCCCGGCCGAGGTCGGGCCACGGCCTGGTGCGGTCGAAGCCCAGCGTGCGCAGGCCGGCGCCCTCGCGCAGCAGCAGATGGGCGACCAGGGCGACGGGGACCAGGGCGGTCGCGATGCCGAAGAGCTGCCAGGTGAGGTCCAGCCAGGGGCGGCCCGGGGCGGCCGACGCGTTCATGGTGGCCGCCTGGTCCTTCAGGCCGCCCGGCTTGGTCACCGAGCCGATGAAGCTGATCAGCGCGGAGACCCCGCTCGCGCCCAGCGACAGCGCGAGCACGAGCAGCGTCTCGTCCCGCTGGATCCGCCGCGGGTCGCGCCGCCGCGCCCCGGAATCGGCCACCGCGTCAGCCTCCACCTGCACCCCTGCCTCCCGCCGGCTCACGGGCCCGCGGGCCCACCTTTCGCCCGGCAAGGATCGCAGAAGGAGATGTGAGGACGGTGAGGGCGGTGCACCGGTACGACGCCGCGCACTGCGCCCGACCTCATCAGCCCGACCCAGCTCAGCCCAGCTCAGCCCCCAGCCCCAGCGGAGCGACCGGTTCGGGTAGTCCCACCGGCCACATGTGCACCGGCTCCCCCGCGAGCATCAGCTCGGCATAGCGGCGTGTCGTCGCGGCCAGTGCCGCCTCGCGGGTCAGGCCCTGTTCGAGGGCCCGGTGGAAGGTGGCCGCCTGCCAGGACGCCCCGTTCACCCGGCGCCGGCAGCGCTCCTCGATGACGCCCAGGTAGAGGTCCCGGTCGGCGGCCTCCACCCCCCACGCGTCCAGTCCGGCGGAGGCCAGCGGCAGCAGCTCGTCGCGGACCAGGGTGACCGCGTCGACCTCGGCCGTGCCGCCGTAGCGCCCGCGCCGCGGCCACACGAACCGCGCGTCGATGCCGTGGCGGCACGCGGCGTCGAAGTTGGCCTCGGCCGCGGCGAAGGGCAGCCGGGTCCACACCGGCCGGCTCTCCTCGGCGAGGGAGCGCACCAGGCCGTAGTAGAAGGCCGCGTTGGCGATCACGTCGATGACGGTGGGCCCGGCGGGCAGCACCCGGTTCTCCACCCTCAGGTGCGGTACGCCGTCGGCGATGCCGTACACCGGCCGGTTCCAGCGGTAGATCGTGCCGTTGTGCAGCACGAGTTCCGCGAGGCCGGGCGTGCCGCCGGCGGCGACGACCTCCAGCGGTTCCTCGTCGTCGCACAGGGGCAGCAGGGCCGGGAAGAAGCGCAGGTTCTCGGCGAACAGTTCGTGCGCGGAGGTGATCCAGCGCTCGCCGAACCAGGTCCGCGGCCGTACGCCCTGTGCCTGGAGTTCGGGCGGGCGGGTGTCGGTGGACTGGAGGAACAGCGGCGGACGGGACTCGCGCCACAGCTCGTGCCCGAACAGGAAGGGCGAGTTGGCGCCGACGGCGATCTGCGGGGCACACGCCACCTGCGCGGCGTTCCACACGTCGGCGAACCGGCCCGGGGTGACCTGGAGGTGCAGCTGTACGGAGGTGCAGGCGGCCTCGGGGACGATCGACTTCGCCGTACGGACGAGGTGTTCCACGCCCTCGATGTCGAGGCGGAAGTCCTCCCCGCGCGCGGCCACGATCTGGTCGTTGAGCAGGGTGTAGCGGTCGACCTCGGAGAGGTTGGCGGAGACCAGGTCGTCCGGGCCGAGCGTGGGCAGGATGCCGATCATGACGATGCCGGCGTCCACCTCGCGGGCCTTGCGGTCGGCGTAGGCGAGCGACGTGCGCAGTTCCTCGGCGAGCCGGTCGAATACCCGGCCGCCGAGTCGGTGTGGGGCTATGTTGACTTCCAGGTTGAACATGGCGAGTTCTGTTTGGAAATCGCGGCTCGCGATGCGTTCCAGCACCTGACCGTTCAACATTTTCGGCATACCGTCGGCGCCGGCGAGATTCAATTCGATCTCGACGCCCATGAGGTTCTTGGGTCGGTCGAATCGCTTCTCCACCAACAGCCGCTCCAGTCCCATCAGGCACTTCTGGAGCTTTTCGCGGTAGCGCTGGCGATCGGACAGGTCGAACTGCCCCGCCACGACCTTCTCCCCCATCGAAGCGTCCCTCCTCGGTGGGCGGACCGACGTTACGGCCGCCGGGCTCCCGGGTGCAGGGGGGATGATGCCCAGCGGAAGCGATCGATAACGCCCCGCGCGGACCCGGCGCACGCTACTCTGTCGGATTGTTCCCAGAGGCATTTTCACTGGGCATGCAGCAGCCCGTCCAGCCGAGTACCCAGCACATCTCGTGAAAAACGCCGACGACATTCGGCCGACCGCTCCCGACGCGTATTCCGAGGTCAGCGAGGCGGACCAGTCGGGGAATCGGGAGGATTCCCGCATACCGATGGCGTATTGGAGTCTTGCGCGGTTCACCGGAATGGGATAGACGAAACAACGGCCGAACACGCGTCGTATAAACTTCGCCCACAAGGCAGAAGGTTGACGCCCTCGGTCGTGGTTCCTGCCATGTTCCTGCCGTCGCGGTCACGGGAGGCAGACCGAGCCGCACCCACGTTCACCGACCCGGGCCACCACCCTTCCGGCCTTTTCCGTGAGCAGACAGCGCCGTCCGCCCCACCCTCCTCGCGCCGCCGCGCCTGTCGAATGAGAGAGGCGACCCACCATGCCGCTGCACGTGCCCCCCGCTCCCGCGCCCGCCCTGCGTTCCGTCCTCGCCGCCCTCGGTTCCCCCACCGCCGTCCGCGAGGCCCGCACCCCGTCCCTGCGCGCCGCACAGGGCCCGGCGACACCCGAACTCCCGCTTCCCGTCCATGTGCTGGACCGGATCACGCCGCAGGGCCTGTCCGCGACCCGACTGGCCGGCTGGCGCTTCCTGATCCGCTGCGGCGACAAGGCGGTGGCCGCCGCCGACACCATGCTCACCCCGGACGGCTGGGCCTTCTCGCACTTCTTCGAGGGCCCCTACGTCCCCTCCACCGAGCGCGCGATGCAGCAGTCGGAGGCGCTGCAACAGCCGTACCAGGCGCGGCTGCTGTCCGTCCCCGGGCTGTACATGCTCACGCTGTGGCTGCACGGCGACACCACCGCCGACGGCGCCGAGGGGCACCCGGTCGGCACCGATCTGCTCGTGCCCCTCGCCCCGGCCCCGCCCGGCATATCGGCGCACCGCCCGTTCCGGGTGGCCGAACTGCTTCCGGTGCTGACGCATCGCGCGACCCCGCTCCCACTCCTCGGCCCGCCCGTGCTCGGCTCGCCCGCCTGACCGGAGCTGCCGTGTGCCCCGCCGCCTCCCCGGCGGCGGGGCACACCCATGCCGGCGCCCCTACCGACGCCCGGGCCCCCTCGTGCCGGACGCCCGTACCAGGGCCCCAGGTCAGGGGCTTGGCCTGCATGGACTAGCCCCATCCGACCACTGCGAACCACCCAAAGGGACAGTGCACTTGGACTGAACCGTCCGGCCGGGTGACGCGTCATGAACCTGTGAGAAGCGGTGCCGCGAAATCCCTGCGGAATGACGCCCGGAGGGCAACACTGGGTTCCGACCGACTTATCACCACGGGGGACGGCCATGACCACGACAGAGCGAGAGAACCCACCCATGTGCCAGCACCAGCCGCCGTGTCCGACAGCAGAGTCCGCCGACCGGGAATCCGCCCGTCTCGTGGCGCACCATCCCGAGCAGGGCTGGAGTCTGCTGTGCAACGGCGTCCTGCTCTTCGAGGACACCGGTGAGCTGCTGCCCGACGGCCGGATCATCGCCCCGCACCGCCCGCTGGGTGCGGAGCATGTGATGACCGCCGCCTGAGCGGAGGGCGCGCGAAGGACCTGCGGGGCCGGCCGCACCGTACGAGGTGCGCACCGGCCCCGACGTGTGTCCAGGGGCGGCTACGGACCGTGCCCGGGCGCTAGCTCAGCGCCTCCCGCAGTGCCTGGTACGCCGGTTTGGGGTTCAGCTGCTCGTCCCAGGGCAGGGCGGCGCCCTCGCCGGGGAAGACCGCCGGGATCCAGGAGTACTTGTCCGTGTAGTCCCAGACGGTGATGCCCGCACACCGACGCACGGCCAGGCAGGCCTGTGTCAACTGCCGGTACCAGTCGGCCTGTTCGGCCAGCTTCGCGCCGGTCGCGGGCAGCTGCATCCGTACGTCGACCTCGGTGAGCGCGGTGTCCAGGCCCAGGGCGGAGAAGCGGCTCAGGTTGTCCTCGATCGTGGTGGGATATCCGTACTGGAGCGCCAGATGGGTCTGGAACCCTATGCCGTCGAGCGGGACGCCTGCGGCCTTGAGGTTCTTGGCGAGCGCGTAGTAGGCGTCGCTCTTCGGGCCGGTCGCCTCGGTGTTGTAGTCGTTGAGGTACAGCCTGGCGTGCGGGTCGGCCTCGTGGGCCCAGCGCAGCGCGTCGGCGATGTATCCGGGGCCGAGCGTCTTGTACCAGAGGCTCTCGCGGTAGCTGCCGTCGTCGTTGAAGGCCTCGTTGACGACGTCCCAGGAGTACACCTCGCCCCGGTAGTGCTGCACCTCGGTGGTGATGTGCCGCTTCAGCACGGCCCGCAGTGCGTCGGCCGTCCACTGCTTCGAGGTGAGCCAGTCCGGCAGCTGGCTGTGCCAGACCAGGGTGTGGGCACGGACCTGCTGGTGGTTCTCGCGGGCCAGGTTCACGATCTGGTCGCCGGCGGTCCAGTCGAAGGCGCCCTGCCGGGGTTCGGTGGCGTACCACTTCATGCCGTTGCCCGGTGTGATCATGTCGAACTCGCTGCCGAGGATCTTCGTGTAGGCGCTGTCGGTGAGTTCGGGGTTGTCGGTGGCGCTGCCGAAGTACCGGCCGTGGCGCCGGGCGAGATCGGCGAGCGTGGGCTGCCGGTCGTGGGCCTGGGCGGCGGGGCCGGTGACGACGCCGGCGGCGACGAGGACGGCCGCGAGGGCGCCGGCGAGTCTCAGCCGTGTCTGGGGCATGGTGCGGCTCCGATCTGTGGGAAGAGGGGTGCTCAGCGCTTGGTGGCGCCGGCGGTGAGGCCGCCGACGAGCTGGCGCCCGGCGACGGAGTAGAAGGCGAGCGCGGGGACCATGGCGAGCACGAGGTAGGCGAAGACCCGTGCGGTGTCGGTGGCGTACTGGCCCTGGAACTGCTGCACGCCGACCGGGATGGTCCACCAGGTGCTGTCCGTGAACACCAGCAGCGGCGGGAAGAAGTTGTTCCAGCTGGTGACGACGGCCAGGACCGAGACCGTGCCGAGCGCGGGCCGGGCCACGGGAGCAGCACCCGCCAGAAGAAGCCGAGCGGTCCGCAGGCGTCGAGCGTGGCCGCCTCCTCCAGTTCGCCGGGGATCTGCCGGAAGAAGCCGCGCAGGATGACGATGGTCATCGGCAGCCCGAACGCGGCCTGCGGCAGGATCACTCCCAGCGGGTCGTCCAGCAGTCCCATGGAGCGCAGCAGCTGGAACAGCGGCAGCGCGGCCACCGCGAACGGGAACATCAGCCCCATCGTGAACAGCATGAACAGCAACTCCCGGGCGCGGAAGGCGAACCGCGCGAAGGAGAGCGCGGCGAGCGCGGAGACCGCGACGACGATCACCGTCGTACCGACCGCGATGAACGTGCTGTTGCCGACCAGCCGCCAGAAGGAGCCCGACGTCAGGATGTCCCCGTAGTCGGGGAAGACCCACGGGTGCGGCAGGCCCACCGGGTCGCGCGAGAGCTGGTCGGTGGACCCGAAGCCGGAGAGCAGTGCGTAGAAGCGGTACGGCCATGACCGCGCCGACCGCGACCAGCACCACGTGCAGCGGCAGGGTGCGGCCCCTGCGGCCGGCCTTCCCGGGTGTCGCGCGGCTCATGCGCCGGCTCCCCTCATGTTCGTGGTGGCCCCTTCCAGGTCGTGGCGCAGGACGAACCGCTGGTAGGCGAGGGCGAAGACGAGGCCGATGCCGAACATGACCACGCTGATCGCGCCGGCGTAGCCGACCTGGCAGCGCTTGAAGCCGTACTGGAACAGGGTCACGGCCATCGTCTCGGAGTGGTGGTCGGGGCCGCCCGTGCCGGAAGCGCTGCCACGGATTCGCGCCGTCGGCGATCGCGGCTTCGGTCGACTCGGCCGGGACGGACTGGAGTCCGGCCAGCACCGGTTCCCGGTCGGTGGTCTCGGCGGCGAAGAACTTCAGGAAGTCCACGGCGGCCTGCGGGGCGCCCGAGCGCACGGCGTGCCCGCCGCCCCCGCCGAACACCTCGGTGATCCTTCCGGCGCCGCCCTCGACCTCGGGGAACGGGAAGCGGCCGAGGTCCGCCCCGATCCCCTTGCCGGCGGACTTCTCCGTGCTGGGCGCCCACTAGCCCATGAGCTCCATGGCCGCCTTGCCGTTGCCGACGGCAGCGGCCTGCCCGGTCGGAGTGGAGTAGGCGGCGCCGAGTAACCCCTTCTGGAACGGCTGGAGGTGCACGAGGTCCTTCAGGTGCCGGCCGGCCCGGACGACTCCGGCATCGCCGAAGTCCTTCTTGTCGTCGGCCTGTTGCGGGGCGTCGACCCCGGCGGACTTCAGCTTCTTCACGTCGTCCGGGAAGGCGGTCCATGTGGTCGGGGGCTCGGCGATGCCGGCCTTTCTGAAGAGCGCCCTGTTGCACCAGAAACCGACCATGCCGATGTCGAACGGGATGCCGTACACCTTGCTGTCGAGGAGGTACGGCTGCTTCGCCACGGACAGCATGGCGTCGGCCCACGGTTCGGTGCGGTCGTTCTCCAGTTGAACGATCTTGATCTTGACCTTGGGGTTCTGCGCCTCGAACTTCTGGGCCAGGTTCGCCCAGACGCTCTCCGCGGGATCCGTGGTCGAGATGTTCCACCACTCGATCGTGGTCGCCCCGGAGGGCGACCCTCCGTCCGAGCCGCCGCCGCAGCCGCAGCCGCAGCCGCTGAGAACGGTCATCCCGAGTCCGGTGCCGAGGGAGGCCGCGAGAAGGCCGCGGCGGGACAGTGCAGGGTCGCCCATCGTGTGCTCCTTCGAGGTTCACCGCATCCCGGCGGGTCGAGGGATTCGAAACATTCGTGCAAAATACCGAACGTTCCGGACCGCGACTCTAGAAAGGCCTGTCGGGAGCGTCAAGGTGTCGTGCACGAAGGGGTGCCGTTCAGGGGTCCCCGCCGGAGGAGTGCATGCCGGACCCCGCACCGGCCGGAAGATCCGGACGACACCTCCCACTGGCGCACCGGGCCGATCCGGGCGAGCACGGCCGCCGTGCCGCCGGCCACCTCCAGGTCGCAGTGGTGTCCCTCGTCCAGCCGGACCGGCAGGCCCGCCCGGCCCGGCAGTCGCGGTGCTGCCGGCGGCGGCCGACGAAGGTGTACCGGGGCGGTCGAGGCTGTCCCCGGTGAGCCGCCCGGGCCGCCGGGTGAGGGACCAGGACCGCGCGGGCCGGCGGTGCGGGGAGATCCACTACGGCACCGGCGACGGGGCGGTGAAGTCGTCGCGCACCGGCGGCCGTTCGAGGGGCGCCAGGCGGCCGGCCCCGGATGGCGCTCCCCCACCGGCCCCAACCGGGGCCAGGCGCCGACCCACTCCACCGGCATCAGGAAGGTGTCCCGGCCGAGGACGTGGAACTCCGGGAACCAGACGCGCGGCCGGGTGCCGAGCAGCACCATCCACCAGCTGCCGTCAGCGGCTCGGACCAGGTCGCCGTGGCCGGTGCCCGACCACATCGGCAGCGGGCACTCCAGTCGGGGTCGATGCCGGGCAGGCCGATCCACACCGGGTCCGGCCAGGGGCCTTCGGGGCGCTCGGCGGTGACGCGGAAGGTGCCGCCGGCACCGACGCCGGCGGTAGGTCCGCATGGCTCGCCCCCCGCCCTCCAGCGTGCTCGAAAGTTTCGATCGAGGTACCGAACTCAGCGGCGAGACGCGTTGCGGCGGAGGAACGGGAGAGTGGTATGCGCCCCGGCTGGTCGAATCCTCCGCGCGGGGGTGGGATGGAAGGGAGCAAGGGCCTTGCAGGCGGCCACGTCCGCACGCGTCACCCGGGCGTCGCCCGCCAGGGCGCGAGGAGCGGTGGAGCGATGTCCGGTTACGACACCTCGGCAGTGGCTCGGGTGGTGGTCGGCGTGAGCGGCTCCCTGGGCAGCGTCACGGCCCTGCGCCGGGCCACCGCGCTGGCCCGGCGGCTGGGCGCCGAACTGTGGACCGTGCTGGCCTGGGAGCCGCCGGGCGGTGACCCCGCCGCCCGGCGCTCCCCCGCCGGCGGTCTGGCGGTCGAGGAGTGGCAGCGGCTGGCCCGGCAGCGGCTGGTCGCGGTGCTGGAGGAGATCTTCGGCGGGGACGGCCCGGGGGTGCCGATCCACGCGGTCGTCGTCCGCGGACCACCGGGCCCGGCGCTGGTCGCGACCGCGGACCGCGAGGACGACGTCCTGGTCGTCGGCGCGGGGCGCCGCGGACTGCACCACGCCTTCTCCGGCCGGGTCTCCCGGCACTGCCTCGCGCACGCCGTCTGCCCGGTCCTCGCCGTACCCCCCTCCCCGCTCCAGTCCCAGCTGCTGTCGGTCCACCGGCGGAACACATGGCATCTGCGCATGGACCTCCGCCGGCTCTAGGAGCGGCCCGGCACGCCGACCATGGTCACGCACCGTGGTCGCGGGCCGTGCCGCCGCGCGGCCGACACCGACCGTGAGGACGTCAGGAGAGCGTTCTGCCGCCGTGAACGGACTGTCAAGCCATGACGCCGGGTGAGGGCACCGCACCGCCCGCGGGCACGCCACCGGCGGGATCGTGGCCCAGGCCACACCGCTCCCGGCTCCGCCGTTGATGCGACCGGGGCGGCCGCCGGTCATTCTTAACGCAAGCTTGACGCCCACCGTGCCGAGATCCATAGGCCCAGACGTCACTCTCTGCATACGCTGGTGCGGCCGTCCGCGTGATGGCCGGAAAGAGCTGAGCCGCACACAGGAGCACGCCGATGGCCACGACCGAACACCCTCCTTCCAGTCGATTGCGCACCTGGATGCTGGAGGGGCTGTCCGACATGGGCAAGCCCGGTGGCCACACGGGTCCCCACGCCGAGCCGGAGCCCCCGCACAAGGGCCAGCGCTGGTGGCGGGTGATGTGTCTGACCGGTGTCGACTACTTCTCCACCCTCGGCTACCAGCCGGGCATCGCGGCCCTCGCGGCCGGTCTGCTCGGGCCGATCGCGACCATCGTCCTCGTCATCGTGACGCTGGCCGGCGCGCTTCCGGTGTACCGCCGGGTCGCCGAGGAGTCCCCGCACGGCGAGGGTTCGATCGCCATGCTGGAGCGGCTGCTGTCCTTCTGGCAGGGCAAGCTCTTCGTGCTCACGCTGCTCGGCTTCGCCGCCACCGACTTCCTGATCACCATCACGCTCTCCGCCGCCGACGCCTCGACCCACCTGGTGGAGAACCCGCATCTGACGAGTGTCCTGCACGGCCACCAGATGATCATCACGCTGTTCCTGGTCGCCCTGCTCGGCGCGGTCTTCCTCAAGGGCTTCCTGGAGGCGATCGGCGTCGCGACGGCACTGGTCGGCGTCTACCTCGCGCTGAACGTCGTCGTCGTGATCGTCGGCCTCTACCACGTCATCACCGCGGGCCATGTGATCACCGACTGGTCCAACGCGCTGACCGTGCAGCACGGCAACATCTTCGTGATGATCGGCCTCGCGCTGCTCGTCTTCCCCAAACTCGCGCTCGGCCTCTCCGGGTTCGAGACCGGCGTCGCCGTCATGCCGCACGTCCAGGGCGACCCGGACGACACCGAGGAGAAGCCGACCGGCCGGATCCGGGACACGAAGAAGCTGCTGACCACCGCCGCGATCATCATGAGCGGCTTCCTGATCACCTCCAGCTTCATCACCACGCTGCTCATCCCGGAGAAGGAGTTCAAGACCGGCGGCCAGGCCAACGGACGTGCGCTCGCCTACCTCGCGCACGAGTACCTCGGCGGCGCCTTCGGCACCGTCTACGACGTCTCGACCATCGCCATCCTGTGGTTCGCCGGCGCCTCCGCCATGGCCGGTCTGCTGAACCTGATGCCGCGCTATCTGCCCCGCTACGGCATGGCCCCCCACTGGGCCCGCGCGGTGCGCCCGATGGTCATCGTGTTCACCCTGATCGCCTTCCTGGTCACCTGGCTCTTCGACGCCAACGTCGACGCGCAGGGCGGCGCCTACGCCACCGGTGTGCTGGTGCTCATCACCTCCGCGGCGATCGCCGTGACCATCGCGGCGCGCAAGGCCGGGCAGCGCAAGTGGACCATCGGGTTCGGCGTGATCGCGGTGGTCTTCATCTACACGACCGTCGTGAACGTCATCGAGCGGCCGGACGGTGTGAAGATCGGTGCCTGCTTCATCGTCGGCATCATCCTGGTCTCGCTGCTGTCCCGGCTGGCCCGCGCCTTCGAGCTGCGCGTGACCAGCGTGACGTTCGATCCGCTGGCCGAACGATTCATCCGGGACATGGCCAGCCGCAAGATGCGGTTCATCGCCAACGAGCCCGGGCACCGGGACAAGGCCGAGTACCGCGAAAAGATCGAGCAGATCCGCGCCGACAACGACATGCCGGAGCAGGAGGACTTCGTCTTCGTCGAGGTGACGGTCACCGACCCGTCCGAGTTCGAGGCCGGCCTGGCCGTGCGCGGCGAGGTGCTGCACGACCGCTACCGGGTGCTGACCCTGGAGTCCGCGTCCATCCCGAACGCCCTGGCCGCGCTCCTGCTCAACGTCCGCGACATGACGGGCTGCACGCCGCACATCTACTTCGAGTGGACCGAGGGCAGTCCGTTCGCCAACTTCCTGCGCTTCTTCCTCTTCGGCCAGGGCGAGGTCGCCCCGGTCACCCGCGAGGTGCTGCGCGAGGCGGAACCGAACCGGGAACGCCGGCCGCGCGTGCACACCGGCTGAGTCCAGGAGCGGACGGCGCCGGGCCCGAGCGGCCCGGCGCTACTTCCCGAACCACCGCCGGGGCGGCCGTACGTCCACCTTCCCCATGCTGATCTGCCCGCCTATCCCCACTCTGAGCACGACCGGCACCTCGGCACCGCGGGCCGGGCGGACCCTGGCCTTGCTGTGATAGAGCGCCAGCGAGTCCGTGTCGACGACCATGCCGGGCCGGGTGATCAGGCGCAGGGTGCCGCCGCACAGGCCCAGGTCGATGTCGAGGGTGTCGTGCGTGAGCACGGCGTCGGAGAAGTCCAGGGTCACGTTTCCCCAGGCGCACACGATCTCCAGCCGGCGCGGCACGATCCAGCGGCCGTCGCGGATGGCCGAGGCGTACTGCTGCTCGATCCGGACGACGTCCTTGGCCGCCGCCGGTGCCGCGGCGGCGGCGGCCTCCACCGGCAGGTCGGCGGTGAGCACGGCCAGCTGCCCGAGCGTGCGGGCGGCCAGCGCCGCCGCCACGCGCTCGTCCAGCTCCTCGTGGGTGAGCCGGCCCTCCCCCGCGGCGGCGGCGAGCGCCTCCACCACCCGGTCGCGGTCCGCGTGCGAGGCCCGCAGCCCGTCCGGCACGTCCGCGTCCACCATGTCGGCAGTCATCCCCTCACCCCGTTTCAGCGGGCTCCGCACGGAGCCGTCACCATCGAGAACTAACGTTATATCGCGTTATACCTGACGGCCAACCCCACGTCCATGGTTCCCGGCGGTGGGCCCTAGGGTGACCGGCATGCAGTCCTACACGATCGGCCAGGCGGCGCGGCTGCTCGGCGTGAGCCCGGACACCGCCCGCCGCTGGGCCGACGCGGGCCGGGTGGCCACCCATCGCGACGAGGCCGGGCGCCGGCTCATCGACGGCCGCGCCCTCGCCGCGTTCTCGGTCGAACTGGCCAAGGCGGCCGGCGGCGAGGAGGACGCTTCCTACACCTCCGTCCGCAACGCCTTCCCCGGCATCGTCACCGCGATCAAGCTCGGCGACGTCGCCGCCCAGGTCGAGATCCAGGCGGGCCCGCACCGGCTGGTGTCCCTGCTGACCCGGGAGGCCGTCGAGGAACTGGGCCTGGAGGTCGGCATGGAGGCCACCGCGCGCGTGAAGTCCACCAACGTGCACATCGACCGCGTCTGACCCGGCGAGGTCAGCGGCAGAGCAGCGCCGCCCGCAGGTCCAGCCGGTCCCGCAGCCGCGACAGGTCGCGCCCCGTCAGCCGCTCG
Source organism: Streptomyces sp. MUSC 14 (assembly GCF_001866675.1). Lineage (NCBI taxonomy): Bacteria > Bacillati > Actinomycetota > Actinomycetes > Kitasatosporales > Streptomycetaceae > Streptomyces > Streptomyces sp. MUSC 14. The sequence continues at coordinate 112,602 of NZ_MLYN01000089.1, forward strand.
ATCCGCTCCATCCGGTAGTGCACGGTGTTGACGTGCAGATGCAGCGCCTGCGCCGTGCGCGCCCAGGAGCCGTCGCAGGCCAGGAACGTCTCCAGGGTGGCGAGCAGCACCGCGACGGGCGGCCGGCCGGTCTCCAGCAGCGGGCCGAGCACCGTACGGGCATAGGCGCCGCGCACCTCGGCCGGCACCCCGGTGAGCAGCGCGTCGAGGGTGGTGAGGCTGCGGGCGTCGGTCAGGCGGGAGACGTCGGGCGCGGTGGTCCGCGCCGAGGTGAGGGCGTACCGGGCCTGCCCGAGCGCGGCGCCGAGTCCGCCGGGCCCCGCCGCGGGTGCGCCGGTGCCGCCGTGCAGGACGACCCCGGGCACACACCCGGCGACCAGCGGCCACACGTCGTCCGCCCAGCCGTCCGGCACCCCGGACAGCACGGCGAAGGCACCCCCGTCCGGCAGCCTGCCGACGGCCGCCGCGCCCCCGGGCCCGCCGTCCGCTCCCGCCTCCGCCCCGGCCCCCTCGGCCCGCGCGGCCACCACCGCGGCCCCGTCCGCGCCGCCGGCCGTCACCGCATGCCCCGTCAGTTCCGTCAACGCGCCCTCGGCGAGCGGCCCTTCGTCCGGCCCGGGCCGGACCGTCCCGGCGTCCGCGACGAGGACCAGGTACGGCCCGGTCTCCGGCAGCCCGCAGCGCCGTAGCGCCGCCTCCACCGTGCCGTCCTCGCGCGCGTCCGGGGCCGACAGCAGCGCGCCGAGTTCGTCGGCAGCGCGGAGCCGGGCCGAGGGGCGCCGGGCGCCGGCCTCCTGGCAGTGGGCCAGCACGGCGGCGACCTCGTGCAGCATGCGCGGCGGGGCGGCGTCCGGGTCGGGCAGGTACAACAGCCGGTGCTCGTACGGCGAGACGCCGCTCGCGTCGACGGAGGCGGTCACCCCGGTGCCGTCCGCGACGAGTGCGACCGCCTCCCGCGGGGGCACCGGCGGGGCGCCCTCGGTGGCGGCGACCGTACGGCCCGAGGGCGTGAAGACGTAGGCGGCGGTCCGGCCGAGGTGGGCGAAGGCCTCGGCGAGGACGGCGTGCGGGCCGGCCTCCTGGGCGAGCAGCCGGCTCAGCCGGACGCGCGCGTTCTCCGGCAGCGCGTGATGCCGGCTCAGCCCGCCCCACTGGCGCAGGTACACGGTGTCGGTGATGGACCGGAACATGATGTGCGCGGGCACCCCGGCCACCGGCACGCCGTGGCGCACGCACGCCTCGACCAGGTCGTCGGGCACGGTCCCGTGCGTCTCCTCGCCCGCGAGCAGCGCGGCGGCCCCCGCGTCCTTCAGGGCCGAGACGAACCGCTCCGCCTTGCCGGAGCCGCCGTCGGGCGACCACCACACCAGCCCGCTGAGGACCACCTCGCCGGGCCGCACGAACCGGGCCGGGTCCTCCAGGTCCGTGACGGTCACCCCGCTGATTTCGCGCCGCAGCAGCGCGTCCTCCGCCCACAGCAGGCGCAGCCCGAGGGAAGCGTCCCCCAGGAGGTGTTCGACGTGCATGTGCTGGCTCCTCGTACGGCCGCCGCGGGGTGAGCACATCCCCCGGCCTCTCGCATTCACCAGGTGAGTGCGAGAGAAAGCATCGTAAATGCAAGGTTGCCGGAGCGGAATGCCTCTTGGTTGATCCTCCAGTCCCAGGGCCTGCGGCGTGGGTGTTTCCGTGCCCCGCGCCAGTCGTTTCGGCCGGTTCCCGTTGGTTCACTTCCAGCCATGGACCTGAACACGGTGGCCGAGATACGAGACGCCCGGCGGCCCGCGCCCTGGCGGCCCGGGGACGCCTGGCTCGGCGGCGGGACGTACCTGTTCTCCGAACCCCAGCCGCACCTGCGGCGACTGGTGGACCTGAGCCGCATGGGCTGGACGCCCGCACAGCGGCACCCGGACGGCTCGCTGGAGCTGGCCGCCACCTGCACCATCGCCCAACTGTCCCGCTACGCCAAGGACTTGATCGCCCCCGCGGCCCCTCTCTTCGAGCAGTGCTGCCGGGCCTTCCTCGCCTCGTTCAAGATCTGGAACATGGCCACCGTCGGCGGGAACCTGTGCAACGGACTGCCGGCCGGCCCGATGATCTCCCTCACGGCCGCGCTCGACGGCACCTGTCTGCTCCTCGCCCAGGGCGGATCCGGGCGCCGCCTGAAGGTCGCCGACTTCATCACCGGCGCGGGCCGCAAGGATCTCGCCGAGGGCGAGCTGCTGCGCTCGGTCACCCTGCCCGCCCGCGCCCTGTCCTGCCGTACGGCGTTCCGGCAGGTCTCGCTGTACGGCCTCGGGCGCTCGGCCGCCCTGGTCATCGGGACCCTCGACCCGGTCGACCACTCCGTCACGGTCACCGTCACCGCGGCCACGGTGCGCCCGGTGCGGCTGTGGTTCCCGCTGCCGCCCACGGCCGAAGCGCTGCGGACGGCGATCGAGGGGGCCGTCGCGGACGACGAGTGGTTCGACGACATCCACGGACTGCCCGAGTGGCGGCGGCACATGGCGCTGCGGCTGGCGGAGGAGATCCGCCGGGAACTGACGGAGGAGGAACGGCGATGAGGGTCGAGGTCAACGGGCGGTCTCATGAGGAGGACCCCCGACCGGGGCAGTGCCTGCGCACCTACCTGCGCGAGCGCGGCTGGTTCGGCGTGAAGAAGGGCTGTGACCAGGGCGACTGCGGCGCCTGCACGGTCCACGTGGACGGCGAGCCGGTGCACAGCTGCCTCTACCCCGCCTTCCGCGCCGACGGCCGCGGCGTCACCACGGTCGAGGGCCTGGCCGCCCCGGACGGCGAACTCCACCCCGTGCAGCGCAAGTTCCTCGACGCCCAGGGCTTCCAGTGCGGCTTCTGCACGGCCGGCTTCCTGATGACCACAGCGGCACTCAAGGAGGACCAACTCGCGGATCTGCCACGGGCGTTCAAGGGCAACCTGTGCCGCTGCACCGGCTACCGGGCCATCGAGGACGCCGTGCGCGGGGTGAGGAACGTGGAGGCGCCCGCGCCCGGTGAGTCCGTCGGCCGCAGCCTGCCCGCCCCGGCCGGGCCGCAGGTCGTCACCGGCACCGCCCGCTACACCTTCGACATCGACGTACCGGGCCTGCTCCACATGAAGCTGCTGCGCTCCCCGCACGCCCACGCCCGCATCCTCGCGATCGACACCTCCGCCGCCCTGCGCGTCCCCGGCGTGCACGCCGTGCTCACCCACCACGACGCCCCGGAACGGCACTTCTCCACCGCCCGCCACGAACACCCCGAGGAGGACCCGGACGACACCCGCGTCCTGGACGACACCGTCCGCTACGTCGGGCAGCGCGTCGCCGCCGTCGTCGCCGACAGCGAGGGCGCCGCGGAGGAGGGATGCCGGCGCATCGAGGTGACGTACGAGGTGCTGCCCGCCGTCCTCGACCCGGAGGACGCCATGCGGCCCGGCGCCCCGGTCGTCCATGCCAAGGACGCGGCGACGGCCCGCATCGCGCGCCCCGAGGCCAACGTCGTCGGGGAGGCGCACGGTGAGATAGGCGACGTCGAAGCGGGCTTCGCGGCGGCGGACGTCGTCTACGAGGACACCTTCCGCACCCAGCGCGTCCAGCACGCCAGCCTGGAGACGCACGGTGCCGTCGCCTGGATCGACGAGGACGGCAGGCTCACCGTCCGCACCAGCTCCCAGACGCCGTTCCTCACCCGCCGCGCCCTGTGCGCACTGTACGACCTGCCCGAGGAACAGGTCCGGGTGCTGGCGGGCCGGGTCGGCGGCGGGTTCGGCGGCAAGCAGGAGATGCTGGTCGAGGACGTCGTGGCGCTCGCCGTGCTGAGACTGCGCCGCCCGGTGAAACTGGAGTACACGCGCGCGGAGCAGTTCTACGGCGCCACCACCCGGCACCCCTTCACGATCCGGGTGAAGGCGGGCGCCCGCCGCGACGGCACCCTCACCGCGCTCCAGCTGCGCGTCGTCGCGAACACCGGCGCGTACGGCAATCACGGACCGGCCGTGATGTTCCACAGCGTCGGCGAGTCCATGGCCGTCTACCGCGCCCCGCACAAGAAGGTCGACGCGTACTCGGTCTACACGCACACCGTCCCGGCGGGCGCCTTCCGCGGCTACGGCCTCGGCCAGGTGCTGTTCGCCGTGGAGTCGGCGCTGGACGAGCTGGCCCGCCGGCTGGAGCTGGACCCCCTGGAGTTCAAGGCCCGCAATGTCATCGGCGCCGACGAGCCGATGCTCACCCCGGGCGGCCACGAGGCGGACCTGCACATCGCGAGCTACGGCCTCGACCAGTGCGTGGCGATCGTGCGCCGGGCCCAGGCGGAACCGGTGTCCGAGCCCGTCCCCGCGGGCTGGCTGGTCGGCGAGGGAGCGGCCCTGGCGATGATCGCGACCGGTCCGCCCGGCGGCCACATCGCCGACGCCAGGGCCGCCCTGCTGCCGGACGGCACCTTCGATCTGGCCGTCGGCACCGCCGAGTTCGGCAACGGCACCACGACGGTGCACAAACAGATCGCGGCCGGCGAACTGGCCACCACCGTCGACCGGATCGCCGTCCGCCAGTCCGACACGGACGTGGTACGGCACGACACCGGCGCCTTCGCCTCGACCGGTACGGTCGTCGCGGGCAAGGCCACCCTGCGCGCCGCCCGCGCCCTCGCCGACCAGCTGCTGGACTTCGCCGCCGCCCACCTGGCCGTCCCGCGCGCGGACTGCCGGCTGGCGGAGGAGGCCGTGCTCCACCCGGGCGGACGCCTGCTGCTGAAGGAGGTGTACGCCGCCTCGCGCACCGTCGGCCTGGAGCTGAGCGCCGACGGGCACTTCGGCGGCACCCCGCGCTCGGTCGCCTTCAACGCGCACTGGTTCCGGGTGGCCGTCGACCCCGGGACCGGCGAGATCCGTATCCTGCGCAGTGTGCACGCGGCCGACGCGGGCAAGGTGATGAACCCGATGCAGTGCCGGGGGCAGGTCGAGGGCGGGGTCGCCCAGGCGCTCGGCGCCACGCTCTTCGAGCGGGTCCTGCTGGACGAGCGGGGCGCCGTCGACACCGCCGCCTTCCGCCGCTACCGGCTCCCGCAGTACGCCGACGTGCCGCGCACCGAGGTGCACTTCATGGAGACGGCGGACGCGATCGGCCCGCTGGGCGCCAAGTCGATGAGCGAGAGCCCGTTCAACCCGGTCGCCCCGGCCCTGGCCAACGCACTGCGGGACGCGACAGGGGTGCGGTTCACCGAGGTACCGCTGCTGCGTGACCGGGTGTGGCGGGCGCTGCGTCGCCACAGCGATAGCCGCCGTCCACCCGGATCGCGGTGATCCCGCTGATGTGCCGGGCCCCGCACCGGTCCTGTGGGAGGACCAGCTGGGGCCCGGCCGCGTCCAGCGCGGTCTCGTCGATGCGCACACCCAGCAGGACGGGCGCGTCCGCGAAGTCCGGGTCGATCTCGGCCCAGGACAGCACCGCGTGGTGGCCGTCGGTGCCGGTGACGGCGATGAGGAAGCGCAGCCGGTCCTTGCGCCGCGCCGGGTCGAAGTCCGGGCCGGCGTCGGCGAGGACGTCGTACAGGCGCGGCCCGGTGAAGCGGTGGTGCTGGACGCCGCTGGTCGCACAGTCGAAACTGACGTCCACCCGGTGCTGCGGCCAGCGCAGCAGCTCCGGAACGGTCAGCCGGGCGGGCCGGGCCAGATCACCGGTCAGGGCGAGTTGCGCGAGCGTCATCTGCGACCACCTCCCGCAGGACGGTACCCGCAGGAGTGCGCCGTACAAACGCACATGCGAGCCACATGTCACAAGTTCGCAGCTCATGCGATGCGACAGGAGACTTACCCCTGGCAGATGCGGCATTATCGTCGCCGCACGGCCGGTTTTCCCGGCCGCGACAGGGCGCGACACTTGTTCCACAGAACGCGAGGAGTAGACCGTGATGACCCGTTCCGTGCACCGGACCCGACGGATGCTGAAGGTTGCCGGTGCGGGAGCCGCCGCCCTGCTGGCACTCAGCGCCTGTTCCTCCTCGTCGAAGTCCTCGGACTCGTCGGGCTCGTCGGCCCCGTCGGACGCCTCCGGCGCCCCCAAGCTCTCCGGCAACGTCACCGTGTTCGCGGCCGCCTCCCTCAAGGAGAGCTTCACGACCCTGGGCAAGGAGTTCGAGCAGCAGCACCCCGGCACCAAGGTCAGCTTCAACTTCGGCGGCAGCGACACCCTGGCCGCGAGCATCACCAGCGGCGCCCCGGCGGACGTCTTCGCCGCCGCCAGCCCCAAGACCATGGCGACCGTCACGGGCAAGAAGGACGCGGACGGCACGCCGGCCACCTTCGTCCGCAACCAGCTGGAGATCGCGACCCTGCCGGGCAACCCGCACAGGGTCGCCTCGCTGAAGGACCTCACCGCCTCCGGCCTGAAGGTCGTGCTGTGCGACAAGACCGTGCCGTGCGGCGCCGCCGCCCAGAAGGCCCTGGACGCCAGCCACCTCAAACTCACCCCGGTCTCCTACGAGCAGGACGTCAAGGGCGCCCTCAACAAGGTGGAGCTGAAGGAGGCCGACGCCGCGGTCGTCTACAAGACCGACGTGCACGCCGCCGGGGACAAGGTGCAGGGCGTGGAGTTCCCCGAGTCGGCCAAGGCCGTCAACGACTACCCGATCGTCCTGCTGAAGAACGCGCCGAACGCCGCGGCCGCCAAGGCGTTCATCGCCCTCGTGCAGTCCGCCGAGGGCCAGAAGGTGCTGAGCGAGGCCGGGTTCCTCAAGCCGTGACCTCGCATCTCGGACCCGACGCCGCGGCCGGCCCCCGCACGGGCCGGCCGCGGCGTCGCCGCGTCGGCACGGGGGGCCGGCGCGGGGTGCCGCTGCCGCTGCTGCTGCCGGGCCTGGTGGCGCTGGCGTTCCTGCTGCTGCCGCTGCTAGCGCTGATCGTCCGCGCGCCCTGGCGGACGCTGCCGGACCAGCTGTCCAGCACCCAGGTCTGGCAGGCGCTCCAGCTGTCCCTGGTCAGCGCGACGGCGGCGACGGCCGTCAGCCTCGTCCTGGGCGTGCCGCTGGCCTGGCTGCTGGCCCGCACAGAGTTCCCCGGCCGGGGGTTCGTACGGGCCCTGGTGACCCTGCCCCTCGTCCTGCCGCCGGTGGTCGGTGGTGTGGCCCTGCTGCTGGCCCTCGGCCGCAACGGCGTGATCGGCACGTGGCTGGACGCCTGGTTCGGGATCACGCTGCCGTTCACCACCACCGGCGTGGTGATCGCGGAGGCGTTCGTCGCGATGCCGTTCCTGGTCATCAGCGTCGAGGGCACCCTGCGCGCGGCCGACCCGCGCTACGAGGAGGCGGCGGCCACCCTCGGCGCGTCCCGCTTCACCGCGTTCCGCCGGGTCACCCTGCCGCTCATCGCCCCCGGCATCGCGGCCGGCGCGGTCCTCGCCTGGGCCCGCGCGCTCGGCGAGTTCGGCGCGACGATCACCTTCGCGGGCAACTTCCCCGGCCGCACCCAGACCATGCCCCTCGCGGTCTACCTCGCCCTCCAGGACGACCCCGACGCCGCCATCTCCCTCAGCCTGGTCCTGCTCGCGGTGTCGATCGCGGTGCTGGCCGGGCTGCGGGACCGCTGGATGACGGGAGCGTGAGCGTGGCCACCGACCCCGGGCGTGTGCGAACGTACCGTCCCATGACCGACATCGACGCCCCGAAGGCCGCCCGGACACGGGTGGGCGACGAGGGGCTCGACGCCCGGCTCGTCGTCGACCGGGGCGCTTTCCGGCTGGACGTCTCCCTCACCGCCACCCCCGGCGACGTCGTCGCCCTGCTCGGCCCCAACGGCGCCGGCAAGACCACCGCCCTGCGCGCCCTCGCCGGTCTCGTCCCGCTCACCGACGGGCATCTCCGGCTCGACGGCGCCCCGCTGGAAGACACTCCCCCGGAGTCCCGCCCGGTCGGCGTGGTCTTCCAGGACTATCTGCTCTTCCCGCATCTGACCGCGCTCGACAACGTGGCCTTCGGACCGCGCTGCCAGGGCGTCCCCAAGACCGAGGCCCGTGCCCAGGCGGCCGCCTGGCTGGAGCGCATGGGGCTCGCCGACCACGCCCACGCCAAGCCGCGCCGGCTCTCCGGCGGCCAGGCCCAGCGGGTGGCCGTCGCGCGGGCCCTGGCCACCCGCCCGCGGCTGCTGCTCCTGGACGAACCGCTGGCCGCCCTGGACGCCCGCACCCGGCTGGAGGTCCGGGCCCAACTGCGCCGCCATCTGGCCGAGTTCGAGGCCGTCGCCGTCCTGGTCACGCACGACCCGCTGGACGCCATGGTGCTCGCGGACCGGCTGGTCGTCATCGAGCACGGCCAGGTGGTGCAGCAGGGCACCCCCGCCGACATCGCCCGCCACCCGCGCACCGACTACATCGCGCAGCTCGTCGGCCTCAACCTCTACCGGGGCCGGGCGGACGGACATACGGTACGGCTCGACGCCGGGCCCTCGCTCACGACCACCGAGGAGCTGTCCGGGCCCGTCTTCGTGGCGTTCCCGCCGAGCGCCGTCACCCTGTTCCGGGACCGGCCGACCGGGGCCAGCGCCCGGAACCTGTGGCGCTGCGAGGTCGAGGGCCTGGAGACGCACGGCGACCAGATCCGCGCCGACCTGACCGGCGAGCTCGCGCTCGCGGCCGACCTCACCACGGTCGCCGCGGCCGAGCTGGACCTGCACCCGGGCGCAGCTGTCTGGGCGACGGTCAAAGCGACGCAGACCCACGCATACCCGGCTTGAGCGACCGTGCGCCCTACCGTGGTTGCCCATGACCCTGAGCATCCGCAATCAGCTGCCCGGCGCCGTCACCGCGGTCCAGTCGGGCGAGGCGATGGCCACCGTGAAGCTCCGCCTCGGCGGCGGGCAGCACCTCATGGCGGCGATCACCCTGGAGGCCGCCGAGGAACTCGCCCTCGCCCCCGGCTCGCCCGTGCGCGCCCTCGTGAAATCGACCGAGGTCTCCCTCGCCACCAGCCGGGTCGAGGGCCTGTCGATCCGCAACCAGCTGCCCGGCGCGGTCACCGGCCTCGTCACCGGTGCCGTCATGGCGACCGTGCGGATCACCGTCGACGGCGGCGAACTGACCGCGGCGATCACCAAGGACGCCGTCGAGGAACTCGGCCTCTTCGTGGGCTCCGACGTGGTCGCCCTGATCAAGGCGACCGAGGTGGCCCTCGCGACGGAGTGACACGTCGAGGGCCCCGCCCGGAGATCCGGACGGGGCCCTCGACGTCACCACTCGCCGACACACCGGCGGGCGCGGGGTGTCAGTCCTCGTACGCGTCCAGCGGCGGGCAGGAGCAGACCAGGTTACGGTCGCCGAAGGCCTGGTCGATCCGGCGCACCGGCGGCCAGTACTTGTCGGCCGCCGAGACACCGGCCGGGAAGACGGCCTCCTCGCGGCTGTAGGCGTGCGCCCAGTCGCCGCCGAGCGCGGCGGCGGTGTGCGGGGCGTTCCGCAGCGGGTTGTCCTCCGCCGGCCACTCGCCCGCGCCGACCTTCTCGATCTCCGCGCGGATGGCGATCATCGCGTCGCAGAACCGGTCCAGCTCGGCGAGGTCCTCGGACTCGGTCGGCTCGATCATGAGCGTGCCGGCCACCGGGAAGGACATGGTGGGCGCGTGGAAGCCGTAGTCGATGAGCCGCTTGGCGACGTCGTCCACGCTGACGCCGGTCGCCTTGGTCAGCGGGCGCAGGTCGATGATGCACTCGTGTGCGACCAGGCCGCCGGGGCCGGTGTAGAGCACGGGGTAGTGCGGCTCCAGGCGCTTGGCGACGTAGTTCGCCGACAGCACGGCCACCTGCGTGGCCCGCTTGAGACCCTCGCCGCCCATCAGGCGGACGTACGCCCAGGAGATGGGCAGGATGCCCGCGGAGCCCCAGGGGGCGGCCGAGATCGGTCCGACGCCGGTCTCCGGGCCCGCGGCCGGCTGCAGCGGGTGGTTCGGCAGGTACGGCGCCAGGTGCGCCCGGACCCCGACCGGGCCGACGCCGGGGCCGCCGCCGCCGTGCGGGATGCAGAACGTCTTGTGCAGGTTCAGGTGCGAGACGTCGCCGCCGAAGTGGCCCGGCTTGGCGAGGCCGACCAGCGCGTTGAGGTTGGCGCCGTCGACGTACACCTGGCCGCCCGCCTCGTGCACCCGGGCGCAGATGTCGGCGACGTGCTCCTCGAAGACGCCGTGCGTCGACGGGTAGGTGATCATCAGCACCGCCAGCTCGGCGCGGTGCTGCTCGATCTTGGCGCGCAGGTCCTCGACGTCGATCTCGCCGTCCTCGGCGGTCTTGACGACGACGACCTTCATGCCGGCCATCACGGCGCTGGCCGCGTTGGTGCCGTGCGCGGAGGACGGGATCAGACAGACGGTGCGCTGCTCGTCGCCGTTGGCACGGTGGTAGCCGCGTACGGCGAGCAGACCGGCCAGCTCGCCCTGGGAACCGGCGTTCGGCTGCAGGGAGACCTTGTCGTAGCCGGTGACCTCGGCGAGACGTTCCTCCAGCTCACGGATGAGGGTGAGGAAGCCCTGCGCCTGCTCGGCCGGCGCGAAGGGGTGCAGCCCGCCGAACTCGGGCCAGGTGACCGGCTCCATCTCGGTGGTCGCGTTGAGCTTCATGGTGCAGGAGCCCAGCGGGATCATGCCGCGGTCGAGGGCGTAGTCCCGGTCGGCGAGCCTGCGCAGGTAGCGCAGCATCGCGGTCTCCGAGCGGTGCTGGTGGAAGACCGGATGCGTGAGGTAGTCGTCGCCGCGCAGCAGCGCCTCGGGCAGGGCGTCCGCGGCGGTCGCGTCGAGCGCCGCTATGTCGCCCGTGACGCCGAAGGCCGCGAGGACGACGCCCAGCCGGTCCCGGTCGGTGGTCTCGTCGCAGGCCGCGGAGACGTGGTCGGCGTCGACCAGGCGCAGGTTCACGCCGTTCTCGCGGGCGGCGGCGACGACCTCGGCGGCCTTGCCGGGCACGCGCGCCGTGACGGTGTCGAAGAAGGCACCGTGGACGACCTCGACACCTCCGGCCCGCAGGCCCTCGGCGAGGAGCGTCGCGTACCGGTGCGTCCGCCGGGCGATGATCCGCAGCCCCTCCGGGCCGTGGTGGACGGCGTACATGCCGGCCATGACGGCGAGCAGCACCTGTGCGGTGCAGATGTTGCTGGTCGCCTTCTCACGGCGGATGTGCTGCTCACGGGTCTGGAGCGCGAGGCGGTAGGCCTTGTTGCCGTCGGCGTCGACGGAGACGCCCACGAGCCGGCCGGGCAGGCTGCGCGCGAACTTCTCCTGCACGGCCATGTAACCGGCGTGCGGACCGCCGAAGCCCATCGGCACGCCGAAGCGCTGGGTGGTGCCGACGGCGATGTCCGCGCCCAGCTCGCCCGGCGAGGTCAGCAGGGTCAGCGCGAGCAGGTCGGCGGCGACGGTGACGAGGGCGCCCAGCTCGTGCGCCTGGTCGATGACCGGCTTGATGTCGCGTACGGCACCGGAGGCGCCCGGGTACTGGATCAGTACGCCGTTGATCTCGCGTGCGGCGATGTCGGCCGGGATGCCCTCGCTGAGGTCGGCGACGACGACCTCGACGCCGGTGGGCTCGGAGCGGGTCTCGATGACGGCGACGGTCTGCGGCAGCGCGTCCGCGTCGACCAGGAACAGACCCTTCTTGTTCTTGCCCATGCGCCGGGACAGCGCCATGGCCTCGGCGGCCGCCGTGCCCTCGTCCAGCAGGGAGGCACCGGAGGTGGGCAGACCGGTCAGGTCGGCGACCATGGTCTGGAAGTTCAGCAGCGCCTCCAGCCGGCCCTGGGAGATCTCCGGCTGGTACGGCGTGTAGGCCGTGTACCAGGCGGGGTCCTCCATGACGTTGCGCAGGATGACCGGCGGGGTGAACGTGCCGTAGTACCCCAGGCCGATCATCGAACCGAGCACCTGGTTGCGGTCGGCGAGGGCGCGCAGCTCGGCGAGCACCTCGGCCTCGGTGCGGGCGCCCGGCAGGTCGAGGGCGTCGGCGTTCTTGATCACGTCGGGGACCGCGGCGGCGGTCAGCTCGTCCAGCGAGCCGTAGCCGACCTGCGCGAGCATCTTGGCCCGCGCCTCCTGGTCGGGCCCGATGTGGCGCTGCTCGAAGGGAACACCCGCTTCGAGCTCCGAAAGCGGCATGCGGTGGGCGGTCATTGCGGAGGCCTCCTGGTCTGACGCGACCTTCGAAGGGCACCACGGTGCGGTGCCCCGACGGCCTCCCCCTCTGTCATCTCAACCTGAGAGCTTCACCGGGCGCCCGAGGGGCCCGGCTTTCACCGTCGGTGAGAGCGGAAGCCGTCGACAACCGCCCTGCTTTCCAGAGTGACCTCGTCCGTGCGGTACGTGAGCCTGAGAGATTCCGGGGAGGATTTGCTCCTTCGGCGCCTCCGAGGTGGTCGGAGGACTCTCCCGCACGGGTTCAGCAGCCGTTGTCAGACTACCAGCGAGGTCAACGCCCGAGTCCTCGAGTGGCCGCCTCCGCGAATGTGCTCTTTCGTAGTGCTTACGGATGAGTTGCGAACATGTGGAGGGAGAGCGACCGTGCAGACCGACATCGATCCGCGCAACCTGATCGGCCGCAAGGCGTTCGACCGCAGCGGCGCCAAGATCGGCACCGTCGACGAGGTGTACCTGGACGACGCGACCGGCATACCCGAGTGGGCGGCCATACGCACCGGCCTCTTCTCCCGCGACGCGTTCGTACCGCTGGAACCGAGCGAGCTCGTCGAGGGCACCCTCCACGTCCCCTTCGACCGCGCCCTCATCAAGGACGCCCCGGACTTCGGCGTAGGCCGTCATCTCTCCCCCGAACAGGAACTCCAGCTCTACCACCACTACGGCCTCGACACGGCCCTGCCCCCACCGCTCCCCGACCGGGACTTCGGCAAGCTGGCGGGGTCGGAGGAGAGCTGAGGGCAGCGCGCACGAGGGCTCCTTTCAGGCGTCGGCAGCGGCATCGGCGGGGTGGCCGCACCGGGGTCGGGTCTCTTCTCCCTGAAAGTCCGGCACCAGCGGCAGCGGCTCCCCGGCCGCGAGCGCAGGGTCGTCGACGGAGAACGTCCGCACCCGCCCGGGAGGGGACTGCGGTGTCTCGAACCGCACCGTCACACGCCCCAGCCCGCTCCCCTGTACCCACCCGGGCCCGTACTCGGCATGCCGCACGTCCTGTCCGGCCCGCCACTGCGGAGCGACCGGCTCCGGCGGCTCCACCACGGCCTCGGTCACGACCTCCTCCGGCGTCTGCGCCGCCCGCGAGTCCATGGCCTGCGCGAACAGATCCTCCTGTGTGTAGTCGGCGAGCCCGGAGACGCCCACGCCGAGCAGCCGCACCCCGCCCGTGGTGTCCACGGAGTCCAGCAGCCGCGCTGCCGCCTCCCGGACCACCGCCGGATCGTCCGTGGGCCCCCTGAGCGTCTCCGAACGGGTCAGCGTCGAGAAGTCGTACCGCCGCACCTTCAGCACGATCGTCCGCCCCGACAGCCCGGCCCCCCGCAGCCGTCCCACACACCGGTCCGCGAGCCGCTGGACCTCCATCCCGATCCGCAGCCGGTCATGGATGTCCACGTCATAGGTGTCCTCGACCGACACCGACTTCGCCTCGCGCTCGGCCACCACGGGCCGGTCGTCACGGGCCAGCGCCATCGCGTACAGCGCGTGGCCGTGCGCCTTGCCGAGCAGCCGGACCAGCTCGTCCTCACCCGCCTCGGCCAGCTCCTCGACCGTGGTGATCCCGGCGCGGCGCAGATGGTCCCCGGTCGCGGGGCCCACACCCGGCAGGGTCCGCACCGGCATCGGCCCGAGCAGCGCCCGCTCGGTCCCCGGCTCGATGACCACCAGACCGTCCGGCTTGGCCTGCTCGGAGGCGATCTTCGCGAGCATCTTGGACGCGGCCAGCCCCACCGAACCGGTCAGCCCCGTGACCGCCAGGATGTCCGCGCGCAGCCTGATCCCGGCCAGCCGCGCCGACGCCTCGTCCCCGGCCGTCCCGCCGGCCTCCAGATCCACGAACGCCTCGTCCAGACTGAGCGGCTCCACCAGCGGCGACAGCTCCCGCAGCAGCGCCATCACCTGCTCGCTGATCGCCCGGTAGACCCCGAAGCGCGGCACCAGATACGCGGCGTTCGGTGCCAGTCGGCGGGCCTGGCCCATGGGCATCGCCGAGTGCACCCCGAAGGCCCGCGCCTCGTACGACGCGGTGGCCACCACACCGCGTGGCCCGAGCCCGCCCACCACGACCGCCTTCCCGCGCAGGCTCGGCTTGGCTGCCTGCTCCACCGAGGCGTAGAAGGCATCCATGTCGAGGTGCAGGATGGTCGGCGCGTGTCTCACATCTCCGATGCTGCACCACGGCACTGACAATGCCGTGGCGCGGGGCGCCCGCCGTGCGCCGCCGGGACGGATTCCGGCGGGCACCGGCTACCGGACGGCGACGGGCACCCGTTACCGGACGGCGAGGGACACGACGGTCAGACCGCCCGGTTGCGGCGGCGCGCCAGCTCGTCCGCGGGGTTGTGGCCGACGAGGGTCTCACCCGTGTCGATACGCTCGCCATGCAGCTGGGAGAGCGCGCTTTCCACGTCCCGCCACACCACGCCGACGGCGATCCCGAAGATGCCCTGGCCGCCCTGGAGCAGGGCGTGGACCTCGTCCGGGGAGGTGCACTCGTACACCGTGGCGCCGTCGCTCATCAGGGTCATCCGCTCCAGATCGCGGAAACCGCGTTCTCTGAGGTGCTGGACGGCCGAGCGGATGTTCTGCAGCGAGACCCCGGTGTCCAGGAACCGCTTCACGATCTTCAGGACGACCACGTCCCGGAAGCTGTACAACCGCTGGGTGCCCGACCCGTAGGCGGGCCGCACGCTCGGCTCGACCAGGCCGGTGCGGGCCCAGTAGTCGAGCTGTCGATAGGTGATGCCCGCGGCCGCACACGCCGTGGGCCCGCGGTATCCGATCTGCTCGGACGTCATGGACGCTGCCCCTCCGCCGTCCGGTACCACCGTCGGCCGCTGCGGAGCGGGATCGACCGCGCTGCTCGACGGAGGGTACCCCCTGTTCGAACGCAGCTGTGAACTCGGGGGAGGGTACGGACCGCTCTCCCCGAACCCGCGTCCGGGGGCACCCCCAGCCGTACCGTCGCCGCTCGTTCTCACGCCGACCTCCGTCCTTGACCTGCCTTCTCGACGGTAGGCAGTCACCAAGGGCGCGTCAACGATCGCCACACTCGGCACGCCGAGTGATAATCACCCTAAGAGTGGTTTCCCGTGCCCACCGCGGGGAAAGGCTAGCCGAATGCGCTCGTGCGGGGCCCTGGTACGCCCTCATTGGCCGGTGGCAAATGCCCGGCCCCGCCACTCGCACGAGCCCGCCGCAACCCGTGCTCACCGGGCCGGCGCGTTCACCGACGGCTCGTGATCACTGGCTGCTGGTGCCGAAGTCCTCGGGCGAGATCTGGTCGAGGAACTCGCGGAACTTCTCCACCTCGTCCTCCTGCTCGTCCGGGATGGCGATGCCCGCGTCGTCCAGCACCGTGTCGCTGCCGTAGATCGGCGTCCCGGTGCGCAGGGCCAGCGCTATGGCGTCGGAAGGACGGGCGCTGACCTCGACCCCGCTGGCGAAGACCAGCTCCGCGTAGAAGACGCCTTCCCTCAGGTCGGTGATGCGTACTTCGGTCAGCTCCTGGCCGACGGCCTCCAGCACGTCCTTGAACAGGTCGTGCGTCAGCGGTCGGGCGGGAGCCATGCCCTGCTGGGCGAAGGCGATCGCCGTAGCCTCCCCCGGCCCGATCCAGATGGGGAGGTAACGGTCGCCCCCCACTTCGCGCAGGAGCACGATCGGTTGGTTGGAGGGCATTTCGACCCGGACACCTACGACATCGAGCTCGTTCACACAGCAACCCTAGGCCGTGCCCGGGACGTTTGGGTAGTCGGGCCGGGAACAGGTGCCCGATCCGGACTCCGGCGCACCCCCGGCTCGCCCGCCGCTCTCAGGGCAGGCTCACACCGAGAGCGCTCTTCACCAGAGCCGCGTGCAGCTTCACCGTCAGCGCCGCCAGCTCCTTCGTACGGGCCTCGGCAAGCGCTCTGGTCTGCGGGTTGCGGTGGCGCTTGAGCGGTGCCACCACCTGGTCCACGAGGCCGGCCTCGCGGTCGGCGGCGCCCTTCATCACCCGCAGATGACGCGGCTCGATCCCGAACCGGCCCAGTTCGGCCACCAGCGCGGCCACGGTGACCGCCTCGGCGTCGTAGGCCCCGTCGGGCAGCGGAGCGATGAGCCCGTACGACTCCCACTCCTGCAGCTCGCCCTCGTCGATGTCCGCCGCCGCCAGCAGCTCGGCGCGGCCGACGCGGGCGACCGTGGGCAGCGCCGACCACTCCCGAAAGTCCTCCGAGGTGCGCTGGCGCCCCACGACGGGCAGCGGGACGGCCTCACCGCGCTCCATGGCGTCCAAGTGCTCGCGGATCACCTTGAGCGGCAGATAGTGGTCCCGCTGCATTCGCAGGACGTGCGCCAGGCGCTCGACGTCCCTGGCGCTGAACTTGCGGTACCCCGAAGGGGTCCGCTGCGGCTCGATCAGCCCCTCCGACTCCAGGAAGCGGATCTTGGAGATGGTGACTTCGGGGAACTCGTCGCGCAGCGCGTTCAGCACCGTGCCGATGCTCATCAGCCCACTGTCCCTGGCGGCGGTACCGCTTCCGGCACCGCCGCTCGGTGTTTGAAGCATGGACCTTCCCTGGGGTCCCCCCGGACGCCCGGTCCGGGGGCGGGTCAGATGCCCTGGTTCCGGCTCGCGTAGAACACCAGCCGGTACTTGCCGATCTGCACCTCGTCACCGTTCGACAGCGCGACCTGGTCGATCGGCTCGCGGTTGACGTACGTGCCGTTGAGGCTGCCCACGTCGGCGACGGTGAACGAGCCGTCCGGCTGGCGACGGAACTCCACGTGCCGGCGCGAGACCGTCACGTCGTCGAGGAAGATGTCGCTCTGCGGATGACGGCCGGCCGTGGTCAGGTCGGCGTCCAGCAGGAAGCGGCTGCCCGAGTTCGGCCCCCGGCGCACCACCAGCAGCGCCGAGCCGAACGGCAGCGCGTCCACCGCGGCCTGCGCCTCGGGCGACAGCGTCGGGACCTGCGTCTGGCCGGTCACCTCGGCGTCGTACGCCTCAAGACCGGAGATCGAGATCGTGGACGTCGTCTCGGAGGCACGCTCCGGCACGGCTCCGGGGCGCAACGGCGCGCCACAGTTGGAACAGAAGCGGGCGCTGTCCGCATTGCGGTTACCGCACCTCGAACACACCAGGGCCGACATCGACGGATCCTCCTGCCGCGGCTGCCCCGCCGGGGCGTTGGACGCGTACGGACCGGAGGCGAACCCTCCACCCGTACCTGAGGTTGACGGTTGCCCGAAACCTATGCCGCCGGACTGGGCAGGGTCAACCGACGCCCCGCCCTGGCCTCCGGAAATGTCACCGCCCGGACCAGCCACCTGGTCCCGGAACAGCGGCCGCTGACCCTCCGCGTCGGGCTGGGCGCGATGGCGAGCGGTCGCGTTGTCGCTGCCCTCTCGCGCGCTCTTGCCGAACAACTTCGCAAACAACTTCACGGGCGATTCCCCTTGACCGAAACAGACCCGCCCGTGGGGCAGGACGAACCCTGATTGCCTACACCGGCCGAGCCGGACATCCTCACAACGTCCGTATCCACCAGACAGTTTCCACCACGCACCGCCCCTTCGATGCGCCGACCCCCCGCAACCTCATGCCCCTGCCGGACGACCCCCATGCACCGCCGGTTCACTACGAGGACGACCGAGCGTAGTCAGGCCGCTTCGCCTGCCGCAAGGCGTCCACGACGATCTTGTCCGAGGGCTCCACCGTGACCGTGGCCTGCTCCTTCTCCAGCGTCTGCACCACTCCTCCCGGGATGTTCAGCGCCGGTTCCAGATCTTGCGGCTTGCCGATGACCATAAAACGATAGGGGGCGTTGATCTTGTTCCCGTCGACGCTCACGCCGTTGCCGGAATCCGCGAAGTACGTGTTCGTCACCACCCGGACCCCGTTGAGCTGGATCGCCTCCGCACCGGCCGCACGCAGTTCCTGGACGGCGTCGAGCAGCATGTCCGCCTTCACCGCCCCCTTCGGGTCCTCGACCGTCATCGTGATGCCGGGGCCCTGCGCCGCCACGGTGCCCGCCAGAATGCCGAGTTGTCGCTCCTTCTCGGCCGTCTGCCTGCGGGCCTCCGCGGCCTGGTCGGAGCTGCTCTGGAGCTCCTGGCGCTGCTTCTCGAGTCCCTGCTTCTCGTCTTCAAGACGCTGGGTACGCGAATCCAGTTCATCAAGGATGCGCACAAGATCTTCTTGTCGCGCGCCGCGCAGTGCGCTGTCGGTGTCGCTGTTGGAGGCCACCTGCACGGCCAGCCCGAAGCCGAGCCCGAACAGCAGCAGGGCGACGATGAGTTGGGCCCGGGTGAAACGCGGCGGCCACAGCCCCTTGACCAGCCGTTGCCGCCCGGTCAGCGACTCCTGCGGCGGCTCACCGGACGCCGTCTGGGACTCGGGTGCCGCCGGCGGCACCTCGGCCGGCAGTTCCTTGCGCAGCCTGTTCTCCGGCTGATTCCCCGGCTGGTTCTCCGGCCGGCTGTTCGGCTGGTTCTCCGGCTGCTCGTTCGGCTCGCTCATCGGTCTCACGCCCGGAACACGTGACGCCGGATCGCCGCGGCGTTGGAGAAGATCCGGATACCGAGGACCACCACGACCCCCGTGGACAGCTGCGCGCCCACGCCCAACTTGTCGCCCAGGAACACGATCAAGGCGGCGACCACCACGTTCGACAGGAACGACACCACGAAGACCTTGTCGTCGAAGATCCCGTCGAGCATGGCCCGCAGACCGCCGAAGACGGCGTCCAGCGCCGCGACGACAGCGATCGGCAGATAAGGCTCGACGATCGCCGGAACCTCCGGGTGGACCAACAGGCCGGCCACGACTCCCACGACGAGGCCCAGTACGGCGATCACGATGTGCCCTTCTCAGTCTTCTCGGTGCTCGGCTGTGCGGTACGAACGATCACACTCGGTGCGGCGGGCAACCGTACGTCACTCTCGGTGGAAATGGTGGCGCGGATGCCGAAGTTCTCCTCCAGGGCATGCAGATACAGCCCGTCGGCGCCGTTCTGGAACCCGGTGCTCAACCGTTCCCCGTCCCCCACGGCCAGCACCGTGTAGGGCGGCACCAGCGGCCTGTTGTCCACCAGTATCGCGTCTCCCGCGGCCCTGATCGCGGACAGGGCCGTCAGCCGCTGTCCGTTGATGGAGACCGCCTCGGCCCCGGACGCCCACAGCCCGTTGACCACACGCTGCATGTCGCGGTCCCGCACCCGGCCGCTGTCGGAGAAGCCCGAGGTCTCCCGCGGATTGGTCCCGTCACCGCCGGAGCTGGCCTCCTTCGCGTCGTTCACGACGAGCTTGACGCCCGGCCCGTGCACCGCGGTCGCGCCCGACAGGAGGCCCACCAGATCAGCCTGGTCGCTGCCGCCGCTCGACTTCAGCGCCGCCCGCTGACGGGCGCTGACGTCGTCGCGCAGCTTGTCCACGGTGTGCTCCAGCTTGTCCGCGCTCGCGGTCTCGCCGTCGATGCGGTCGATCAGCTCCTGGTGCTCCTTGGCCACCACGGGCGCCGCCCCATGCGCCTGCGCCGCACCGAGGGTCACAACCAGCGCGGCGAGCACGAGACCGCCCGCGAGACCGAGCTTCGCCCGGAGCGTCTTGGGCAGCCCGCCCTCCCCCGCGGACTTCTTCCGGGCGGCGGCCTCCGCGTACCCGTCGTCGAGGCTGTGGTCCATGACATTGGTGATCAACGACATGGAGGCGTCCGGGCGCTGCGGCCGCGCAGGGCTGCTCCGAACGGGGGGTTGCTGCGGCATGCCGCACATCGTCGCATGTCGCGGGCGATACCTCCGAATGGCCCCACCGACGTGCCGGACAGGCCCCCTGGGGGACATCTGTCCGGCACGCGCGTGTGCGTGGGCTTTCCCGCGCGGCGTGCTGTGTCACGCCCCTTCCGGCTGCCCCGCGGCGCCCTACCGGCCGGCGCTGTCCACGACGGCCGACCACTCGTCCAGCAGGGCCTGCGCCGAGGCGTCGTCGGGCCCCTCCGCCCACAGATGCGTCACCGCCTCGGCCGGGTCGGGCAGCACCATCACCCAGCGCCCGTCGGTCTCCACGACCCGCACACCGTCCGTCGTGTCGACAAAGCGATCCCCTGCCGCCTCGACCACCCGCCGCATGACCAGACCCTTGACGGCCCACGGTGTGGCCAGGTCCCGCTTCAGCACATGGGCCCGCGGGATCCGCGCGTCGATCTGGCTGAGGGTGAGCTGCGTACGGGCGACGAGCCCGATCAGCCGGACGAAGGCCGCCGTACCGTCGAACACGCCGCTGAACTCGGGGACGATGAACCCGCCCTTGCCGTCACCGCCGAAGATGGTCCCTTCCTCGCGCCCCACGCGCGTGAGGTCGTCGGGCGAGGTCGTGGTCCACTCGACCTGCGTACCGTGGTACGCCGCCACCTGCTCGGCGATCCGGGTCGTGGTCACCGGCAGCGCCACCCGCCCGCTGCGCCGCTCCGCGGCCACCAGGTCGAGCATCACCAGCAGCGCCCGGTCGTCCTCGATGATCCGGCCCTTCTCGTCCACGAGCGACAGCCGCTCGCCGACCGGGTCGAACCGCACGCCGAAAGCGGCTCCCGAGGAGGCCACTATCTCGCCGAGCCGTACCAGCCCGCTGCGCCGCATCTCGACGGTCTCGGTGGGCCGCGACTCGTCCAGCCCCGGATTGATCGTCAGCGAATCCACGCCCAACTTGCCGAGCAGGCTGGGCAGCACCAGCCCGGCACTGCCGTTCGCGGCGTCCACGACGACCTTCAGCCCGGAGTCGGCGATGCCGGTCGTGTCGACGTTCCGCAGGACCGTGCCGGTGTACGAGTCGAAGACGCTGGCCGGAAAGTACAGGTCGCCGATCTCGCCGGGGAACGCCCGCCGGTACTCCTGCCGTGCGAACACCCGGTCCAGCTTGCGCTGGCCGCCCTGGGACAGATCGGCACCCTGCCCGTCGAAGAACATGATGTCGACCGAGTCCGGCACGCCCGGCGAGGTCCGGATCATGATGCCGCCGGCGCTGCCGCGCGCGGTCTGCTGCCGGGCCACGGGCAGCGGTACGTTCTCCAGGTCGCGTACGTCGATGGCGCTGGCCTGCAACGCGGAGATGACCGCCCGCTTGAGCGCACGGGCACCCCGGGAGTGATCGCGGGCGGTGGTGACGGTCGAGCCCTTCTTCAGGGTCGTCGCGTACGCACCGGCGAGCCGCACCGCCAGCTCGGGCGTGATCTCGACGTTCAGAATGCCGGACACCCCACGGGCGCCGAACAGATTGGCCTGGCCTCTGGACTCCCAGATGACCGAGGTGTTGACGAACGCACCGGCCTCGATGGTCTTGAACGGATAGACCCGGACGTTTCCCTGAACGATCGATTCCTCACCGATCAGGCACTCGTCACCGATGACCGCGCCGTCCTCGATCCGGGCGGCACGCATGATGTCGGTGTTCTTCCCGACGACGCAGCCGCGCAGATTGCTGTGCTGACCGACGTACACGTTGTCGTGTACGACAGCCCTGTGCAGGAAGGCGCCGCTCTTGACGACGACGTTCGATCCGACGACGGTGTGCTCCCGGATCTCCGCGCCGGCCTCCACCTTCGCGTAGTCGCCGATGTACAAGGGCCCGCGCAGTACGGCGTCGGGATGCACTTCGGCGCCTTCCGCCACCCATACACCGGGCGAGATCTCGAATCCGTCGATGTCGACGTGAACCTTGCCTTCGAGCACATCGGCCTGGGCCTTCACATAGCTCTCGTGGGTGCCGACGTCCTCCCAGTAGCCCTCCGCGACATAGCCGTAAATCGGCTTGCCTTCCTTCATCAGCTGCGGAAAGACGTCGCCGGACCAGTCGACCGGAACATCCGGTTCGACATAGCCGAAGACTTCGGGCTCCATGACATAAATGCCCGTGTTGACCGTGTCGGAGAAGACCTGTCCCCAGGTCGGCTTCTCCAGGAAGCGCTCGACCTGGCCTTCCTCGTCGACGATGGTGATGCCGAACTCCAGCGGATTGGGCACTCGGGTCAGGCAGACCGTGACAAGCGCGCCCTTCTCCTTGTGGAAATTGATCAGCTCGGTCAGGTCGAAGTCGGTCAGGGCATCGCCGGAGATGACGAGGAAAGCATCGTCCTTCAACGCCTCTTCGGCGTTCTTGACGCTTCCGGCGGTACCGAGTGGCTTCTCCTCATTGGCATAGGTGAGCTCCATTCCGAGCTCTTCGCCATCGCCGAAGTAGTTCTTGACGAGCGATGCCAGGAACTGGACGGTAACAACGGTCTCGGTGAGCCCGTGCCGTTTGAGCAGCCGTAGCACATGCTCCATGATCGGGCGATTGGCCACGGGCAGGAGCGGCTTGGGCATGCTAGAGGTCATGGGGCGCAGGCGTGTGCCTTCGCCCCCGGCCATCACGACGGCCTTCATGTCGGAAGCGTCCTCCTCGCAAGAGACGACGGTCTAGCCGACTTCACCCGTCCTGATTGTCCCGCACTTTTCGACTGCGGGCCATCTCGACATAACGTCAGGACAACCGCCGAGCTCAATCGGCCTTGGCGTCCGCCCGGACCAAACGGCGGACCTGTACCACGTAGAGCACTCCTGCCCACCAGTAGAGCGTTGTACCCCACCCGGCGAACGCCCATCCGAAAACAGCGGCGACTGACGCGATCCAAGTGTGGCCGTCGCTGAGGAGCAACAACGGGAACGCGTACATCAGGTTGAAGGTTGCCGCCTTCCCCAGGAAGTTCACCTGCGGCGGCGGATACCCGTGCCGGCGAAGGATGCCCACCATCACCAGGAGAATCAGTTCCCTCGCCAGCAGCAGCGCGGTCAGCCAGACCGGCAGGATGCCGCGCCAGGTGAGACCGAGCAGCGTGGAAAGGACATAGAGCCGGTCGGCGGCGGGGTCGAGAAGCCGGCCGAGGCTGCTGATCTGATTCCAGCGCCTCGCGAGCTTCCCGTCGAGATAGTCACTGACCCCGCTGAAGGCAAGCACGAGGAGAGCCCAGCCATCACTCTTGGGACCCCCGAACTCGGGCCTGAGGATCAGCCACAGGAAGAGGGGTACGCCGACGAGCCGCGCCATGCTGAGGATGTTGGGGATGGTGAGGACCCGGTCTGTCTGGACACGGGTCTCCTGGACCTCCACCCGGGGGCCTCCTGTGCGAAAACGAGCCAACGATGCCCCCTGACCTTACCTCAACGCAAAAAAGCTCCGGCTCTCGGGCAGTGCCCAAGAGCCGGAGCTGTAAAAGGAGTTCGGCGGCGTCCTACTCTCCCACAGGGTC
>NZ_MLYN01000009.1:0-194362 GCF_001866675.1 Streptomyces sp. MUSC 14
TCGCTTGACGAAAGACATAGAGGCACCCCCCGCACCTCGCACCGGCCCGCACTGCCGTCCCTCACCCCGGCGGCAGCACCGCACGAGCGCAAGGGCTGACCACACGCCCGCCGTCGCGTCGGTCCACCACGACGGCGCATCCCGACGCGCATCCCGACGCCCATCCCGGCGGGCAGTCCGACACCGCCTGCCCGCGCCGATGTCTCCGGGGGATCACACCTTCATCGGCCGATCCCCCGGAGAGACCGGCGCCGGCAGGCGCGAAGAACCCGTCAGATAGCGGTCGACGGCTGCCGCCACCGCCCGGCCCTCCGCGATCGCCCAGACGATGAGCGACTGGCCGCGTGCCGCGTCCCCGGCGGCGAAGACCCCGCGGACGTTGGTCGCGAAGCCGTCGTCCCGGGCGATCGTGCCGCGCGCAGTGAGCGCCAGCCCCAACTGCGCGATCATCCCGTCCTCCTGGTCCGGCCCGGTGAACCCGAGGGCGAGCAGCACGAGGTCGGCGGGGAGCGTCCGCCCGGTGCCCGCCACCGGCTCCCGCCGCTCGTCGACCTCCACCAGATGCAGCGACCGCACCCGCCCGCTCTCGTCCCCGGCGAAGTGGAGCGTGGACGCCGCGAACAGTCGCGCGTCCGCGTCCGCCGCGGGAGCCGTACGCAGATCCCGCGCCTCCTCGTGCGCGGCCGACAGCCGGTAGACCTTCGGGTACGTCGGCCACGGCTCGGTGTCCTCGTCCCGCTCGGCATCCGGCTGCGCGTAGATGTCCAGCTGGGTCACGGACGCGGCCCCCTCGCGCACCGCGGTACCCAGACAGTCCGCACCCGTGTCCCCGCCGCCGACGATCACCACGTGCCGCCCCGCCGCCGACAGCGGTGATACCTCCAGATCCCCCTCGCACACCCGGTTGGCCAGCGGCAGATACTCCATCGCCTGGTGTATCCCGTCCAACGCCCGGCCCGGCACCGGAAGTTCCCGCCACGCCGTGGCTCCCGTGGCGACGACGACCGCGTCGTACCGCCCGCACAGTTCCACCGCCCCGACGTCCCGCCCGACCACCGTCGACGTGCGGAACTTGGTCCCCTCGGCCCGCATCTGCCCGATACGCCGCTCCAGATGGTGCTTCTCCATCTTGAACGCGGGGATGCCGTAGCGCATCAGCCCGCCGAGCCGGTCGTCCCTCTCGTACACCGCGACCGTGTGCCCGGCCCGGGTCAGCTGCTGCGCCGCCGCGAGCCCGGTGGGCCCGGAACCGATGACGGCGACCGTCATCCCCGACAGCCGTTCCGGCGGCCGTGCCGGGACGAACCCCTCCTCCCAGGCCCGGTCGCCGATCGCGCACTCGACGTTCTTGATGGTCACCGCCGGCTGGTTGATCGCCAGCACACACCCCGCCTCGCACGGTGCCGGGCACAACCGCCCGGTGAACTCGGGGAAGTTGTTCGTCGCGTGCAGCCGGTCGCTCGCCGCCCGCCAGTCCTCCCGCGAGACCAGGTCGTTCCACTCGGGGATCAGATTCCCCAGCGGGCAGGCGTCGTGACAGAAGGGGACGCCGCAGTCCATGCAGCGGTCGGCCTGCTTGCTGATGATGGGCAGCAGTGCGCCCGGCACATAGACCTCGTCCCAGTCCCGCACTCGTTCCTCGACGGGCCGCCGCGGCCACTCCTGGCGCGGCGTGGTCATGAAACCCTTGGGATCGGCCATGATCGTCGCCACTCTTCCGGCACTCTTCCGGCCACGATACGTCCGTACCGTGCACCGCGCAGAGCGACGGAGAGCGGCGGAGAGCGCTTTCTCACGCGCCCCCGGAGGCGGGCCGGGGGAGGGACAGGCGGGTCGGCCGGAGGCGGGGCGGGCCGGAGGCGGGGCGGGCCGGAGGGCGGCCGGGGGTGGGGGCGGGTCAGGTGAGGGCCAGGACGTAGACGAGGGCGGACGCGGCGGAGGTCACGGTGCGCACGTGGTTCCAGAACGTCCACTCGCGCACGTACACCGGCCAGTACACCGCGGCCTCCGGCGCACCCGGGGTCAACCGGGCCAGCCTGTCGTTGCGGGGCACGTTCGCGACCACCGTCAGCCCGAACGAGCCGAACAGGTACAGCGCGCTGCCCAGCAGCAGCTCGACGGTCCCGTCCCCCGGCCACACCACGAACGTCACCACCGCGATCATCGCGCTCAGCACCGCCGCGCCACCGAACACCGTCATGAAAGGAGGCCGCACCGCGGCCATGTTGATCGCCTTCATCGCGGCGACCCCCTGCGCGGGCGGCAACGCCGCGAGCCCCCGCATCACGAAGACCGAGAAGGCACAGAAGACCCCGGCCATCAGCCCGGTGCCGAGAACACCCGCCACGACCAGCACGAAGAACGGCCCGACGATCATCTTCACGCCCTCATCCCGTCTCGTCCCGCCCACCGGGTCGGACCCGGCAGCACCATCACCTCCAGTCGACGCCCAGGACGGCGCACCGACCATGGCCGAACCGCCCCGCGTCCATAAGCAGGCGTCTCCCCTCGAACGCGCTCCCTCCTCTCTTCTCCCGCTCATCCGACGTCAGCCCCCGCGCCCTGCCACGCCCGCAGCACCGCCTCCACGGCCGGGGCGATCCGGCGCCGCGCCTCGTACCGCGGCACCCCGCTCATCAGCAACTGGTCGTACGGCGTGTCCACGTGCCGCACCGCCGCCACGACCGCCGAGATCACCGCCCCCTCCGTCAGCGCCCGCCCGGCCGCACTGCGCCCGACCCGCCCGCTGCCCCGCACGGACGCGTGCGCCGCGACGCCCCGGGCCCGCTCGGCCGGGCAGTCCGGGAACAGCCGGAGGATCTCGGCCGCGAACGCCGCCACGAAGCGCTCGTCCTCCACCGCCCTGCGCCGCGCGTCCCGCGCCCGCCGCCGGCGCCGCGCCTCGGCGTCCACCAGACAGCGGACCTCGGCCCGGCCCAGCGCCTCTTCCTCCACGAGCACGCCCTGCCGCTCGTAGCGACTCCTGCGCCGGTTGAACCGCACCACCACCGCCGACAGTGCGCTCTCCTCCCGCGATCTGCGGGTCAGCGCCGTGTCACCGCGCGGCAGGAACACCAGGTGCCCGAGGTCGGCGCAGTCCAGGCAGCGCGGTGCCCCGTCCTCCAGCACGAGCAGCGACAGCGGCCCGCCCCGGCAGACGGAACAGCGCTTGCGCTTGGTGCTCTGGACGACCACAAGCCGCCCGGGGGAGTGGGGAGTTGGCATCGCGGGAAGGCCCATACGCGGTACTTTCCCCGACACCGCCGCCTGACTCCGTGTCCTTGCCCGTCGTCCTCCTTACCTCATCCCAGTCCGCACGTTGAAGACCGAAACCCGCGCACGTTGCCGTACGGGCGCCTCGCTCTCGTCCGCCACCGCCACCGCGAGATCGGCGTACGACAGCCACGGCTCGCCATCACCATCACCATCGCCCTGCTCTCGCCCGCACCACGACGCATCCGCTCCCCGCCGGCGCGGTACCGCCCCGTCCGCGGCCCGTTCTGCTCCAGGAACCCGGCCGGTGTCAGCACCACCCGGTCGACGGGCCCGTCCCCGCGCTTTCGCAGCCGGTCCAGCCCGGCGGTGCGCGCCGGCGCGAAGCGCCGCAGCGCCGCAGGGAAGGCCACCGGGCCGTCCAGCACCATCCGCCCGTCCGCGCCGAGCAGGTTCGCCCCGAGCCCCACCACGACGAGCCGCGCCACCCCGGCCGTGCCGAGCCCGTCGACCAGCGCGTCGGCGGCCCGCACGCAGAACCCCGGGTCCACCGCGTCGCCCCCGCCGTCCGGTCCGCCCGCCGGCGAAACGGCGTGCACGGCACCGACATGCCCGGCAGCGACCCCGGCGACCGACCCGGCGTCCAGGACATCGCCCCGCACGACCGTCACGCCCTGCGCACCCAGATCCGGATGCCGTGCCGGCTCCCGCACCACCGCCGTCACCGGCAGACCCCGGGCCCGCGCCTCGGCCGTCACCGCCCGCCCGGCCCGGCCTCCGGCACCGAGGACCACGATCCCACTCATCCCCAACCCCCTTGTCCTGCCCGGTTGTTCGTGCCAGACCAGGACGTCAGAGAGCGGAACCCCCGGTTACTTCAACGGTATCGGCGCTACTCTCGGTGCATGCCCGACGCGCCCCGCAGGACGACCGACGGTCGTTGGCGAACGGCCGACATGTCGCGGGAGACGGCCGATGCTCTTCGGTGGGCAGCCGACGTGACTCTCGGGAGGCCGGAGGTGTCTCGGGGGACGGTGGGCCCGCTGCGGCCCGTCGCCGGTGCGCCGGCCACCGGACGGCCCGCGCCTCTCGATCCCGACATGTTCCCCCCTGTCCGTCGTCCGCGATGCCGGTCCGCGTGGGCGACAAGTGGGCCGGCACGGTGATCCGCTGCCTCCAGGACGGCCCGCGCCGTTTCGGCGAGCTGCGGGTCCCGCTCAAGTCCGTCACGCCCAAGGTCCTCAGCGAGACCACGCGCGCCATGGAGCACGACGGCCCGATCACCCGCACCGCCTACGACGAGAACCTCCCGTGCGTCGATTACGCCCTCACCTCCCTCGGGCGCACCCTGATCCCGCTCCTCGACGCGGCCCGCGCCTGGAGCGAGCCCCATCTCCCGTCGCTCCTGGCGGCCCGACAGGCAGCCGCTGCTGCCACCACCACAGGCGCGGACCAGGACTGAACCCGCCGCTCGCCACAGGGCGGACCAGCCACCGACCACAGCGCATCCTGGTCCCGGGCAGGCGCCCCGTCCTCGGCAGCACCCCCTGTTCCCGGCAGGCGCTCCGTCCCCGGGCAGGCACTGCCGTCTCGCTCTCGGCCACCCGGCATCATGGGCCGTGTGCGACTCGAAGCGATCACCTGGGACCGGCTCGCCGACCTGCTGGCCGACCGGCTGGCCGGGCTGGAGCCGGCCGACGGAGGTGCCTGGCCGCGCGTCGGCTTCGACGGGGCCCCGGCCGCCCGACCCGGAGACCTCGCCGAACGCGTCGGCGAGGCGCTGCGCGTGCGCGGCCGGCCCTCGCTCGTGGTCGGCACCGAGGGCTTCCTCCGGCCCGCCTCGCTGCGCCTCGAACACGGGCGGCGGGACGCGGAGTCGTACTTCGGCGGATGGTTCGACACCGGTGCCCTGTGGCGCGAGGTCTTCGGCCCGCTCGACTCCGGAGGCAGTGGGCGCGTCCTGCCCGACCTGTGGGACCCGGCCACCGACCGGGCCACCCGCAGCACCTACGTCCAACTCCCGCCCGGCGGGATCCTGTTGCTCCACGGCCCCCTCCTGCTGCACCACTGGTTCCCCTTCGACCTGACCGTGCACCTCCTCCTCTCCCCGGCCGCTCTGCGCCGCCGTACCCCGGAAGCCGACCACTGGACGCTGCCCGCCTTCGAGCGCTACGCCTCCGAGACGGATCCCGCCGGCACGGCGGACGTCCTGGTGCGCGCCGACGATCCGCGCCATCCCGCCTGGAGCGGCTGATCCGCCCCGCTGTTCTCTCCGCCCGCCGCTGGTCGCTGCCTGTTGCCGGTCAGAGCCAGCCGTTGCGCCGGAAGCCCCGGTACAGCACCACACACGCCCCCGCCATGACGGCCATGGCCAGCGGATATCCGAACTGCCAGTGCAACTCGGGCATGTGGTCGAAGTTCATGCCGTACACACCACACACCATCGTCGGAACGGCGATGATCGCGGCCCAGGCAGTGATCTTCCGCATGTCCTCGTTCTGCGCGACGGTCACCTGCGCGAGGTGCGCCTGCAGGATGGAGTTGAGCAGCTCGTCGAAGGCGGCGATCTGGTCCTTGGCCCGGATCAGATGGTCGAGCACATCGCGGAAGTAGGCCTGTATCTCCGGCGGGACGACCCGTATGGGCCGGGTGGCCAGGTCCTCCACCGGGCGGCTCAGCGGCACCACCGCCCGCTTCAGCTCCAGCAGTTCGCGCTTCATCTGATAGATGCGGCCGGGGTCGAGCCGAGCGCCGTTCTCCGAGAACACATCCGTCTCGACCTGGTCGATGTCGGCCTGCACCGCGTCCGTGACGCTCAGATAGTCGTCCACGACAAGGTCGGCGATGGCGTGCAGCACCGCCGCCGGCCCCTTCGACAGCTGGTGCGGATGTGCCTCCAGCTCCTCGCGCAGCGGGCCCAGTGAGCCGTGCCGGCCGTGCCGCACCGTGATGACGAAGTCCTCGCCGACGAACACCATGATCTCGCCGGTGTTCACCACTTCGCTGGTCGCCGTCAGCCGTTCGTGCTCGACGTAGCAGACGGTCTTGAAGACCGCGAAGAGCGTGTTGCCGTAATGCTCCAGCTTCGGGCGCTGATGGGCCTCGACCGCGTCCTCAACCGCCAACGGATGCAGGTCGAACAGCTCCGCGATCCCGGCGAACTCACCGTCCGTCGGCTCATGCAGTCCCAGCCAGACGAAGCCCTCGCCCGTCTTGCGTACCATCTTCACGGCGTCCACGAGGTCGTGGCAGGTCGGCACGCGCACGCCGTCCTGATACGTCACGCAGTTGACCACCGAGGACCCCAGCGGTGATCTGGCGGGATGGCTCAGGTCCACGCGCGGCTGTCGCCGGGCCAGGCGCGCCACCTTGCGCAGGCCGGCGGCTTTGCCCAGTCCCGTGACCTTGCGCAGATTCCCTGCCATGGACATCTGGGTCTCCTCGCTCGGATCTCCTCGCGTAACGCTTTTCGCGCCTTGCCCGAGCAGTTTGCCAGGCAAGGGCAAAACGCGGGTAAGCCTGTGGGAACACAAGGTTCCGCTTGGTTCCCGTCTGTGGACAAAGGGCCGGTTCCGCGGGTCTCCCGCGCTCGGAGCGTGGGCGGATCCGGACAAGCCGGGTGGGATGATCCACACATGACGCGATCCGACGGGTACCTTCTGGACAACCGACAGAACGAGGCGGGACAGCGGTTCGACGCCTTCGCCACGCTCTTCGACCCCACGACGTTCCGGCACATCGAGGGTCTGGGCGTCGGACCGGGATGGCGCTGCTGGGAAGTCGGGGCCGGCGGCACCTCCGTGGTGTCCTGGCTCGCCGAGAAGGTCGGCCCGGCCGGCAAGGTCGTCGCCACCGACATCGACACCTCGCTGATCGCCGCCGCGGCCCACCCGCCGGTCGAGGTCCGCGTCCACGACGTGGGCACCGAGGAACCGCCGGCCGAAGGCTTCGACCTGGTCCACGCCCGGCTCGTGCTCGTCCATGTCCCGGACCGGGAAAGGGCGTTGCGATCCATGATCCAGGCGCTGCGCCCCGGCGGCCTGCTGCTGATCGAGGACGCGGACCCTGCCCTCCAGCCCCTGATCTGCCCCGACGAGTACGGCCCCGAGCAGCGGCTCGCCAACCGGCTGCGCCAGGGCTTCCGTAAGCTTCTCGCCGAACGGGGCGCCGACCTCTCGTACGGCCGCAAGCTTCCGCGCCTGCTCCGCGAGGCAGGGCTCGGTGAGGTGACGGCCGACGCCTACTTCCCGATGACCTCGCCCGCCTGCACCGCGCTGGAGGCTGCGACGGTCCGTCAGATCCGCAGCCGCCTCGTCGCGGCCGGACTCGCCACCGACGAGGAGATCGACCAGCACTTGGCCAACGTCGAGACCGGCTCCATGGACCTGGCCACCGCACCGATGATCTCGGTGTGGGGAAGGAAGGCGTAGGGGACGGTGCGGGGCAAGGCGTAGGGGACGCGGCCGACCATGCGGCCCGGGCCGCCACGACAGCTGCGGCCGGGCGGACGGATCCTGGGCCGTCCGCCGTCCGCCGTCCGCCGTCCGCCGTCCGCCGTCCGCCGTCCGCCGTCCGCCGTCCGCCGAGCGGTCACCGTTGGCGATCGATCAGGCCCCGAGCCGTCCGTAGGTCTCGCAACCGGCGTCCGCCGGCGCTTGTCCGGGCGTTCGCGGCATCGGGGCCCTGCCGAGCGCGCATGGCACCGGCATAGCGTGCCCGTGGCCGTCCGAGCCTTCGTCGCACCGGTCGGGCGCCACCGGCTGGGCCATCCGCGGCACTTCACTACGCCGCCCGGCCATGCGCGTCGCGCGGTCGTGCCGCCTGGTCGTGCACGCCGCCCGGCATCGCGCCGCAGCCATCCGGCATGCGCTGCCCCCCGGACCCGTTCCCCGTACTTGCCGCGGTGGTCCGGGAGCGCGCAGAGCCCGGCTACCGTCACAGTCGACCGAACATGCGCCGTGGCCGGTGGCCCTTGAGACGGCCCGTCGCCGTACCCCCGCCGTACCCCGCCGCCTGTCCGACGTCTACGCGCCGCTCCCCGGCATCGGCGGTCTGGCCCCCACCCGGTTCACCGCCTGCGCGCCCGCCCGGCAGCCCTGGGCCGCCGCCTCCTGCGGGTCCGCGCCCGCGAGCAGGGCGGCGAGGAACGCGCCGGTGAAGGCGTCGCCGGCCCCTGTGGTGTCCCGGGGGACCGACGGTGTCGCGGTGGTACGCGTCGGCGCGGTGCCGGAACGGGCCACCAGGGCCCCGTCCGCGCCCGCCTTGACCACCACCAGCGGCACCACACGGCTCAGCTTGGCCGCCGCGTCCGCCGGATCCGGCAGGCCGGTCAGCAGGCGTGCCTCGTCCCGGCTGGGCAGCAACACGTCCAGTCCCTCGGCGAACGCGAGGAACCGGTCCGCGCCCAGCCGTGTCAGGAAGCCGACGGAGGCCGGATCCAGACTGACGGGCACTCCACGCGCGCGTGCCGCCGTGAGTGCGGTACGTGCCAGGGCCCGGCTCGGCTCCGTGAACAGCAGATAGCCCGACAGATGCAGCCGGGCGACCCCGTCGAGCAACGCGTCGGACCAGTCGTCGGGTTCGAGCCGCAGAGAAGCCCCGCTGTCCGTGAGAAACGTGCGCTCGGCCGCCGCCCCCGTGTCGACGAGACAGATCACCGTTCCGCTCGCCGCCTCCGGATCGACCACGAGCCGGGGCTGCACACCGGCGGCGAGCAGCTCCCGCTCGTGCCACACGGCCGTGTCCGCGCCCACCCGTCCCAGCAGCCGTACGTCCGCACAGCCCGCGTGGGCGGCCCAGCAGGCCACGTTCGCGCCCGCCCCGCCGGGCAGCGTACGGATCGACGCGACCGTGTCGGTGCTGGCCGCGAGCGGCCCCCGGTGCCGGGCGACCACATCCGTGATCACGTCCCCGACGACCAGCAGGGCCCCGTCCCGGCGCGTGGTCACTCCCTGGTCCAGGACGTGGCGATCCGCGCCGCCAGCCGTACGTTGCCGCGCACGGCCGCCAGATTGGCGCTCAGGGACGCGCCGTCCGTGTGCCGGACCAGGTAGTCCAGGAGGAACGGTGTCACCGCCTGCCCGCTGACGCCCTGCTCCGTGCACGCCCGCAGCGCGTCGGCGAGCACGCGCGCGTGCAGCTCGGGATCGAGCTGTTCCGCCTCCGGGACGGGGTTGGCGACGATCAGAGCCGACTCCACGCCGCCCAGCGCGTCCTGGGCCCGCATGACCTCGGCGACCTCGTCCGGACCGCCGAGGGTCCAGTCGACGGGATGCCCCGAGTCGGCGAGGTAGAAGCCGGGGAAGTGGTCCGTGCCGTAGCCCGCCACGGCCACGCCGAGGGTCTCCAGCCGCTGGAGCGTCGCCGGCACGTCCAGGATCGACTTCACGCCCGCGCAGACCACCGTGATCCTCGTGCGCGCCAGCAGCCCCAGGTCGGCTGATTCGTCCTGTGTCACCGTCCACTCCCGGTGCACACCGCCCAGCCCGCCCGTGGCGAACACCCGGATGCCCGCGAGCGCGGCCAGCTGGGCCGTGGCCGACACCGTGGTCGCCCCGCTCACCCGCGCGGCCACCGCGAGTGGCAGGTCGCGGTGGCCCAGCTTGCGGATGCCGTCCTCGTTCGCGACGCGCTCCAGCTGCTCCTTGTCCAGCCCGATATGCGGGCGTCCGTCCAGGACGGCGATGGTCGCCGGGACGGCGCCCTCCCGCCGCACCGCGTCCTCCAGCTCCCGCGCCACGTGCAGATTGCGTGGACGGGGCAGGCCGTGCGCGATGATCGTGGACTCCAGGGCCACCACCGGCCGCCGCGCGTCGATCGCTTCCCGGACCTCTTCCGACACCACGAGCACCACGCGCATCGCCTCCTGTCCGTCGGCTTTTCGTACCTGGATCTCTGGCGGGCGCCGGGCGCGCCTAAACGCTTGCGGCCTGTGGGAGACGCCACCAGCCTGGAGCGCATGACGAAGAACAGCATGCGTCTGGACCATGTCGTCCTGTGGGTGGCCGATCCGGTGGCCGCGGCCCGCTTCTACACCGAGGCCGTCGGTCTGGAGCCCGTCAGACTCACCGAGTTCGTCGAGGGGAAGGTGCCGTTCCCCTCGGTGCGCGTCAATGAGGAGACCATTTTCGACCTTGCCCCGCACACCTTGGCGGACCGCATGAAGATGCTGCCCGGCGCGGCCGACAGCGCGGGCCATCCGGTCAACCACGTCTGCCTGTCCCTGCCGGCCGACGCCTTCGAGGCCCTGCGCGCCCGGCTGGAGCGCTACGGCGTCCCCCTGTCCGACATCGGCCACGACTCCTTCGGCGCCCGCGGCAGCGCCCCGCGTTCGTTCTACTTCCGGGACCCCGACGGCAATGTCTTCGAGGCCCGGCACTACGACGCGTAGCGAGGCGGGGCGAGCGGCGACCGCGAGTGGTCAGAACAGCGGCTCGGGCAGCACGCCCTCCAGGGCGAGCAGCTTCCGCTTGGTCTCCAGCCCGCCCCCGAAGCCTCCGATACCGCCGTCGCTCTCCACCACCCGGTGGCACGGCACGACCACCGGCAGTGGATTGGCGCCCATGGCCGCGCCGACCGCCTGCGCCCCGCCGGGCTGCCCGACCCGCCCCGCGAGATCGCCGTACCCCACCACCGTGCCGTACGGCACCCCGGAGGCCAGCTCGCGCAGTACCTGGCGGTTGAAGCCGGAGATCAGCGACCAGTCCAGCGGCAGGTCGAAGTCGTGCCGCTCGCCCGCGAAGTACGCGCGCAACTGGCGTATGGCCTCGGTGAGCGGCGGCGCGTCCGGGTCCTCGACGGGTGCGGCACCGAACCGGGACGCCAGCCGCTCCAGCGCCCGGTCGCGCACCGCGTCCGTGGCGTGGAAGACGACGTTGACCAGGCCGTCACGGGTCGCGGCCAGCATCAGCGGGCCGATGTCGCTGCCGACGACGGCCCATACGACGCGCTGCTCATCCTGCCGTTCGCTGTCCATGCGACCACCGTACGGCCCGCCACTGACAACGCCCGCCCCGGCTCAGTGCGAGCCCAGCGCCGCGCGTACCACGTCGACCTTGTTGGTGATGATCCCGTCGACACCGTACTGCGCGGCCGTGCGGGCGTCGGCCGCGTCGTCCACCGTCCAGGCCAGCACCCCGAGCCTCCTGCCGTGCGGCCCCCTGAACGTGTGCACGGCTGCGACGTAGTTGCGCGAGAGCGACCCGTACGAGGGATTGATGAGATCGGCGAAGCACGCGTCCTGGCGCAGCTGCCGCGCCTTGGGCGAGCCGAGCAGCGCCGTGGTGACCGCAGGCTTCAGCTCGTGGACGGTCCGGATGCTGTCGGCGCTGAAGCTCTGCACGATCAGCCGCTTCAGATGGCTCCCCTCCAGCCAGCCCTCATTGCCGAGGAGCTTCAGCGTCTGCTGCTCGATGCCCGGGTACAGCTCGGGGTTCTTGATCTCCAGGAGCAGTTTCTCGTGGTTGTGCTCGATCCGGCGCATGTACTGCGCGAGCGTCGGCACGCGTGTGCCCGCGTAGGCGGGGGAGTACCAGCTGCCCGCGTCCAGCCGGGCGATCTCGGCCGCGGTGAAGTCCTTCACCTTCCACGGCGCCCGCCCGGGGAAGACCTGCTCGACGTCGGTCGTGCGCTTCAGGCTGTCGTCGTGGATGACGACCAGCTCGCCGTCCTTGGTGCGCTGGACGTCGTTCTCGACCCAGGTGACACCCAGCTTCGCGGCCTTGTCGATCGAGGGGAGTGTGTTCTCGGGAGCGTAGGCGGCGGCGCCCCGGTGACCGATCACCGTCGGCTCGCCGGAACCGCCGGCCCGGGCGTCGGGGGTGGTGATCAGCAGGACCGTCGCGATCCCCAGGATCGCGGCAGCGGTGGTGGTGGCCACTACGCGCGCGTGCATACAGACTCCTCGCGTCGAGTTGATACCGACTGTCACAAGAGTGACAGCAGACCACCGATGGCACCGGGCGCACGAGAAGCGCACAACGCGGACAAACGTCCAAGTCCGCTCACGGATACCGCACAAGTGCGGCAACGCCGTGTTTCTTTGCCGGAAAATCGTTCGACCATTCCGGTGGGGGTCATACTCTCTGCGACAACCCTGACCGCCCGCGCGGTCCTGGGGCCGGGGGAACGTTTCAGGTATTCCAGGACGTAAGAGGGCGGAAGGGCAGCCGCGGATGCAAGGCACGGTCGACGGATTCAGCTACGGGGCCGTCACCCCGGTGGTGGCCTATCTGATGGCCTGCCTGGGCGGTGCCCTCGGTCTGCGCTGCACCACACGCGCGCTGCTGGTCTCGCACTCCCGGCGACCCGCCTGGCTGGCCCTCGGCTCCGCCGCGATCGGCTCCGGCATATGGACCATGCACTTCGTCGCCATGATGGGCTTCGCCATCAAAGAGTCGCCGATCCACTACGACAAGCCGATGACCTACGCGAGCCTCGGCCTCGCGATCGTCATGGTCGGCGTCGGTATCTTCATCGTCGGCTACCGCGGAGCCACCGGCGCCGCGCTGTTCACCGGCGGCACGATCACCGGTCTGGGCGTCGCCTCCATGCACTACCTGGGCATGGCCGGCGTCCGCTTCCACGGCCGGTTCACGTACAACACTGTCACGGTCGTGGCCTCCGTCGCCATAGCGGTCGTGGCCGCCACCGCCGCCCTGTGGGCTGCCGGACGCGTGCGTGGCTTCCTGTGGAGCGTGGGAGCGAGCCTCGTCATGGGGCTCGCGGTCAGCGGCATGCACTACATGGGCATGGCAGCCCTGGCGGTCCACCTCGACGGCCACTCCCACGCCGTCGGCGGCGCGCCGGAGCCGTCCGTGCTCGCGCCCATGCTGATCGGCCCGCTCGCGTTCCTGCTCCTCGCGGCGGTGGTCGTGGTCTTCGACCCGATGATGGTCATGGGCCGGCCCGTCCGTACGCCCGTCGAGCACAAACCGGGCGTCCCGGCCGCCGCCGTCGCCTCCCACCTGGACCGCCGGCCCGCGCTCCACGAGGGACGCCGACCCGAGCACCACGGCTCCCGGACGCGGTAGAACCGCTGATCGGGACCCGTTGTCAGTGCGGGGTCGTACGGTGGATGGCATGCGGCCCGTTTCCCACATCGAACGCACGGTGGCGCCCTTCGAGGTCGTCAGCCCCTACCAGCCCAGCGGCGACCAGCCGGCGGCCATCGCCGAGCTGGCCAAGCGCATCGAGGCAGGTGAGAAGGACGTCGTCCTGCTGGGCGCGACCGGCACCGGCAAGTCCGCCACCACGGCGTGGATGATCGAGAAACTCCAGCGCCCCACGCTCGTGATGGCGCCGAACAAGACCCTGGCCGCCCAGCTGGCCAACGAGTTCCGCGAACTCCTGCCGAACAACGCGGTCGAATACTTCGTCTCGTACTACGACTACTACCAGCCCGAGGCCTACGTCCCGCAGTCGGACACCTACATCGAGAAGGACTCCTCGATCAACGAGGAGGTCGAGCGCCTGCGCCACTCGGCCACGAACTCACTGCTCACGCGGCGTGACGTCATCGTGGTCGCCTCGGTCTCCTGCATCTACGGCCTCGGTACGCCGCAGGAGTACGTGGACCGGATGGTCCCCCTCCGGGTCGGCGACGAGATCGACCGGGACGAGCTGCTGCGCCGCTTCGTCGACATCCAGTACACGCGCAACGACATGGCCTTCAGCCGCGGCACCTTCCGGGTCCGCGGCGACACCATCGAGATCTTCCCGGTCTACGAGGAGCTGGCCGTCCGCATCGGGATGTTCGGCGACGAGATCGAGGCGCTGTCCACGCTGCACCCGCTGACCGGCGAGATCATCAGCGACGACCAGCAGCTGTACGTCTTCCCCGCCTCCCACTACGTCGCCGGCCCCGAGCGCATGGAGCGGGCCGTCAACGACATCGAGAAGGAGCTGGGGGAGCGCCTCGCCGAGCTGGAGAAGCAGGGCAAGCTCCTGGAGGCCCAGCGCCTGCGGATGCGCACCACGTACGACATCGAGATGCTCCGCCAGATCGGCACCTGTTCCGGCGTGGAGAACTACTCCATGCACTTCGACGGCCGCCTGCCCGGCTCCCCGCCGAACACCCTGCTCGACTACTTCCCGGACGACTTCCTGCTCGTCATCGACGAGTCGCACGTCACCGTCCCGCAGATCGGCGCCATGTACGAGGGTGACGCCTCCCGCAAGCGCACCCTGGTGGACCACGGCTTCCGTCTGCCGTCCGCGCTGGACAACCGCCCTCTGAAGTGGGAGGAGTTCCAGGAGCGCATCGGCCAGACCGTCTACCTGTCGGCCACCCCGGGCGCGTACGAGCTGTCGCGTTCCGACGGTGCGGTCGAGCAGATCATCCGCCCCACGGGCCTCGTCGACCCGGAGGTCGTCGTCAAGCCCACCGAGGGCCAGATCGACGACCTGGTGCACGAGATCCGCAAGCGCACCGAGAAGGACGAGCGTGTCCTCGTCACCACACTCACCAAGAAGATGGCCGAGGACCTCACCGACTACTTCCTCGAACTGGGCATCCAGGTCCGCTATCTGCACAGCGACGTCGACACGCTGCGCCGCGTCGAGCTGCTGCGCGAGCTGCGCGCCGGCGAGTTCGACGTCCTGGTCGGCATCAACCTGCTGCGCGAGGGCCTCGACCTGCCGGAGGTGTCCCTGGTGGCGATCCTGGACGCCGACAAGGAGGGCTTCCTGCGCTCCGGCACCTCGCTGATCCAGACCATCGGCCGCGCGGCGCGCAACGTCTCCGGCCAGGTCCACATGTACGCCGACAAGATCACCCCGGCGATGGAGAAGGCCATCGAGGAGACCAACCGCCGCCGGGACAAGCAGATTGCCTACAACAAGGCCAACGGCATCGACCCGCAGCCGCTGCGCAAGAAGATCAACGACATCGTCGCGCAGATCGCCCGCGAGGAGGTCGACACCGAGCAGCTCCTCGGCAGCGGTTATCGCAAGTCCAAGGACGGCAAGGGCGCCAAGGCACCCGTCCCGTCACTGGGCGACAAGGCGGCCAAGGGCGCGAAGGCCGGCAAGGCGGCCAAGGGTCAGGCGGTGCCCACGGACCGTCCGGCGGCCGAACTCGCCGAGCAGATCGAGGAGATGACCGAGAGGATGCGCGCCGCCGCCGCGGAGCTCCAGTTCGAGATCGCGGCCCGGCTGCGGGACGAGGTCTCGGAGATGAAGAAGGAACTGCGCCAGATGCGGGAGGCCGGGCTCGCCTGAGCCCGTGACACCCTGCCGGACCTCGGCATACGCGCCAAGTGTTGCAACACCGACACAAAGCGCGGGCCGGGGTTCGGCACTGTCGGTGCGCCTGCGTAGGGTTTTGGTCAACCGCGCATTGCGCGGCAACAGGGGACCATCGAGAGGGGAAATCAGCGGTGTCCGTCAACTTGAGCAAGGGTCAGGCCATCAGCCTGGAGAAGAAGGACGGGGCCACCCTGACCGCGGTCCGCATGGGGCTCGGCTGGCAGGCGGCGAAGCGGCGTGGTCTCTTCGGCTCCCGCACCCGGGAGATCGACCTCGACGCCTCGGCGGTGCTCTTCGCCGAGAAGCAGCCGGTCGACGTCGTCTTCTTCCGCCACCTGGTGAGCGACGACGGCTCCGTCCGCCACACCGGCGACAACCTCGTCGGCGGTGCCGGCCAGGGCGGGGACGACGAGTCGATCCTGGTGGACCTCCAGCGTGTTCCGGTCCACATCGACCAGATCGTCTTCACCGTGAACTCCTTCACGGGCCAGACCTTCCAGGAAGTGCAGAACGCGTTCTGCCGCCTCGTGGACGAGACCAACGGCCAGGAACTCGCCCGCTACACGCTGGACGGCGGCGGCGACTACACCGCTCAGATCATGGCGAAGGTGCACCGCGCGGGCCCGGGCTGGACGATGACCGCTCTGGGGTCCCCGGCCAACGGCCGGACCTTCCAGGACCTGATGCCGTCGATCCTGCCGCACCTGTAGGCCCGACCGGCAACGCGCACGACACAACGACACAGGGGGGCACGGCGATGACGGCCGAGCTGGTGCGGGGGCAGAACCACCCGCTGTCCCAGATCCGGCTGACGGTCCGGATCTCGGCTGGGGTACCGGTCCTGGCCGGAGCCACGCTCGGCGACGAGAACGGCACGGTGCCCGGCCCCCAGTGGGTGGCCCATCCCGGCGCCCCAGCCTTGCCCGGCGTCGAGGTGCCCCGACAGACTGCCGCCGAACACCGGCTGGCCGTCGACCTGGGCGCCCTGCCCGAGGCCGTGCACCGCGTCGGTGTGTTCCTCGCGTTGCCCACCGGGCCCGTCCGCCCGCTCCGGTTCGGTGCCGTCGCCGCCCCGCACACCACGGTCGACGGCCCCGACGGCACCGAACTCGTCAGCTACACCCTGACCGGCCTGGACACCGAGACGGCCGTGGTCGCCCTGGAGCTGTACCGCAGACAGGGCGCCTGGAAGGTCCGCGCGATGGGCCAGGGCTACGCGGCCGGCCTTCCCGCACTCCTGGCCGACCAGGGCCTGCCGGAGTCCGCGGACCTGGTCGCCACCATCCAGCGGACGACGGCGCCCGCCTCTGTTGCACCCCTGCCGGCACCCACCCCCACCCCCACCCCCGGCCAGGGGACGCCGACACATTCGTACGCACCCCAACTCCCGGAACCCGCACCGTCGTACGACGCCCAGAGCCCGTACGAGGTGCAGAACCCGTACGACGCCCAGGCGCCCGGCACCCCGGTGGACTACACGCACCCGCGCCGCCGCCCGCTCGGCACCCCGCAGCCGCTGGTGTCCGTGGCGGCTGCCGCCACCGACGACCGACCCGCGCAGCCGGTCGCGGGGGACGCCGTGGGCTGGTCGATGGAGGAGCGGCTGTACAACCAGGTCTGGGGTATGTTCGAGGACCTGGCCCGCACCACGGCCGCGTACCGCAGCGTCGTCGAGTTCGCCGACTCCCGTCTGGAGAAGGAACTGGACCAGGTGCTGGCCGACCCCGGCAGCCGGCTGGGCGCGGCGGGCGACACCGCGCGCGAAGCCGCCCACGCCCGCCGGACGCAGCTGATCGACCAGGCTCGCGCGGTCCTCGACCGCGACCTCGCCCAGCTCTCCGCCGAGTCCGATGTGGTGGAGCCCGCGCTTCCGCCCGCGTACGCCGGCTGGGACAACCCCGTCTGGCACGGCTACCGGGTGCCCGACGAGCCTCCGATGGCTCTGCGGCTGGGCGATCTCCACCTGCCGGAGAGCGGGCCGCTGCGCATTCCCATGCTGGTCAGACTGCCGCTGGAGCGCGGCCTGTGGCTCGACAGCGGCGCGGCGAACGTCGACGGCTTCCCGGACCCCGTCGAGCTGAGGCACCTGGCCATGGAGGCGGCGGTCGCGCTCGCCGCGCGGCTGCTCGCCGTGCATCCGCCGGGGGACTTCGCCCTCCAGGTCATCGACCCGGCCGGTGCCGGGGCGGCGGGGCTCGGCGTGCTGACCCGGACCGGGGCGCTCGCCGAGCCGCCCGCGACCGGGGCGGCGGGTGTCACGGAGGTACTGGAGAGGCTCACCCGTCGGGTGGACCTGATGCAGATGGCGGTGCGCGGTGGTACGCCCGAGTCACTGCCGCCCGACGTCGACACCGCGCAGCAGCTGCTGATCGTCAACGACTTCCCACACGGCTTCGACGAGCGTGCGGTGACCCGGCTGCGCTACCTCGCCGACGAGGGGCCCGCCGTCGGCGTGCACCTGCTGCTGGTGGCGGACCGTGAGGACGCCGCCGCCTACGGCCCGTTGCTCGATCCGCTGTGGCGTTCGCTGATGCGACTCACGCCCGTGGCCGACGACCATCTCGCCGACCCGTGGGTAGGGCACGCCTGGACCTACGAACCCTCGCTTGTACCGGCCGGCAGTCAGATCGTGCAGCATGTGCTCGCCGAGGCGGCCAAGGCCAGGGGCAAGTACAAGTAAAGTGGCCCTGACCAGCGAACATGGTCTTTATTTTTCCTTTCACTTTACCTTTCCTTGGTGATTGGGTAGGGTCTTCCGTACGGAGGGGAGTACTCCCTGACTGCGGCGCACCCGTCAATACGGACCGATTCCGGTCCCGGGGCGTCGGCCCCGAGCGGGTGGAAGAGACCTCCGGCAGCGACAGCGCTGAAAGTGTTTGCCGTGACGTAATGCCGGAGGTGCAGTGGACGTTTCCGTGACCCTGTGGGTCCTGACCATCGCGGGCCTGGCCGCCCTGATCGCGGTCGACTTCTTCATCGGCCGCAAGCCGCATGAGGTGTCGATCAAGGAAGCCGGCATCTGGACCGTCGTCTGGATCGCCCTGGCCGGACTCTTCGGCCTCGGTCTGTTCCTCTTCGGCGGCGGCCGGCCGGCAGGTGAGTTCTTCGCCGGCTTCATCACCGAGAAATCGCTCAGTGTCGACAACCTTTTCGTCTTCGTCCTGATCATGGCGAAGTTCGCGGTGCCGACCCGCTACCAGCAGCGTGTCCTGCTCGTCGGCGTGCTCATAGCCCTGGTGCTGCGGGCGATCTTCATCGCCGCGGGAGCCGCCATCCTCGCCAGCTTCTCCTGGGTGTTCTACCTCTTCGGCGCCTTCCTGATCTGGACGGCCTGGAAGCTCATCCAGGAGGCCCGCGCGGACGAGGAGGACGAGGAGTTCGAGGAGAACAAGCTGCTCAAGGCCGCGGAGCGCAGGTTCGGTGTGGCGGACCGCTACCACGGCACCAAGCTGTGGATCCGGGAGAACGGCAAGCGGGTCATGACCCCGATGCTGGTCGTGATGCTCGCCATCGGCACCACGGACGTCCTGTTCGCCCTGGACTCCATACCCGCGATCTTCGGCCTGACCCAGGACCCGTACATCGTCTTCACTGCCAACGCCTTTGCCCTGATGGGGCTGCGGCAGCTGTACTTCCTCATCGGCGGCCTGCTGCGGAAGCTGGTCCACCTCTCGTACGGCCTGTCGATCATCCTCGGCTTCATCGGCGTGAAGCTGGTGCTGCACGCCCTGCACGAGTCCGGTGTCCACGTGCCCGAGATCAGCATCCCGGTCTCGCTCGGCGTGATCTGCGCCGTCCTGATCGTCACCACGATCACCAGCCTGATGGCCGGCAAGAAGCAGGCGGCCGCCGAGGCGGCGGACGCCGACGGCGAAGGCGCTGCGAAGAACAGCGTCGACGCCTGACCCGGTCGGCGGCAGAAGCGCCCACCGGCAGAAGCTCCCACTGGCAGGAGCAGGGCCGTGCCATGCGGTTCCCGCTCCCGCCGGTGGGGTGAGAACAACGGAAGGATGAGAGGTATTCGAAAAGAGCAGAATGCGAACCATGTACGTCTCTGCGACGATCGCCGCATGATCAGTAGGCTGCGGCCACTCACCCGGCAATGGACGACACTCGTGCCGGTGCTCGCGATCATCCTCCTGGTCTTCACCTGGGGCCGGGGCCTGCCGGGCGCGGTCGTCGCCCTGGTCACCCTCGTGCTCGCCGGGTCCGTTCTCGCGGCGGTGCACCATGCCGAGGTCGTCGCCCATCGCGTCGGCGAACCCTTCGGGTCCCTCGTTCTGGCCATCGCCGTCACGATCATCGAGGTGGCGCTGATCGTCACCCTCATGGCCGACGGCGGCGACAAGAGTTCCACCCTGGCGCGGGACACCGTCTTCGCCGCCGTGATGATCACCTGCAACGGCATCGTCGGGATCTGCCTGCTCGTCGCCTCACTGCGGCACGGCACCGCGGTCTTCAACCCCGAGGGCACTGGAGCCGCCCTGGCGACCGTGGCGACGCTGGCCACGCTCAGCCTGGTCCTGCCGACGTTCACCACCAGCAAGCCCGGGCCCGAGTTCTCCTCGATGCAGCTGACGTTCGCCGCGTTGTCCTCACTGATCCTCTACGGCCTGTTCGTGGCCACACAGACCGTGCGCCACCGCGACTACTTCCTGCCGATCACCCGGCAGGGCGAGGTCATCACCGCCGACGACCACGCGCAGCCGCCGTCCGAGCGTGCCGCCTGGACCAGCCTCGGCCTCCTCGGGCTGGCCCTCGTCGGTGTCGTCGGTCTGGCCAAGGGGGTGTCGCCCGCCATCGAGTCGGGTGTGGCGGCCGCCGGTCTGCACCACGCCGTCGTCGGCGTGATCATCGCCCTGCTCGTACTGCTCCCCGAGACGATCGCCGCACTGCGCTCCGCCCGCCGCGACCGGGTCCAGACCAGCCTCAACCTCGCGCTCGGCTCGGCCATGGCCAGTATCGGCCTGACCATTCCCGCGGTCGCCCTCGCCTCCGTCTGGCTGTCCGGCCCGCTCGTCCTCGGCCTCGGCTCGACCCACATGCTGCTGCTCGCGCTGACCGTGGTGGTCAGCTCTCTGACGGTCGTGCCTGGCCGGGCCACCCCTCTGCAGGGCGGTGTCCACCTGGTGCTCTTCGCGGCCTATCTGGAGCTGGCGATCAACCCGTGACCGGCTCCACCGCCGGCACCGGCACCGGGCGGGTCTCGGGCAACAGGGCGAAGCAGGCGAGGCTGAGCAGCGCGACGCCCGTCAGGTAGGCGCCCACGCCCCAGGGGACCCGCCCGCTGTGCTCCGCGAGCGCCGTGGCCACGATCGGGGTCAGAGCGCCACCGAGGACTCCGCCGAGGTTG
The DNA here is from genome assembly GCF_001866675.1 of Streptomyces sp. MUSC 14. Taxonomy (NCBI): domain Bacteria; kingdom Bacillati; phylum Actinomycetota; class Actinomycetes; order Kitasatosporales; family Streptomycetaceae; genus Streptomyces; species Streptomyces sp. MUSC 14. Next base: position 20,813 of record NZ_MLYN01000009.1, read on the forward strand.
TAGCCCACCGCGGCACCCGTGCAGCGGACCCGTGCCTCGTACAGCTCCGGCAGATACGCGGCGATCACGGCGAACATGGTGATGAAGGAGACCAGCGCGCCCAGGATGCCGAGGAACATCAGCAGCGGCCGGCCGGTGCCCAGCAACGCGATCATCGGCAGCATCCACAGACCGCAGGCCGCGCATCCGGTGAGGCACATCGGCCGGCGCCCGAAGCGGTCGGAGAGCAGCGCCATGAACGGCGTGAGGGACGCCTTCACCACCACCGCGGCCATGACACAGGTCAGCATCACCGTCCGGCTCACCCCGAGCCGCTCCGTCGCGTACGTCAGCGACCAGGTCGTCACCGTGTAGAAGACCGCGTACCCGGCGGACAGCGCCCCGGCCGTCAGCAGCACCAGCCGCCTGTGATGCCGTACGACCTCGACGAACGGTACGCGCGCGTGGTCGTCGATCTCCAGGAACCGGGGGCTCTCCACGATCGACCAGCGCAACAACAGCCCGCCCAGCGCCAGCGCCCCGGCCGCCCAGAACGGCACCCGCCAGCCCCAGCGAGCGAACTCCGCGTCGGACAGCGTCGCCGACAGCGCGAGCACCACCCCATTGGCGAGCACGAACCCGATCGCCGGGCCCACCTGCGGAAAGCTGGACCACAGGGCGCGACGTCCGGGCGGCGCGTGCTCGGCGGTCAGCAGCACCGCCCCGCCCCACTCCCCGCCGAGCCCCAGACCCTGGAAGAAGCGCAGGACGAGCAGCAGCACCGGCGCGGCGACGCCGATCGACCCGTACGACGGCACACAGCCCACCGCGACCGTCGAGGCGCCCGTGAGCAGCAGTGACAGGACCAGCACCGGCCTCCGTCCGCGCCGGTCACCGAGGTGCCCGAACAGCACCGAGCCGAGCGGCCGGGCCAGGAACCCCACCCCGAACGTCCCGAACGCCGCCAGCGTCCCGGCGAGCGCTGAGAACGTAGGGAAGAACAGCGGTCCAAGAACCAGGGCCGCAGCCGTGCCGTAGACGAAAAAGTCGTAGAACTCGATCGCGGTACCCGCCAGGGAAGCGGCGGCGAGCCGCGGCATCGACGGTGTGCTTACGGTGCGTACTGGCTCCATGCTGCGTCAACTACCCCTAGTGATCAGGGGTTACGGGGGCGCATGGGGGTGCTCAAGTCACCGGAGTGCGCGCCGAGGCGACGGCGCACACGACGCGTCGTCCGCCGTGGTCACCGTGATAGACCGGGTGCGAGCGGCGGTCGTCGACGCACCGCCCCGAACGGACCGGAGGAACCGTGCCCCGCACCCTGGCCAACGCCCCGATCATGATCCTCAACGGGCCCAACCTCAACCTGCTCGGCCAGCGCCAGCCCGAGATCTACGGCAAGGACACGCTGGCCGACGTGGAGACGCTGTGCGCCAAGGCGGCGGCCGCGCACGGGGGCACGGTGGACTTCCGGCAGTCCAACCACGAGGGCGAACTGGTCGACTGGATCCACGAGGCACGCCTGAACCACTGCGGGATCGTCATCAACCCCGCCGCCTACTCGCACACGTCGGTCGCGATTCTGGACGCGCTCAACACCTGCGACGGCCTGCCCGTCCTGGAGGTGCACATTTCCAACATCCACCAGCGCGAGTCGTTCCGGCATCACTCCTACGTCTCGCTGCGCGCCGACGGCGTGATCGCCGGCTGCGGCGTCCAGGGCTACGCCTTCGGCGTCGAGCGGGTCGCGGCCCTGCTGGGAGCCGTGCAGGACGAGGCGTAGCGGCCACGCGCGCGTGGTGGCCGCCCGCCGGCCGTCGCGCTACGACCTCACAGGCGGCCGGCCTCCACGATGCGCCGCAGAAAGCGCCGCGTGCGCTCCTGCTGCGGGTCGCCGAAGACCTCTTCGGCGGTGCCGCGCTCCAGCACGACGCCACCGTCCAGAAAGCAGACCTGGTCGGCGACGTCCCGCGCGAAACCCATCTCGTGCGTCGCCAGGACCATGGTCATGCCGTCGTCCTTGAGGCCGCGGACCACCTCCAGTACCTCGCCGACGAGTTCGGGGTCGAGTGCCGCCGTGATCTCGTCCAGCAACAACAGCCGGGGCCGCACGGCAAGGGCCCGTACGATCGCCACTCGCTGCTGCTGACCGCCGCTGAGCCGGTCGGGGTAGGCCGTCGCCTTGTCACTCAGCCCGAGGCGCTCCAGCAGCCTTCTGGCGCGTTCCTCGGCCTCCTCACGGGGGACGCCGTGTACCCGCCGCGGCGCCAGCGTCACGTTGTCCAGCACGGTCATGTGCGGGAAGAGGTTGTACGCCTGGAAGACGACGCCGATCCTGCGCCGCACCGCGTCCTGGTCGACGCGCGGATCGGTGATCTCCTCGCCGTCCAGCCAGATCGCGCCGTCGTCGATCTCCTCCAGCAGGTTGGCGCAGCGCAGCAGCGTCGACTTGCCCGAACCGGAGGCGCCGATCAGGGCGGTCACCGTGTGCGGGGCGACCTCCAGGCCGACATCGCGCAGGACGACGGAGCCGGCGAAGGCCTTGCGGACGGACTCCATGCGTAGCACGGGCGCGTTGCTCATAGGGATCCTCCCTGGGCCCGCCGCCGGTCCATCCGGGCCGTCACCCAGTCCGTGAAGCGGGTCATCGGAATGGTCAGCGCCACGAACACCAGCCCGGCGACGACGTACGGCGTGTAGTTCAGACTGCGGCCCACGATGATGTCGGCCGCCCGGACGGCGTCCACCGCGCCGCCGATCGACACCAGACCGGTGTCCTTCTGGAGCGACACCAGGTCGTTGAGCAGCGGCGGGACCTGACGGCGCACCGCCTGCGGGAGCACGACGTGGCGCAGCGCCTGCCGGTTGGTCAGGCCCAGCGAGCGGGCCGCGGCGAGCTGCGAGGGGTGCACGGACTCGATGCCGGCGCGGAACACCTCGGCCACGTACGCCGAGTACGTGAGCGTCAGCGCGGTACCGCCGAGCGGCACCGGATCGACCGTCACGCCCTGGAGACGCAGCGCCGGTACACCCAGGACCACGATCATCAGGTTGATGATCAGCGGAAGGCCGCGGAAGAAGTCGGTGTACGCCGCCGCCAGCACGCGCAGTGGGAAGAACACCGGGCCGCGCAGGGTGCGCGCGATGGCGATCAGCATGCCGAGGACCAGGACGGCGGCGCCGCAGATCACCAGCAGGCGGACGTTCAGCCACAGCCCTTCGAGGACTTTCGGCAGCGCCTCGCGCGCGTACTGCGCGCTGAAGAACGTCTCCTTGGTGCGCGGCCAGCCCGGTGCGTTGACGACGACGAAGTAGAGCACGACAGCGGTGACGAGCGTCGAGAGCGCCGCGACGGCCGTGGCGCGCCGTGCACGCGCGCGTTTGTGGCGTTCGCGCTCCAAACGCCGTTCGGAGGGCACGTAGTTGTCATCGACCCCGCCGGTCATGTCTCCCTTGTCGTCGGCTCCTTCCGGTGCCGACTCGCCCTTGGTGACCGTCACTTGAACACCGGGGCGTCGACGGCGTCCGAGAGCCACTGCTTCTCGAGCCGGGCCAGCGTGCCGTCCTTGCGCAGGGCGTCGACGGCACCGCTCACGCACGGGGTCAGCGCGCTGCCCTTGTCCAGCACCAGCCCGAACTGCTCGGGCGTGCCGCCCTGGTTCTCGAACTGGCCCACGATCTTCGCGTCCGTCACCTCGGCCGAGGTGATGTAGAACGCGGTCGGCAGGTCGACCACGATGGCGTCCACCTGGCCGTTCTTCAGCGCGGACTTGGCCTGGTCGTTCTTGGCGAACGCGGCGGCCTCCTGCTTGGGCTTCACCACGTCGGTGATGTAGTCCAGGCTCGTGGTGCCCACCTGGGCGCCCAGCTTGAGGCCCTTCAGATCCGCGATGCTCGACGCCTTGGCCGCCTTGCTGCCCTTCAGGGCGATCACCGCCTGGCGCACGTCGTAGTAGCCGGAGGAGAAGTCAACGGCCTTCTTGCGCTCGTCGCTGATCGACACCTGGTTGATGTCGAAGTCGAAGGTCTTGATGCCGGGCGCGAACGCCTTGTTGAACGGCACGCTCTGCCACACGACCGCGTTCTTGCCGTATCCGAGCTGCTTGGCCACGGCATAGGCGACCGATGACTCGAAGCCCTTGCCGTCGGCGGGCTTGTCGTCCTGGAACCAGGGTTCGTAGGCCGGTTCGTCCGTCGCGATGGTGAGTTTCCCGGACGTCCTGGTGGCCAACTTGCCCGGGGCACAGCTCTTCGCGGCCGATCCGGACGCAGGGGCCGACGCCTTCCCGTCGGGCTGCGGAGCACAGCCGACAGCGGTGGCGAGCAGGGCTACGGTGGCGGCGACCACCGCGTGGCGCAGGGTGCGAGGGGCAGGATGCATGGCCGGAGATTGGCAGTGAACCCGGCGTTTGTCCAGGTCACAGCGGTAACTGTCCGCATGGTGGGAACGGGTGTTGCGGCTGCGTGAACATCTCCCGCGCACTTTGCCGTGTGTGTCACCGGCCTGGGCCGCCGGTCAAGGGGCGGGGTGGGAAGACCGGCGGCCCTTCCGCACAGGAGCCGTCGACCTGCGCGGTGCTGACACCAGTTGACCGCATGGCGGTATTGCACGGGAGCGCGCGCAGCGGACCGGCGCGTGTGAAGCGTTCACACGGGGCGCGCGTGAGAGAAGGCGCGCCGAGCGCATGTGCAAGGCGTGCACGCTCGGCGCGCGAACTCCGTGCCCTGGCGCGCGCGGTGGACCGCGGCGCGCCTGGTCTGCGGGGCGGGCTTCACCATCCGCGCGCGTGCCACTCCGGCAACTGCGGCCGCTCCGCGCCCAGCGTGGTGTCCTTGCCATGCCCGGGGTACACCCAGGTCTCGTCGGGCAGCACGTCGAAGATCTTCGTCTCCACGTCGTGGATGAGGCTGGCGAAGGCCCGCGGATCCTTGTGCGTGTTGCCGACACCGCCGGGGAAGAGGCAGTCGCCGGTGAACACGTGCGGGTGGCCGTGCGGGTCGTCGTAGACCAGAGCGATCGAACCCGGGGTGTGCCCGACCAGGTGCCGCGCGGTCAGTTCCACGTTGCCCACCCTGATGACATCGCCGTCGCCCACGAGCACGTCGGTGGGCACCGGGATGCCGGGAGCGTCCTCGCGGCCCGCGTACGTACGCGCGCCCGTGGCCGCGACGACCGCGGCCAGCGCCTGCCAGTGATCGCCGTGCTGATGGGTGGTGACGACGGACGCGATGCCGTCGTCACCGATCATGCCGAGGAGTGCCTCCGCCTCGTTGGCGGCGTCGATCAGAAGCTGCTCGTCGGTGGCGCGGCAGCGCAGCAGGTAGGCGTTGTTGTCCATCGGGCCGACCGCGATCTTCGTGATCATCAGGTCTTTCAGCTCGTGCACGTCCGCCGGTCCGCCGACCTTGACCTCTCCCGTGTACGTCATGGTGATCAGCCTATAGCGGGGGCGGGGCCCGCGGACCGCCGTCGGTCTACAGCGGAGGCAGCTTCGGCAGCGTGCCGTCCGTGGTCAGGCCGGAGCCGTCGCGTCGCCCGGCGAGCCAGCCCAGCAGGTCGGCGGGCGTGCCCTCGGCCGTGACCGGTGCGCCGTCGGCGCCGCCGCCCGTGGTCCAGTTCCGGCCGTCCCCGGCGGACAGGCCGGTCGACGGGACGTCCATGTGCCCGGCGAAGCGCCGCGCCAGGAAGTCGATCTCCCGCTCGGTGAACTCGGCCGGGAGATCCTCCAGCTCGTATCCGATCCCGAGGTCCACGTGGTGCAGGTCCACCTCGGCCCACCGGCGGAACGGGACCCGGGACGCGGGGTCGGTGACCCCGTTGCGCAGCTCGACGGTGCGCGACCAGTCCGCCGGCGCGTCCCCCAGCGCCTGGAAGCGCGCCGCGCTCTCGCGCAGGTCGGCGAGCTGGACATCGAGGGGGCGGGGGGCGCCGCGTTCGATGTCGGCGTCGCGTACCTCGGCACTCGCGTACATCGGCCGGCCTTCCAGGACGTTCACGAGCGCGTCCGCGTTGCGGGCGAGGTGGGCGAGGACGTGCCCGCGGCTCCAGCCCGGAAGCCGTGACGGTGCGGCGAGCGAAGCGTTGTCCAGTTCGGCGACCGCGGTGAGAAGCCGTTCGGTCGCTTCACGTACACATGCCAGGTCATGAGCGTGATCGGTCATGGACCTGACCCTAGCCCCGCCACACCTTTGGGTGAAGGTGGTGAAGCTCGTCCGCAAATCGAAAGCACGTGCTATATCGTCGAGAGCGGCGTCGGGCATGCTGGATGGCCGGGGGTTGTTATGCAACCGGGCAATCCGACCGACGTTGTCAGTGGCTCCCCCTAGTCTGAAGAAGCACGGGGGCCCCGCCCCTGTCACTTCTCTCAAGAAAGGTGCGGACCGGCGTGGCCGACCGTCTCATCGTCCGTGGCGCGCGCGAGCACAACCTCAAGAATGTCTCGCTCGACCTGCCTCGTGACTCGCTCATCGTCTTCACGGGCCTGTCCGGGTCGGGCAAGTCCTCCCTGGCCTTCGACACGATCTTCGCGGAGGGCCAGCGCCGCTACGTGGAGTCGCTCTCCTCGTACGCCCGGCAGTTCCTCGGCCAGATGGACAAGCCGGACGTCGACTTCATCGAGGGACTGTCCCCGGCGGTCTCCATCGACCAGAAGTCGACCTCGCGCAACCCGCGCTCCACGGTCGGCACCATCACCGAGGTCTACGACTACCTGCGTCTGCTCTTCGCGCGCATCGGCAAGCCGCACTGCCCCGAGTGCAGCCGCCCGATCTCGCGGCAGTCGCCCCAGGCCATCGTGGACAAGGTCCTGGAGCTGCCGGAGGGGAGCCGCTTCCAGGTGCTCTCGCCGCTCGTGCGCGAGCGCAAGGGCGAGTTCGTCGACCTCTTCGCCGACCTCCAGACCAAGGGCTACTCCCGCGCGCGCGTGGACGGCGAGACGATCCAGCTCTCCGATCCGCCCGCGCTGAAGAAGCAGGAGAAGCACACCATCGAGGTGGTCGTCGACCGCCTCACGGTCAAGGACTCCGCCAAGCGCCGCCTCACCGACTCCGTGGAGACCGCCCTCGGGCTGTCCGGCGGCATGATCGTGCTCGACTTCGTCGACCTCCCCGAGGACGACCCCGAGCGCGAGCGCATGTACTCGGAGCACCTGTACTGCCCGTACGACGACCTGTCCTTCGAGGAGCTGGAGCCCCGCTCCTTCTCCTTCAACTCGCCCTTCGGCGCCTGCCCCGAGTGCACCGGCATCGGCACGCGCATGGAGGTCGACCCGGAGCTGCTCGTCCCGGACCCGGACAAGTCCCTGGACGAGGGCGCCATCCACCCCTGGTCGCACGGGCACACCAAGGACTATTTCGGCCGGCTGATCGGCGCCCTCGCCGACGCACTCGGCTTCCGCACGGACATCCCCTTCGCGGGCCTGCCCCAGCGCGCCAAGAAGGCCCTGCTCCACGGCCACAAGACCCAGATCGAGGTGCGGTACCGCAACAGGTACGGCCGCGAGCGCGTGTACACCACCCCCTTCGAGGGCGCTGTGCCGTTCGTCAAGCGCCGGCACAGCGAGGCCGAGAGCGACGCCAGCCGCGAGCGCTTCGAGGGCTACATGCGCGAGGTGCCCTGCCCCACCTGCGAGGGCACGCGGCTGAAGCCGATCGTCCTCGCGGTCACGATCATGGACAAGTCGATCGCGGAAGTCTCCGCGATGTCGATCAGCGACTGCGCGGAATTCCTGGGCCGGCTGACGCTGAACGCCCGCGACAAGAAGATCGCCGAGCGGGTGCTGAAGGAGGTCAACGAGCGGCTGCGCTTCCTGGTCGACGTCGGCCTCGACTACCTCTCGCTCAACCGCGCGTCCGGCACCCTCTCCGGCGGCGAGGCTCAGCGCATCCGCCTGGCCACCCAGATCGGCTCCGGCCTCGTCGGCGTGCTCTACGTCCTCGACGAGCCGTCCATCGGTCTGCACCAGCGGGACAACCACCGGCTGATCGAGACCCTGGTCCGGTTGCGCGACATGGGCAACACGCTCATCGTCGTGGAGCACGACGAGGACACCATCAAGGTCGCCGACTGGGTCGTGGACATCGGCCCCGGCGCCGGTGAGCACGGCGGCAAGGTCGTGCACAGCGGCTCTCTGAAGGAACTGCTCGCCAACACCGAGTCGCAGACCGGCGCGTACCTCTCGGGTCGCAAGGCGATCCCGCTGCCCGACATCCGCCGCCCCTGCGACCCGTCCCGCCGGCTCACCGTGCACGGCGCCCGCGAGAACAACCTCCAGGACATCGACGTGTCCTTCCCGCTGGGTGTCTTCACGGCCGTCACGGGCGTGTCCGGCTCCGGCAAGTCGACGCTGGTCAACGACATCCTCTACACACACCTGGCCCGCGAGCTGAACGGCGCCAGGAACGTCCCGGGACGGCACACGCGCGTGGACGGCGACGATCTCGTCGACAAGGTCGTGCACGTCGACCAGTCGCCGATCGGCCGCACCCCGCGGTCCAACCCGGCGACGTACACCGGCGTCTTCGACCACGTCCGCAAGCTGTTCGCCGAGACCACCGAGGCGAAGGTCCGCGGCTACCAGCCCGGCCGATTCTCCTTCAACGTCAAGGGCGGCCGCTGCGAGAACTGCGCGGGCGACGGCACGATCAAGATCGAGATGAACTTCCTCCCGGACGTCTACGTCCCGTGCGAGGTCTGCCATGGCGCCCGGTACAACCGGGAGACCCTGGAGGTCCACTACAAGGGCAAGTCCATCGCCGACGTGCTGAACATGCCGATCGAGGAGGCCACCGACTTCTTCGAAGCGGTCCCGGCGATCTCCCGGCATCTGAGGACGCTGAAGGACGTCGGCCTCGGCTATGTCCGCCTCGGCCAGTCCGCCACGACCCTCTCCGGTGGTGAGGCCCAGCGGGTGAAGCTGGCCAGCGAATTGCAGAAGCGCTCCACTGGACGCACGGTCTACGTCCTCGACGAGCCGACCACCGGTCTGCACTTCGAGGACATCAGCAAGCTGCTGAAGGTGCTCGGCGGCCTGGTCGACAAGGGCAACACGGTCATCGTCATCGAGCACAACCTCGACGTGATCAAGACCGCCGACTGGATCGTGGACATGGGCCCGGAGGGCGGCGCCGGCGGTGGCCTCGTGGTCGCCGAGGGCACGCCCGAAGAGGTGGCCGGGGTCCCGGCCAGCCACACCGGCAAGTTCCTGCGGGAGGTCCTCGGCGCCGACCGCATCAGCGACGCGGAGCCGGTCAAGGCACCCCGGAGCACTCCGGCCCGGAAGACGGCCGCGGCCAAGTCGACGGCGAAGAAGACGGTGACGGCCAAGGCCAACAACACGGCGACCAAGAAGGCCGCCGGGACCACGAAGAAGGCCACCGCGGCGAACCCGGCGAAGAAGACGACGCGAGCCCGCAAGGCCTGACGCCACATCAGCACATGTGCTGACGCAATATCAAAAAATCGGCGCCCCACGGGAACTTCCCGTGGGGCGCCGTTCGTTCATCCATCAGCCAGCCCGGCTCTGCGGTGCATCAGTCCCCGCACACCACAGTCCCGGCCGCACCTTGGCAACAGCACAGAGAAGACAGGGCGTTCACCACTCACCCAGCTCGGCCGCATAAGGCGGCTCGGCCCCGGCCCGCGAGCAGGTGATCGCCGCCGCCCGTGCCGCGAAGCGCAACAGCCGCGTCCAGCCCTGCGCCCCCAGGGTGGCCAGCGCTTGCCCGGACAACGCGTCCTGGGTGGAAAGCCCGTGCAACAAGGCCGCGTTCACCGTGTCACCGGCGCCGATGGTGTCCACCACGGCGACCTTCTCACCCGGCACGGAATACTCCCCGCCCTCCCGGGTGAACACGGTCAGACCCTCTCCGCCCCGGGTCACCACGACGGCCGACGGTCCCGAGGCCAGCCACTCCCGCGGCGTGCCGCCCAGCCACGTCGCGTCCTCCGCGGACAGCTTCAGCAGCGTCACCGAGGGCAGCCAGCTCTTGAAACGCGCCCGGTAGGCGTCCGCGTCCGGGATCAGTCCCGCCCGGATGTTGGGATCGAGCGCGGTGAACAGCCCCTGCCCGGCCGCCGCGCGCATCAGCTCCTCATAGGCGCTCGCCCCCGGTTCCAGGACGAGCGAGCAGGTGCCGAACGACACCGCGCGCGTGCCGGCGGGAAGTGCGGCGGGCGCGGTGAACAGACGGTCGGCGGTGCCGTCGACATAGAAGGAGTACGCGGCGGAGCCGGCGGTGTCGAGCGTGGCCACCGCGAGCGTCGTGGGCTCCGGCCCGCGCTGGACGGCCGACACCTCGACGTCCGCCCGCCGTAGCCCGTCGAGCAGCGCCTCACCGAAGGCGTCGCGCGAGGTCCGCGAGCAGAACGCGGTGCGAGAGCCGAGCCGGCCCAAGGCCACGGCGGTGTTGTACGGGCCGCCGCCGAGCGCCGGCTTCAGGTTCGCAAGGGCACCGGGGCCCTGCGGTACCAGGTCGATCAGTGCCTCACCGGCGACGACGATCACGAGACGGTTCCCTTCTCGGACGGCTGGGATGGTTCGCGGTGCTCGGGTCTCCCGGCCGCGCCGGGCTGCTCCGGACAGCCGCAGGACGTGCGATGCACGAACGTGCACGGCAGCCGCACCGTCCGGGCCGGACGCCGGGGTTCGCCCAGGCGGTCCAGGAGAACCCGTACGGCCCGGGCGCCCAGTTCTCTGCTGGGCTGGGCGACGGCGGTGAGCCGGGGCGAGAAGAGATCGGCCCAGGCGAAGTCGTCGAAGCAGCACAGGGCGAGGTCGTCCGGGACGGACCGCCCGAGCCGGCGTAGTGCACGCAGTGCGCCGATGGTCATCGCGTTGTTGGCGGTGACGAGAGCCGAGGGCGGATCGGGCAGCGCGAGCAGGGCCGCCGTCGCCTGCTCGGCACCGGCGGACTCCGAGTCGCCGGACGCGAGGAGCCGCTCGTCGTGCGCCAGGCCTGCGGCGGTGAGGCCGTCCCGATAGCCGGCGACGCGCTCTTCGGTGGTGCTCAGCCCGGGCGTACCCGCCACCATGCCGATCCGCCGGTGGCCCAGGGCGGCGAGATGGGAGACGAGGCGGGTGGTCGGGCCGGCGCTCTCGGCACAGACCTGGTCGTACCACGACGTGCCCCCGTCGGGGGCCGCACCCTCATCACCGCCGGCCGGGGTGCCGTCCAGCACGCGCGCGTCGATCACCCGGTCGATGAACACGGTGGGGACGGCGTGGCGGCGGAGGTAGCCGACGAGGTCGTGGGGGTGTGCGGAGGGGGCGACGATCATGCCGTCCACGCGGCGTTCATGGAGGAGCTGAGCGACCTTGCGTTCATGCCCGGGATCGTCGTGCGGGTCGGCGATGAGCAGGCTGTACCCCGCCTCCAGGGCGGCCGCCTCGACGCCTTGGAGGATCTCCGTGAAGTAGGGGTTGCTGATCGCCGACACGGCGAGCCCGATGGAGCGGGTACGGGAGGTCACCAGGGAGCGAGCCAGGGTGTTGGGCGTGTAGCCGAGGCTGTCGATGGCGTCCAGCACGGCCTGGCGGGTCTGCGGCAGCACCGGGCGCGTGCCGTTGAGGACGTGGGAGACGGTCGCCACGGAGACACCGGCGCTACGGGCGACGTCCGCCATGGTGGCCATCGACTTTCCCTCCCTGAGTCGACGAGGCCGGTCGTTCCCGGCCCCTGCTGCGCGGGCTCCGGCCGGGAACGTACCCCATCGACCTGCTCCGCGTAAACGCTTGCGCAAGCGTTTACGTCCTCCATCCGGGCAGCCCCTGCCCATCGCCCGCCACGGCTCCCTGCCCACTGCCCCGCCCGGCCCCCGCCCACCCAGCAGGCCGCCCACCCGCGCGCCCTTTGCCTCCAGCCCCGTCCCCGCAGCCTGCCCCCACCGCCCTTCCCCCCACGTCCGCTCCCTCTCCTCGGTGGCTCCCTCCGCGCCTCCGCCGCCTTCGCGCTCCTCGTCCCGCTCTCGGCCGACCCTCCGCCACCCGGGCCACCACCCCTGCCGCGGAACCGACCCCCTTGCCCGGGTATGGTCGCCCTGCCCAGCCCTTGACCCGTGGAGTTCCAGATGCCCGCCCGATCGTCCGCGAGCCGTCGTACCGTCCTTCGAGGGGCCGCCGTGGCCCCGGTCGCCGGGCTCGGCCTGGCCGCGTGCTCGGCACCGGGCGGTGCCTCGGCAGCGGCCACCCCGACCGCGCCCGTCGACCTCGGTGCCGAGAGCGAGGTCGCCCAGGGCGCCGCCAAGCTCTACCGGGATCACAACGTGGTCGTCAGCCGCGACAAGAACGGCGCGCTGAAGGCGTACAGCACGATCTGCACGCACGCGGGATGCCCCATCAACAAGCTCCAGGGGACGACCTTGATCTGCCCCTGCCACGGCAGCGAGTTCGACGCCACGACCGGCAAGGTGGTCCAGCAGCCGGCCACCGAGCCCCTGGCCGAGCTGCCGGTGAAGGCCGCCAACGGCAGGATCGTCGCCGGCCCGGGCGCCTGACCGGAAGCCGACACCGGCCGGCCCCCGCCGTCCTGACGGCTCCCGCCGTTCCGGCGGTCGTCAGCGGCGAATACGCCTGCGGCGACCAACAGGCCTAGGGCGTAGGGGCCTTCACTCCCAGTCCCAGGCGATGCCGACGATGCCCGGCCGGATCCGTGGCTCGACCACGTGGACGCAGTGGTGCGGTCCGGTGACCGGAAGTTCCTGTCGGCCGCTGCGGGGGGCCGCCGCCGAGGGCTGGGTGAAGCGGTGGCAGCGCGCCGGGAGGGTGGCCGTGTCGAAGCGCACCTGGAGGGCGTACTGGCCGCCGGGGGAGCAGAACCGGTGGAGGTGTTCACGGGAGGTTCCGGCCGTGCCGTCCTCGATGCCGTACCGGAAGAGGAAGGTGTCGCCGGAGCGCAGCCGGGTGCCGAAGAGCAGCTCGGCCACCAGCAGGCCGGCGTCCTGGTCCCAGCGGACGCGTCCCGTGCGGCAGTTCTCCAGGGCCCGCACCCTGATGTCCGGCGGGCGGCAGCCGGGGTCGCCGTGGTGCACGGCGAGGAAGCGGTCGACGCCGTCGTGGTGGGCCCGCACGATGTGCTGGGCCTCGCGGCCCGCCAGTTCGCGCCGGGCGCCGATCCGGACGTATTCGTGATGGCCGAGCGTGTGCAGTCCGCCGTCGGCGGACCAGCCGAGGCCGGCCCGGAGCCGGTCGAGGGCGTCCGAGGCCTCGATCAGGGAGCGGTAGGAGCGGGCCCCGGGGCGGCCCGACACCGTGTGCTCGTGGCTGTCGGCGAGCAGCCGGATCAGCGACTCGTCCGGCAGCTGGAGGATCTCCTCCAGCGCGCGCACGGCCCGCAGTGACTCGGGGCGCTGCGGGCGGCGGGCGCCCTGCTGCCAGTAACTCAAGCTGGTCACACCGACCTTGACCCCGTGGCGGGACAGATGGTGCTGGACGCGCTGGAGCGGCAGCCCGCGTGCGGCGATGGCGGCGCGCAGTGCCGCATGGAAAGGGCCGCCCCGAAGGACCATGTCCAGTTCCGTGGTGAGGACGTCCGCGTGCTCGGTGGCATGCCGCATGCCGAGGCGCCTTTCTGTGAGGTGTCGCTACGGCTGGTCGGGCCGTCTGCGCCGGTGTGCGGGACCACCCCCGTGGACGCTGTGAACGCCCCTGACTGCGCACGCCGCATCCCGTTGTGACGGCGTGCCCGGCCCCGAGTTCCCCCGCATTGAAGCGTGTTGACCAAGCCCCGACAACACCTCGAACCCGCCATGGCCCCACCCGGCCGGACCGTGGCCCGCCGCCGGAACCGTCGTACCCCCGGGCCGGGGCGGTGCCCGCCACGGCATGCGAGGATCGGTGCGTGGCGGAGACCTGGGCGTTCGCCGGTGACGACACCGCTGTGACGCCGCTGGAGGCGGTCGCCGGGCTGCGGCGCAGGAGCGCAGCGGGGTGTCTCGAAGCCTGGTTCACCAGTTCCGCCGGACGGCCGCTGAGCGTGCTGACCGACACCGAGCGGGCGCTGGTGATGCTCGTCGACGCGGACGGCGGTCCGGGCGGGCACGCGGTCACCCCCGGGGCTGGAGACGTGAGCGGGGGATTCCGGCTCGCGAGCGGCCAGTGCGACACGTATCGCGACGAGGACACCGTGCCGCTCGACGAGGCGCTCCGGATCGTCCGGCAGGTGACCGGCACCGGTGCACCCCCGGCCGACGCGGGATGGCGCCGGGACGGGTGAACGGCGCGGCTGTGGACGTTGTCCACAGCCCCGACGCGGTGTCGGCCCTCGCCAGTAGGGTGTGAGACATGGCCGACCCCTCCAGCTACCGCCCCAGGCCGGGTGAGATCCCGGACTCTCCGGGGGTGTACAGGTTCCGTGACGAGCACCGCCGGGTGATCTACGTCGGAAAGGCGAAAAGCCTGCGCCAGCGCCTGGCGAACTACTTCCAGGACCTGGCGAACCTGCATCCCCGCACCCGGACGATGGTGACCACCGCCGCGTCCGTGGAGTGGACCGTGGTGTCCACGGAGGTCGAGGCGCTCCAGCTGGAGTACTCCTGGATCAAGGAGTACGACCCCCGGTTCAACGTCAAGTACCGCGACGACAAGAGCTATCCGTACCTCGCGGTGACGATGAACGAGGAGTTCCCGCGCGTGCAGGTGATGCGCGGTCACAAGAAGAAGGGCGTGCGGTACTTCGGGCCCTACGGGCATGCGTGGGCCATCCGGGACACCGTCGACCTGCTGCTGCGCGTCTTCCCGGTGCGCACCTGCTCGGCCGGCGTCTTCAAGAACGCCGCCCGCACCGGCCGGCCCTGCCTGCTCGGCTACATCGGCAAGTGCTCGGCACCCTGTGTCGACCGGATCAGCCCCGGGGAGCACCGGGAGCTGGCCGAGGAGTTCTGCGACTTCATGGCGGGTCGCACGGGCACGTACCTCCGCCGCCTGGAGAAGCAGATGATGACGGCGGCCGAGGAGATGGAGTACGAGCGGGCCGCCCGGCTGCGCGACGACATCGAGGCCCTGAAGAAGGCCATGGAGAAGAGCGCGGTCGTGCTCGCCGACGCGACCGACGCCGACCTCATCGCCGTCGCGGAGGACGAGCTGGAGGCGGCCGTCCAGATCTTCCACGTGCGCGGGGGCCGGGTGCGCGGCCAGCGCGGCTGGGTGACCGACAAGGTCGAGGACGTCACCACCGCAGCCCTTGTCGAGCACGCGCTCCAGCAGCTGTACGGCGAGGAGAGCGGGGACGCGGTCCCCAAGGAGGTCCTGGTCCCGGCGCTGCCCGAACCGGTCGCACCGGTCCAGGAGTGGCTGACCGGCCGCCGCGGCTCGAACGTGTCGCTGCGCATCCCGCAGCGCGGCGACAAGAAGGCGCTCATGGAGACCGTGCAGCGCAACGCCCAGCAGGCCCTGGCGCTGCACAAGACCAAGCGCGCCTCCGACCTGACCACGCGTTCGCGTGCCCTGGAGGAGATCGCCGAGGCCCTCGACCTGGACAGCGCCCCGCTCCGGATCGAGTGCTACGACATCTCGCACCTGCAGGGGGACGACGTGGTCGCCTCCATGGTCGTCTTCGAGGACGGCCTCCAGCGCAAGAGCGAGTACCGCCGCTTCCAGATCAAGGGCTTCGCGGGTCAGGACGACGTCCGCTCCATGCACGAGGTGATCAGCCGGCGCTTCCGGCGCTACCTCGCCGAGAAGGAGAAGACGGGGGAGTGGTCCGAGGGCGAGGACGCGGCCGCCGAGGGGTCCCTCCGCACCGGTACGGACGAGATCACCGACTCCCTCAAGGACGACGAGGGCCGGCCCAGGAAGTTCGCGTACCCGCCGCAGCTCGTCGTCGTCGACGGTGGCCAGCCACAGGTCGCGGCGGCCCGGCGCGCCCTGGACGAGCTGGGGATCGACGACATCGCCGTCTGCGGCCTCGCCAAGCGCCTGGAGGAGGTCTGGGTGCCGGGCGAGGACGACCCGGTGGTCCTGCCGCGCACCAGCGAGGGCCTCTATCTCCTCCAGCGGGTACGGGACGAGGCCCACCGCTTCGCCATCACCTACCAGCGAGTCAAGCGGTCCAAGCGCTTCCGCGCCGGCCCCCTGGACGAGGTGCCCGGCCTCGGCGAAACCCGCAAACAGGCGCTCATCAAGCATTTCGGCTCGGTGAAGAAGCTCCGGTCCGCCACAATCGAACAGATCCAGGAGGTGCCCGGGATAGGCCGGAAGACGGCCGAGACCATCGCCGCGGCCCTCGCCCGGGCGGCCCCGGCCGCACCCGCCGTGAACACGGCGACCGGAGAGATCATTGAAGACGAGGAACCCGATACGACGGGCGGTTCCTCGGGGGAGCCCGCGATCGCGGGTCTCCCGGACGAACGACGGGGGCAGGAGACATGACCGAGCACGAGACACACCCCACAGCCGAGCGAGATCGGGCGCACGAGGAAGCGGGCCAGGACCGGCCACAGCCCGCGGTGGCCGATCAGCACGCGGCCCAGGAAAACGGAGTACAGGTGAGTACGGACGTCACGGCGGCTGCGGCCCCCGAAGCGGCCATCCCCGAACTGGTGATCATCTCCGGCATGTCCGGAGCGGGCCGGTCGACGGCCGCGAAGTGTCTGGAGGACCTCGGCTGGTTCGTCGTCGACAACCTCCCGCCCGCCCTCATCCCCACCATGGTGGAGCTGGGCGCCCGCTCGCAGGGCAACGTCGCGAGGATCGCGGTCGTCGTGGACGTGCGCGGCCGGCGCTTCTTCGACAACCTGCGCGAGTCCCTGGCCGACCTGGACACCCGGGGCGTCACCCGGCGCATCGTGTTCCTGGAGTCCTCCGACGAGGCGCTGGTGCGCCGCTTCGAGTCGGTGCGCCGCCCGCATCCGCTCCAGGGCGACGGCCGCATCGTGGACGGCATCGCCGCCGAGCGCGAGCTGCTGCGCGAGCTGCGCGGGGACGCCGACCTGGTGATCGACACCTCCAGCCTCAACGTGCACGAGCTGCGCGCCAAGATGGACGCCCAGTTCGCCGGCGAGGAGGAGCCCGAGCTGCGGGCCACCGTCATGTCGTTCGGCTTCAAGTACGGTCTGCCGGTCGACGCCGACCTGGTCGCGGACATGCGGTTCCTGCCCAACCCGCACTGGGTCCCGGAGCTGCGTCCGTACTCGGGCCTCAACGAGGAGGTCGCCGCCTATGTCTTCAACCAGCCCGGCGCCAAGGAGTTCCTCGACCGCTACGCCGAGCTGCTGCGCCTCATCGCGGCCGGCTACCGGCGCGAGGGCAAGCGGTATGTGACCATCGCCATCGGCTGTACCGGCGGCAAGCATCGCTCGGTGGCGATGTCGGAGAAGCTCGCCGCGCGACTCGCGGCCGAGGGCGTGGAGACGGTGATCGTGCACCGGGACATGGGACGGGAATGACGGAACGTACACCGCGGCTGAGCAGACTGCGCCGGATGGTGCCCGAGTCGCGCGCCGGCCGCCCGGCCGAGGCCCGCGGCGCCCGGCCCCGCCGCCGGGGCGCCCAGCCCAAGGTCGTCGCGCTCGGCGGCGGCATGGGCCTGTCCGCCTCGCTCGCCGCACTGCGCCGGATCACCGGCGACCTCACCGCCGTCGTCACCGTGGCCGACGACGGGGGCTCCAGCGGCCGGCTCCGTGACGAGCTGGGCGTGCTACCGCCCGGCGATCTGCGCAAGGCGCTGGCCGCGCTCTGCGGTGACGACGACTGGGGCCAGACCTGGGCCCGGGTCATCCAGCACCGCTTCCAGTCCAAGGGGGACCTGCACGAGCACGCGGTCGGCAATCTGCTGATCGTCGCCCTGTGGGAGCAGCTCGGCGACCATGTGCAGGCCCTGGACCTGGTCGGCAAGCTGCTCGGCGCGCACGGCCGGGTGCTGCCCATGTCGGCCGTGCCGCTGGAGCTCCAGGCCCTGGTCAAGGGGCACGATCCGGAGCGCCCGGACGACGTGGACACCGTGCGCGGGCAGGCGACGGTCGCACTGACGCCCGGGGAGGTGCAGTCGGTGCACGTCGTGCCGCACGACCCGCCCGCCGTGCCCGAGGCCGTGGCGGCGGTCCGGGACGCCGACTGGGTGGTGCTCGGCCCCGGCTCCTGGTTCTCCTCGGTGATCCCGCACCTGCTGGTCCCCGAGCTGCTGGACGCCCTCACCGAGACCAAGGCGCGCAAGGTGCTCTCCTTGAACCTCGCCCCGCAGCCGGGAGAAACCGAAGGCTTCTCCCCGCAGCGTCATTTGGAGGTTTTGGGGCGACACGCCCCTAAACTCGCCCTGGACGTGGTGCTGGCCGACGAGGCCGCCGTGCCCGACCGCGACTCGCTCACCGAGGCCGCGAAGCGGCTGGGAGCCGCGGTCGAGCTGGCGCCCGTGGCCCGGACCGACGGTTCACCGCGGCACGACCCGGAGCTGTTGGCCGCCGCGTACGACCGTATTTTTCGGATGCATGGAAGGATCGGCCCATGGCGATGACGGCAGCGGTGAAGGACGAGATCTCCCGGCTCCCCGTCACCCGGACCTGTTGCAGGAAGGCGGAGGTCTCCGCCATTCTGCGGTTCGCCGGCGGCCTTCACCTGGTGAGCGGGCGCATCGTGATCGAGGCGGAGCTGGACACCGCGATGGCGGCTCGCCGTCTCAAGCGGGACATCCTGGAGATCTTCGGCCACAGTTCCGAGCTGATCGTGATGGCGCCCGGCGGACTGCGCCGCGGCTCGCGCTATGTCGTACGGGTGGTCGCGGGCGGTGATCAGCTGGCTCGCCAGACCGGTCTGGTCGACGGCCGGGGCCGCCCGATCCGGGGGCTGCCCCCGCAGGTGGTCTCCGGGGCCACCTGTGACGCGGAGGCGGCCTGGCGCGGGGCCTTCCTGGCGCACGGCTCGCTGACCGAGCCCGGCCGCTCCTCCTCCCTGGAGGTGACCTGCCCGGGGCCGGAGGCCGCGCTCGCGCTGGTCGGCGCCGCCCGCCGGCTGTCGATCGCCGCGAAGGCCCGGGAAGTACGGGGCGTGGACCGGGTCGTCGTCCGCGACGGGGACGCGATCGGCGCGCTCCTGACCCGGCTCGGCGCGCACGAGTCGGTGCTCGCCTGGGAGGAGCGCCGGATGCGCCGCGAGGTGCGGGCCACGGCCAACCGGCTGGCCAACTTCGACGACGCCAACCTGCGCCGTTCGGCCCGCGCCGCCGTGGCCGCCGGGGCCCGGGTGCAGCGGGCCCTGGAGATCCTCGCCGACGAGGTGCCCGAGCACCTCGCGGCCGCCGGTCGGCTGCGCATGGAGCACAAGCAGGCCTCGCTGGAGGAGCTGGGTGCGCTCGCCGACCCGCCGCTGACCAAGGACGCGGTCGCGGGCCGGATCCGCCGGCTGCTGGCGATGGCCGACAAGCGCGCCGCCGACCTGGGCATTCCGAGCACGGAGGCCAATCTCAGCGAGGAGCTGGCGGACAACCTGGCCGGCTGACCGGCGCCCGCTCAACACGCCGGTGCCGGGCTCCAGTCGAGAACCCGGCACCGGTTTTTCACACCTGCTCACCCGCACGAGACCGCCCCCGCCCGGCTCCCGCACCGCGCCCGCCCACCCCTCTGCACCCGCCCCCGTTTACGTGTCCATGTGGCGCCCTTGACTCGATCATGAAATGCCATGAGCCTGTCAAGCCGGTTGGCCGCCGTGGCGGACCAGCGCGGACCATCGTGGACCACCGCGAGGGGTTCATGAGACACGAAGCGAGATCGGTTCTCGCTGTCGGCGCGTTCCTGATCGGCGGAGCGAGCCTCGCGCCCATCGCCCAGGCGCAGAGCGGGAGTTCGCCGAAGCCCGGCCCCGACGAGATCAAGGTCTTCCACGGCGACGTCACTCGCGGGCAGCTGCCCCTGCTGCTCGCCGCCGGTCAGGACGGCCAGGAGCTCGGCGACCGGATCACGGCAGGCGGCAGGAGCGAGGTCGATGCCCACTTCACCGACCGGCAGGCCGCGAAGCTCCGCGCGCAGGGTGTCGACCCCGCCGACCACACCGTCCCGGCGAAGGAGCTGGCAAGGACCCGGAAGGCCGCACGGGGCGTGTTCCGGCCTACGGTGGAAGCGGCGGGCTCAAGGTGGAGATCCTCGGGACCGCGCAGGCCGATCCCGGCCTCACGAAAGCCGATTCCATCGGCAGGACCGTCGACGGCCAGGACATCCTCGCGCTCAAGCCGACCAGGAACGCGCGGACGTCGCAGGACGGCTCGAAACCCTCCGTGCTGTACCTGTCCGGCCGGTACGCGCGGGAGTGGATCACGCCGGAGACGACCCGGCGGCTGATGCACTGCTACCTGGACCACTACCGCACGGACCGGCGCATCCGGAAGATCGTCGACTCGACCGGGCTGTGGTTCGTCCTGTCCGCCGACCCCGACGGCTACGACTACACGTTCAAGAGCCCCGGCACCCGCATGCGGCGCAAGAACTTCCCCTACAAGTGGGGCTACGACGACGAGGGTTCGTCCCCGGACCCCGCAAGCGGGACCTGTCGCGGCGCGAGCCCCGAGTCCGAGTCCGGGACCAGGGCGCTGGACGACTTCGAGAAGCGCGTCGGCTTCCGATGCGCCGTCAACTACCACTCCGCCGCCGAACTCCTCCTCTACGGCGTCGGCCGGCAGGTCGCCACCCCCACCCCGGACGACGTCCTCTGCAAGGCGCTGGCCGGCACGCCCGGCGATCCGGCCGCCCCCGGCCACCGTTCCCAGCTCTCCTCAGAGCTCTGCACCACCAACGGCGAGGCGGACAGGCGCGCGTCCAACGTCAACGGCGTCGCGATGTTCACACCGGAGATGTCGACCTGCCGGACCGCGTCCGGAGTCGATCCGAACGACGCCTGGAAACCGGAGGACTGCCCGTCGGTCTTCGGCTTCCCCGACGACGAGAAGCTGATCCAGTGGGAGTTCGCCAGGAACGTCCCCTTCGCGCTCTCCGTCGCCGAGACCGCCGTGCACCCGGGCCGGCCGTCCTCCGCGGTCGGTCTGAGTGCCGCCGACTACACCCCGGCCGCGTTCCCCACGTCGTACTCGCGGGGCGCGGACCAGGAGGTCTCCGTCGTCGTCCGCAAGGCGCTCCGGGACAAGGAGCTGAGGTACCGCGTCGACGGCGGCGAGGACGATCTGTAATTCGACGAGTACCGGGCCGAGGTACGGGACGGCGCGCCGGGCGACCGGGTCGAGGTGTGGTTCACCGGGGAGAGCGGCAACGGCCGGAAGGTCTCCAGCGCGCACTTCACGTACACCGTCGCCGACACGCCCCGGGCGGACACGCTCGTCGTCACCGAGGAGGGCACGGTCTGCGGCCGGCCGCAGAAGCGGGTACAGCGGCAGGCGCAGAAGTACGTGGTCGCGCCGAAGGCGGCCGGGACCGGGCGCTCGTGCGGGACGTGGCCACCCGGGGTGCTCCGGACGCGCTCGGCGTGCTGAAGCACTTCAGGACCGTCGTGCACTACTCGGGCGCCGCCGGCCCCGGCAACGCCACCCGGCTCCGGTTGCGCGCCTACCTCAACGAGGGCGGCCGGCTGGTCGAGGCAGGTGCGCGGGCCGGCGGCAGCGTCGACCTCGGTGACGGCACCCTCTCGGACGACTTCAGCCAGTACTACCTGGGCGCCGACAGCGTCACCGACCCGGGCACCGGCGGGCACGGCGTCCTCGCCGACGACGTCTCGCTCGTCGGCGGCGGTGCGGCGGGGGAGAGCGAGGGGTTCGAGACGTCGCTGGGCGCCTGGCGCGTGGCCGGACCGCCTGCCGGCAGCCCGGCCGTACGGAAGGACTGGGCGCGCACCGGGGCGCTGTTCCGGACGTACGCGGCGGTCACCACGGACGACACCGTGCTGCCCGGTCTCGGTCTGGAGCAGGTGCCGTCGGCGGCCGGCCGGGCGGCGCTGCTCAGGAAGGCGTTCGCCGTGCTCGGGGCGTGAGGGCCGCCACGTTGACAGATCCCGCTCCCCTTGTTCCAACAGGTGAGCGGGAGCCCTCTCAACGGTGCACAAACGCGGCCCTCGTGGGTACTGATCAAGTGAGCCGACCCGCTCACGAACGAGTGAAGTGGGAGTAAAAAACCGCCCGGCATTCCGTATCAAATGCGGGAAAAACCACCGTCGATCCGAGGCGGTCCGTACCCCTACTGGTGGGTACGGAACGCCTGCCCGTGTATGGGTCATCTCGATGTCACCGAGGGGCCCGCAGGGAGGTAGGGTCGGTGGTGGTCGGGGACATCCCAAACAGAGCTCGCCGGCACCGCATGGCCGGCGTACCAACGAGGAGATCGGTTCGTGACGATCCGCGTAGGCATCAACGGCTTCGGCCGCATCGGTCGTAACTACTTCCGCGCGCTGCTGGAGCAGGGTGCCGACATCGAGGTTGTGGCTGTCAACGACCTGGGTGACACGGCGACCACCGCGCACCTGCTCAAGTACGACACGATCCTGGGCCGCCTCAAGGCAGAGGTCTCCCACACCGCCGACACCATCACCGTGGACGGCCACACCATCAAGGTGCTCTCCGAGCGCAACCCGGCCGACATCCCCTGGGGCAAGCTGGGGGTCGACATCGTCATCGAGTCGACCGGCATCTTCACCAAGAAGGAAGACGCCGCCAAGCACATCGCCGGTGGCGCGAAGAAGGTCCTCATCTCGGCCCCGGCCAAGGACGAGGACATCACCATCGTGATGGGCGTCAACCAGGACAAGTACGACCCGGCGCAGCACCACGTCATCTCCAACGCCTCCTGCACCACCAACTGTGTGGCCCCGATGGCGAAGGTCCTCGACGAGAACTTCGGCATCGTCAAGGGTCTGATGACCACGGTGCACGCGTACACGAACGACCAGCGCATCCTGGACTTCCCGCACAAGGACCTGCGCCGCGCCCGTGCCGCCGCCGAGAACATCATCCCGACCACCACCGGTGCCGCCAAGGCCACCGCCCTGGTGCTCCCGCAGCTCAAGGGCAAGCTGGACGGCATCGCCATGCGCGTCCCGGTCCCGACCGGCTCGGTCACCGACCTGGTCGTCGAGCTCGGCCGCGAGGTCACCAAGGAAGAGGTCAACGCCGCCTTCCAGAAGGCCGCCGAGGGCGAGCTGAAGGGTCTGCTGGAGTACACGGAGGACGCGATCGTCTCCTCCGACATCGTGAACGAGCCGGCCTCCTGCACCTTCGACTCCTCCCTGACCATGGTCCAGGAGGGCAAGAACGTGAAGGTCATCGGCTGGTACGACAACGAGTGGGGCTACTCCAACCGCCTCGTCGACCTCACGGTCTTCGTCGGCAACCAGCTCTGATCGTCGAAGCAGGATCTTGAAGTGAGAGCAGGGCTCGGGCAGCGCAGGGACGCGCTGTCCGGGCCCTGTTCTGCGCCCGGACCACGTCCTTTTACGATCAGGTGCACCACGAGCCCTCCTTTGGAGTCCACTCAATGAAGACGATCGACGAACTTCTCGCCGCCGGCGTGAGCGGCAAGCGGGTCTTCGTCCGCGCCGACCTCAACGTGCCGCTGGACGGCGCGACCATCACCGACGACGGCCGTATCCGAGCCGTCCTGCCCACCATCGAGGCTCTTGCCGAGGCCGGCGCCAAGGTGGTCGTCGCCTCGCACCTGGGCCGGCCCAAGGGCGCCCCGGACCCCGCCTTCTCGCTGCTGCCCGCCGCCGAACGCCTCGGCGAGCTGCTCGGCGCCCCGGTCGCCTTCGCCCAGGACACCGTCGGCCCCGCCGCCCACGACGCGGTCGACGGCCTCCAGCCCGGCCAGGTCGCGGTCATCGAGAACCTGCGCTTCAACCCCGGCGAGACGTCCAAGGACGACGCCGAGCGCGACGCCTTCGCGGACCGGCTGGCCGCCCTCGCCGACGTCTACGTCGGTGACGGCTTCGGCGCCGTGCACCGTCGGCACGCCTCGGTCTACGACCTGCCGAAGAAGCTGCCGCACTACGCCGGCTACCTCATCACCACCGAGGTCGGCGTCCTGAAGAAGCTCACCGAGGACGTCAGGCGGCCCTACGTCGTCGCGCTCGGCGGCGCCAAGGTCTCCGACAAGCTCGCCGTCATCGACGAGCTGCTCGGCAAGGCCGACCGCCTGCTCATCGGCGGCGGCATGGCCTACACCTTCCTCAAGGCCAAGGGGCACGAGGTCGGCATCTCCCTCCTCCAGGAGGACCAGATCCCGGCCGTCAAGGAGTACATGGAGCGCGCCGAGAAGAACGGCGTCGAGCTGGTGCTCCCCGTCGACGTCCTCGTCTCGCCGGAGTTCCCGGACCTGAAGACGAAGGCCCCGGCCAACCCCACCACCGTCGCCGCGGACGCCATCCCCGCCGACCAGGAGGGCCTGGACATCGGTCCGGAGACCCGCAAGCTCTACGCCTCGAAGCTCGCCGACGCGGCCACCGTCTTCTGGAACGGACCCATGGGCGTCTTCGAGCACCCCGACTACGCCGAGGGCACCAAGGCGGTCGCCCAGGCCCTCGTCGAGTCCAAGGGCTTCACCGTCGTCGGCGGCGGTGACTCCGCCGCGGCCGTGCGTACGCTCGGCTTCGACGAGAATGCGTTCGGCCACATCTCGACCGGTGGCGGCGCCTCCCTCGAATACCTTGAGGGCAAGACGCTCCCCGGCCTCGCCGCACTGGAGGACTGACCCCGTATGACCACCCGCACGCCGCTGATGGCGGGCAACTGGAAGATGAACCTCAACCACCTCGAGGCCATCGCACACGTCCAGAAGCTCGCCTTCGCCCTGGCCGACAAGGACTACGAGGCCGTCGAGGTCGCCGTCCTGCCGCCCTTCACCGACCTGCGCTCCGTGCAGACTTTGGTCGACGGCGACAAGCTCAAGATCAAGTACGGCGCCCAGGACATCTCGCGGCACGACTCCGGTGCCTACACCGGTGAGATCTCCGGCCCGATGCTGTCCAAGCTGAAGTGCACGTACGTGGCCATCGGCCACTCCGAGCGCCGCCAGTACCACGACGAGACCGACGAGATCGTCAACGCCAAGGTCAAGGCCGCCTACAAGCACGGCCTCACCCCGATCCTGTGCATCGGCGAGGAGCTGGACGTCCGCGAGGCGGGCAACCACGTCGCCCACACCCTCTCCCAGCTGGAGGGCGGTCTGAAGGACGTCCCGGCCGAGCAGGCCGAGACGATCGTGGTCGCCTACGAGCCCGTGTGGGCCATCGGCACCGGCAAGGTCTGCGGCTCGGAGGACGCGCAGGAGGTCTGCGCCGCCATCCGTGCCAAGCTCGCCGAGCTCTACACGCAGGACGTGGCCGACAAGATCCGCATCCAGTACGGCGGTTCCGTGAAGTCGGGCAACGTCGCCGAGATCATGGCGCAGGCCGACATCGACGGCGCCCTGGTCGGCGGTGCCTCGCTGGACGCCGACGAGTTCGTCAAGATCGTGCGCTTCCGCGATCAGTGATACACGCTGTGAGTAGGCGGTAGCGGCGATACGTCGTACCCTTGCGGGGGCACAGCCGGTGTGCTGTGCCCCCGTCGTCCCTCCGAAGTCGTCCATCCGTATCCGAGGAAGTTGGTCCAGCCGTGGTTTTGGGGTTCTCGATCGCCCTGATCGTCTTCAGCCTGCTGCTGATGCTGCTGGTGCTGATGCACAAGGGGAAGGGCGGCGGCCTCTCCGACATGTTCGGTGGCGGCATGCAGTCCTCCGTCGGCGGCTCCTCGGTCGCCGAGCGCAACCTCGACCGGATCACCATCGTGGTCGGCCTGTGCTGGTTCGCGTGCATCATCGTCCTCGGCATGCTGATGAAGTCGAACAGCTGACGCTTCCGCACGCCGCGCACAGCACACACATCACGCCTATTCGGCAGGTAAGGCCCCATGTTCGGTACGCGCTCCTGGGCGCGGCCTATCATGGGGCTTGCGTCTTGGTGTGGGGGCTTGTAACTCCAATCACTGGACGCGCGTTGGGCCTTACGTAGACTGAGGCGCTCGCAGCGAAGCGGAACGCCGACTCGCTTCGCGGCACCATGACGCAGGGAGTTACGACCGTGGCAAGTGGCAACGCGATCCGAGGAAGCCGGGTCGGGGCGGGGCCGATGGGCGAGGCCGAGCGTGGCGAGTCCGCGCCCCGTCTGCGCATCTCCTTCTGGTGCTCCAACGGGCACGAGACGCAGCCGAGCTTCGCCAGCGACGCGCAGGTTCCCGACACCTGGGACTGCCCGCGCTGCGGCTTCCCCGCCGGCCAGGACCGGGACAACCCGCCGGACCCGCCGCGCACCGAGCCCTACAAGACGCACCTCGCCTATGTGCGGGAGCGGCGCAGCGACGCGGACGGCGAGGCGATCCTCGCCGAGGCGCTCGCCAAACTGCGGGGCGAGATCTAGGCATTGCGACCGGCCGGGCACCCGCTGGTGCCGGGCCGGAGCAGCCTCCTCCTGCTCTGCCTTCTTCTGTGCCTTCTGTACGCGGTACCGACACCGGTACGTCGTACGGACGTACCTGTTGTTGACCGTGCGGACAGCGTCGTGTCCGCTCGTCCCATGTCCTGATCAACTAGGTTGGGACGCGACAGGTGCAGGAAGGAAGGCTGAGGTCGGAAATGAACGCAGACGGCCGGACCAGGCTCAACCAGACGCCCGAGTGGACGGCTCTCGCCAAGCACCGGGAGGAGCTGGCCGACACCCATCTCAGGGAACTGTTCGCCGCCGAACCCGGGCGCGGTGCGGGATACACGCTCCAGGTCGGCGACCTGTACGTCGACTACTCGAAGCACCTGGTCACCGACGAGACGCTGCGGCGCTTGCGTGAGCTGGCCGACGCCACGGACGTCTTCGGCCTGCGGGACGCCATGTTCCGGGGCGAGAAGATCAACGTCACCGAGGACCGGGCCGTACTGCACACCGCGCTGCGCGCCCCGCGTGACGCCGTGATCGAGGTCGACGGCGAGAACGTCGTCCCCAAGGTGCACGCCGTCCTCGACAAGATGAGCGCCTTCGCCGACCGCGTCCGCTCCGGTGCGTGGACCGGTCACACCGGCAAGCGCATCAAGAACGTGATCAACGTCGGTATCGGCGGCTCCGACCTGGGCCCCGCGATGGCCTACGAGGTGCTGCGCAGCTTCACCGACCGTGACCTCACGGTCCGCTTCGTCTCCAACGTGGACGGCGCCGACCTGCACGAGGCCACCCGCGACCTCGACCCCGCCGAGACGCTGTTCATCATCGCCTCCAAGACGTTCACCACGATCGAGACGATCACCAACGCCACCTCCGCCCGCGGCTGGCTGGTGGACGCCCTCGGCGACGACTCGGCGGTGGCCAAGCACTTCGTCGCCCTGTCGACCAACGCCGGGAAGGTCGCCGAGTTCGGCATCGACACGGCCAACATGTTCGAGTTCTGGGACTGGGTCGGCGGCCGCTACTCGTACGACTCCGCGATCGGCCTTTCTCTGATGATCGCGATCGGCCCGGACCGCTTCCGTGAGATGCTCGACGGCTTCCACCTGGTCGACGAGCACTTCCGCACCGCCCCCGCCGAGACCAACGTCCCGCTGCTGCTCGGGCTGTTGGGCATCTGGTACGACAACTTCCACGACGCCCAGTCGCACGCCGTCCTGCCGTACAGCCACTACCTCTCCCGGTTCACCGCGTATCTCCAGCAGCTGGACATGGAGTCCAACGGCAAGTACGTGGCGCGTGACGGCAAGGAGGTGGAGTGGCAGACGGGGCCGGTGGTGTGGGGCACGCCGGGCACCAACGGGCAGCACGCCTACTACCAGTTGATCCACCAGGGCACCAAGCTCATCCCGGCGGACTTCATCGGCTTCGCCGAGCCGGTCGCCGAGCTGAGCGGTGAACTCCGGGCGCAGCACGACCTGTTGATGGCCAACTTCTTCGCCCAGACCCAGGCCCTCGCCTTCGGCAAGACCGCCGAGGAGGTCCGCGCGGAGGGGGTGGCCGAGGAGCTGGTCGCGCACAAGACCTTCCAGGGCAACCGGCCGACCACGACCATCCTGGCCAGGGAACTCACCCCGTCCGTGCTCGGTCAGCTCGTCGCCCTCTACGAGCACAAGGTCTTCGTGCAGGGCGCGGTGTGGAACATCGACTCCTTCGACCAGTGGGGCGTCGAGCTGGGCAAGGTCCTCGCCAAGCGAGTGGAACCGGCACTGACCGAGGGCACGGAGGTACCGGGCCTGGACGCATCGACCAAGGCTCTGGTCGCCAAGTACCGCGCCCTGCGCGGCCGCGGCTGACCGGCACGCACGACTCCCGGCACACACGGGAGCCGACCGCGGCACTGCCGCCCGGCTCCCGCGTGGTCCCGGTAGGCACCGGGTCCCTGTGCTGCTCCGCCCGGCGCGCACGGGTGCCGGGTCAGGCCGCCGCGCTCAGGGTGTCTGCGAGTCGTTTGCGTGCTGCGCGGGCGGCGGGGATCGTGGCGAGTCCGGCTGCGCCCAGGACGGTGGCCGTGCCCAGTGCGAGCAGCAGTCCGGGGGAGGGGGAGCGGGCGATCCCCGCGCCGATTCCGTTGGAGGCGCCCTGGGCGTCGATGAGCCGGTGGGCCAGTGGCAGGCCGAGGGCCGTGGCGGTGAGCGTCGCGGCCAGGGCCGCAGCGCTCGTGGCCGTGACGGTGATCGCGGTGATCTGCCGCGGGGACATGCCGATCGCCTTGAAGGCGAGCACGTCGCGTTCGCCCTCGCGCACGCTGCCGCCGATCGCGGTCAGCAGCTCCACCAGCCCGATGAGGGCGAGCACGGCGATCAGGCCGGCGACGACCGCGCGCAGCGGGGACAGTCCGTCGGCCGGGTTGGTCACGGTGTGCACGTCCAGGTGGCCCCGGCCGGCGGTGGTGAGCGCGGCGGCCACCCGGTGCGGGTCGGCGCCCGGGCGCAGCCGCAGTTCGTAGAAGGCCGGGGCGAGCTGCGGGTCGTTCTCGCGGAGGGTGTCCAGGGAGGCCGTCACGACCCGGCCGGCGTTCTGCGGTTCGATGCTGCGGCCGACGATGTGCAGGATCTGCGGCCGGTCGCCGACCGTCATCCGTACCCAGTCGCCGACCCGCGCGTGCAGCAGGTCCAGCAGCCCCTGCCCGGCCACCGCCTCGTCCGGTCCGTGTGCGGCGCGGCCCTCGGCGAGGGCACAGGGGTAGGGCCGGGCGTCGGTGCCGAGGCCGCGCAGGGCGATGGTCGCGGTCTGCCCGGGCACCAGCGCGGCCAGTTCGACCCCCGGATAGACGGCGGCGACACGGGAGTCCCCGGCCAGCAGGGAGCGCAGGTCCGCCGGTGCCGGTGCGCCGTCCGCGCGGACCGTGAGCGAGGTGGGCAGACCGACCCGGGCCGGGTCGGTGTGGAAGCGGTCGAGCGTGGTCCACGCGCTGAGCGCCACCACGATCAGCAGCAACGGCAGGGTGAGCCGGGCCACGCTGGTCAACGACCGTCCGCGCCCCGTCAGCACCTTGTGACAGCCGAGGACCAGCGCGGCCGGCAGCCGCATTCCGAGGGCCCGCCGGGCCGGGCCGGTGAGCCGGCCGCCCGCCGCCGTGGCCGGGCGCGGCACCGGGACCGGCGGCACCCGGCCTGCCCGCCAGGCCGCGAGGCCCGTGGTCAGGCCGATGAACAGCACCGCGCTGACGGGCACCGCCAACAGCGCCATGGCGTGCCCCGGCAGCCCCTGCCACACGCCCACGGCGTCGCCGAGCCGCCCGGGGATCCGGCGGCCCAGCGTCTGGGTGAGGGCGGCGGCGGCCAGGGCGCCGAGCAGGGCGTAGGCGAGGTGCTGGAGCAGGAAGATCCGGACGACCTGGCCGGGGGTGAAGCCGATCGCCTTCAGCACCGACAGGTCGCGCAGATGGCCGCGGATCCGGGTGGCGATCGCCCCGTGCACGGCGAGTCCGGCGGCGATCAGCGCGCCGAGTCCGAACAGGCCGAGCACCTGCCCGAGCAGGCGGTTGTCACCCTGTGCCGCGGCGCGGGCCTGCTGCCAGGTGGAGACCTCGCCGACCGCACCCGCACCCAGCACGGTGACGGCGCGCTGCACCGCGTAGTCCGTGTCGGCCGGATCGTCGAGCCGCAGCCCGATGACCTGGCCGCCGGGTGTCCGCAGCGCGGCCGGCAGGGCCCAGACCAGGCCCGGCTGCTCGCCGGGGCTGTAGGACGGCTCGGCGCTGTCGGCGATGCCCTCGACGGTCAGGGTGCGCGGGGTGCCGGGCAGCGTGAGGGTGTCTCCGGGCTCGGCCAGCAGGGCACGGGCGAGGCCGCTCTCCAGCACCACGCCGTCCGGCTCGGCCGGATCCAGCCAGTGCCCGGCGGTGAGCAGCGGCCGGCCGACGGAGGGCGGCTGCGCGGTGCCGCGCAGCTCCACGGAGGCGCGGGTGCCGCGTGAGGCGACGGTGACCGACTCGGTGCGGTAGGGGCCGGCGACGGCCGCGACGCCGTCCAGCCGGGCGAGCCTGCCGGTGTCCGCGGACGACGCGGTGTGGATCCACACATGCGCCCCGCGCGTCTCGGCGAAGGTCCGCTGCCAGGGGTTGGTCGCATAGCCGAACAGGGCGGCGGCCAGCAGCAGCGAGGCGACGATGCCGGCGGTGGCCAGCACGAGGAACAGCGCCTCGCCGCGGTGCGTGCGCAGATCGGAGTGTGCCCAGCGCAGGGTGGCCCGCACGTCCCTGAGATCCAGCACGTCAGTCCTTCAGCTCCAGCACGCCGGAGATGCCGGCGCGGCGCGGCGGCGCGCCGTCCAGCGCGGCGTCGTCCGCTATCCGGCCGTCGAAGAAGCTGATCACCCGGTCCGCGGCGCTCGCCAGCCGGGCGTCATGCGTGACCAGCACGATCGTCTGTCCGCGTGCGTGGAAGCGGGACAGCAGCCGCATCACCTCGCGGGTGCCCTTGCTGTCCAGGCTGCCCGCGGGCTCGTCGGCCAGCAGCAGCGGCGGGTGGTTGACCAGGGCGCGGGCGAGGGCGACCCGCTGCTGCTCGCCGCCGGACAGCTCGCCCGGCATGCCGCGCTCCTTGCCCGCGAGGCCCAGCTCGGCCAGCAGCGCCTCGCGCTCGGCGCGGGCCTGCCTCGGCGAGGCACCGGCCAGCAGGGCGGGCAGTTCGACGTTGTCGGCGACGGACAGGTTCGAGACCAGGTTGAAGAACTGGAAGACGATCCCGATGGCCTTGCGGCGTTCCACCGCCCAGCGCGCCTCGCCGAACGAGTCCGTGCACCGGCCGTCCAGCCAGATGCTGCCCTCGTCCGGCCGCTGGAGCCCGCCCAGCAGGTGCAGCAGCGTCGACTTCCCGGCGCCGGACGGACCGGTGATCGCCACGAACTCGCCCCGGGCCACGCCCAGATCGACCCCGCGGACGGCGTGCGCGGGCGCGCCCTCGCCGTGGTGGGTCTTGACCAGCCCCTCGGCACGGAGCACCGGAACACGGTCCTCGTTCATTCCAGTTCCTCCTGGCACCGCTCCAGCCAGTCGAGGTCGGCCTGCAGATGCAGCATCGCGCCCTCGATCAGCAACTGGGCGATTCGGTTGTCCCGGTTCTCGGCCGCGGCCAGCTTCGACAGACTGCGCATGGTGGTGAGGTACTGGCGCCGCTGCCTGTTGATGAGGGTGATCGGGTCGGCGAGACCGGTCTGCGGGGCGAGGGCGAGCTTCATGAAGAACTCGTCCCGCACCCGCGGCTCGTCCTCGGTCTCCTCGAACCAGACGTGCAGCGCCTCCCGCCCGGCGTCGGTGAGGTGGTAGACCTTTTTGTTGGGCCGGCTGGACTGCTCGACGTCCTCGCCCTCGATCAGCCCGGACTTCTCCAGGCGGCCGAGGGTGACGTAGATCTGGCCGACGTTGGGCTGAGGGTACGCGGAGCCCAGCAGTTGCTCAAGGTCCTGCTTCAGCTCGTAGCCGTGGGCGGGGCCACGGGCGAGGAGTGCCAGGAGGGCAAGGCGCACTCGTGCTGTCCTCCTGTCCGCTCACAATGTGCTCCAGGCCCTAGTATCGCCCATACCTAACAGGTATACATGGCCTCTGACTCCCGGGGCGAGGGTGCCCGGAGCCGTGCGTACGTGTTCAAGGAGGAACCTATGCGGTGGATACGCGCCGCCGGTAGGGGCCTCCTCGTTCTCGCCGTGATCACGGCCGGGTACGTCACCTCCGGCGCGCGCGCCGAGGAGGGCGCGGCCGAGGGGCGCGGCCCGCTCACCCTGGCCACCGCCGGCGACCTCACCAACTATCTCGGCCCGCTGCTCCAGGGCTGGAACCGCACCCACCCCGGCGAGAAGGTCACCCTCGTCGAGCTGCCGGACTCCGCGGACGAGACCCATGCGCAGATGACGACCGATCTGCGCGGCGGCGACCGCAGCCGCTTCGACGTCCTCAACATCGACGTCAACTGGACCTCGGAGTTCGCGGCGGCCGGCTGGATCCGCCCGCTGCCCCAGGACCGCTTTCCGCTGAAGAGCTTCCTGCCGCCCGTCGTGAACACGGCCACCTACGAGGGGCGGCTGTACGCGGTCCCGTACGTCACGAACGCCGGACTCCTGCTGTACCGCAAGGACGTCCTCGCCAAGGCGGGCGTGCCGCCGCCGCGCACCTGGGCCGAGCTGGAGCGCGACGCGAAGACCATCGCGCCGGAGTACGGACTCGGCGGCTACGCGGGCCAGTTCCTGCCCTACGAGGGCCTCACCGTCAACGCGGCCGAGGCCGTGTACTCGGCCGGCGGCACCATCCTCGGCGACGAGGGCACCCGGGTCACCGTCGACTCGGCCGCCGCCCGCGAGGGCATCGGCTTCCTCGCCCGCGGCGTCCGCGAGGGCTGGATCCCGAGGGCGGCGCTGACCTGGAAGGAGGAGGAGTCCAAGCAGGCCTTCCAGGACGGCAGACTGCTCTTCCTGCGCAACTGGCCCTACGCCTATGCCGTCGCCTCCGCCAAGGGCTCCGAGGTCGCCGGGAAGATCGGCGCCGTACCTCTGCCCGGCCCCGACGGGCCCGGGACCAGTGTCCTCGGCGGCTCGAACCTCGCGGTCAACTCCCATGCCCGGCACCCCGATTCCGCCGCGCGCCTGATCGCCTACCTCACCAGCGCGCAGGTCCAGCGCCAGGTGCTCGTCCGGGGCGCGCTGCCGCCCGTGCGCGCCGCGCTGTACCAGGATCCCGTGCTGATCCGGCAGTTCCCCTACCTGCCGACGCTGCGCACCGCCGTGCTCACCGCCGCGCCGCGCCCCAAGAGCGCGCACTACGACCAGGTGAGCCTGGTGGTACAGGCGGTGGTGTACGGCGCACTGACCGGACGCGAGACACCCGAGCAGGCCGTGCGCCGGCTGGCCCGCGAACTCGACGCCATCGCCCGTCGATAGTTACCTGTTAAGTAACGCCGCCATCACGAACGACGTCTCATTGTGGCGATTTGCCCCATTATATTCGGTCAACTGGCCAGTAGTTTCCGTTCACTTCGTTGACATCCTCGTGAGCTGCCTACCTAACATGCATGCATGTTGAGTAAGTACGGCTGGTGGCGTGACGCGGTGATCTACCAGGTCTACGTCCGCAGCTTTCTGGACAGCACCGGCGACGGCATCGGCGATCTCGCCGGGGTCCGCGCGGGGCTGCCGTACCTGAAGAAGCTCGGCGTCGACGGCATCTGGCTGAGCCCGTTCTACCCCTCGCCGCAGCACGACCACGGCTACGACGTGGCCGACTACCGCGGTGTCGACCCGATCTTCGGCGACCTCGCCGAGTTCGACCTGCTGATGACGGCCGCCCACCGGCTCGGCATCAAGGTGCTCCTCGACATCGTCCCGAACCACTGCTCCAGCGAGCACCCCTGGTTCCGCGAGGCACTGAGCGGCGCGCCCGGCAGCCCGGCCCGCGCCCGCTTCCACTTCGCCGACGGCCGCGGTCCGGACGGCGCCGAGCCGCCCAACAACTGGCACGCCATGTTCGGCGGCCCCGCCTGGACCAGAGTCGGCGACGGCCAGTGGTACCTGCACATGTTCACGCCCGAACAGCCGGACTGGAACTGGCGCGACCCCGAGATCCCCGCCGAGTTCGACCGGACCCTGCGCTTCTGGCTCGACCGGGGCGTGGACGGCTTCCGCATCGACGTCGCCGCCGGCCTGTTCAAGCACCCCGGACTGCCCGACTCCGACGATCCCGAGGCCGACGCCCGCACCCGCGACTCGGTCAACCCGCTCGCCTGGAACCAGCCCGAGGTGCACGAGGTGTGGCGGCAGTGGCGCGCGACCTGCGAGGAGTACACGGCCCGCGACGGCCGCGAACGCCTCCTCGTCGGCGAGGTCTCCGTGCCCACCGCCCGCGAACACGCCCTCTACGTCCGCCCCGACGAACTCCACCAGGCCTTCTTCTTCGACCTGCTCGGCGCCCCCTGGGACGCCGATGCCTTCCGCAAGGTCATATCCGAGGCCATGCAGGACATCGCCGGCACCGGCTCCACGGTCACCTGGGTCCTCAACAACCACGACCAGGTCCGCACCGTCACCCGCTACGGCGAACCCGCCACGGAGGGCACCGGTCCAGGGCCTGTCCGGGGCGCCGCCCGTGCCCGCGCCGCCGCGCTGCTGATGCTGGCGCTGCCCGGAGCCGCGTACGTCTACCAGGGCGAGGAACTGGGTCTGCCCGAGGTCGTCGACCTGCCCGACGACGTCCTCACCGACCCGATCTTCCGTCGCACCGGCAGCCGCGCCCGCATCCGCGACGGCTGCCGGGTGCCGCTGCCCTGGTCCGGGCAGGCCTCGCCGTTCGGCTTCACCTCCGGCGCCGAGTCCGCCAAGCCCTGGCTGCCGCAGCCGGACTACTTCGCCGCCTACGCCACCGACCGCGCCCTCGCCGACACCCGCTCCTTCTGGCACCTGTACCGCGACGGCCTCCAACTGCGGCGCTCGCTGTCCCAGTTGGGCGAGGGAACGCTGCGCTGGCTGGACACCCCGCCCGGCGTCCTCGCCTTCGCCCGCGGCGACGACCTCGTCTGCGCCGTCAACTTCACCACCGCCCCCGTCCCCGCGCCGGTCTCCGGCACCCCCCTCCTGTCCAGCGGACCCTGCCTGCCCGGCGTCCTGCCCGGCTCCACGGCCGCCTGGTGGCTGAACGACCTGTAGATCCTCCACCGACTTCCCCGCACGAAAGGCCCGTCAGCGATGATGCGACGACGTACCACCCTGCTCACGAGCTGCACCGCCCTCGCCCTCGCGCTCGGCGCCACCGCCTGCGGCGGCGGACCGGTCGCGGCCGGCGGCGGTGACAAGGCACTCAGCGGCCAGACCGTCACCGTGGCCGGCGTCTGGTCCGGAGCCGAGCAGAAGAACTTCCAGAAGGTGCTGGACGCGTTCACCGCGAAGACCGGCGCCAAGACCCAGTTCGTCTCCACCGGCGACAACGTCTCCACCGTCGTCGGCAGCAAGATCGAGGGCGGCGACGCACCCGACGTCGTGATGGTCCCGCAGGTCGGCGTGCTCCAGCAGTTCGCCAAGAAGGGCTGGCTCAAGCCGCTGTCGCCGACGGCCCGGCAGACGATCACCGCCGACTACGCGCCCGTGTGGCAGAACTACGGCAGCGTCGACGGCACCCTGTACGGCCTCTACTTCAAGGCCGCCCACAAGTCCACCGTCTGGTACAGCCCCGGCGCGCTCGCCCAGGCCGGGGTCAAGCCGCCGAAGACGTACGACGAGATGCTCAAGGACGGGCACACGATCTCCGACTCCGGGCTCGCCGCGTTCGCCGTCGGCGGTGAGGACGGCTGGACCCTCACCGACTGGTTCGAGAATGTCTACCTCTCCCAGGCCGGACCCCAGAAGTACGACGCCCTCGCCGCCCACAAGCTCAAGTGGACCGACCCCTCCGTCGTCAGGGCGCTCGCCACCCTCGGCAAGCTCTTCAAGGACAAGCAGCTCGTCGCGGGCGGCCAGAAGGAGGCCCTGAACACGGACTTCCCCGGCTCGGTGGAGAAGGTGTTCGGCCCCAAGCCCGAGGCCGGCATGGTCTACGAGGGCGACTTCGTGGCCGGTGTCGCCCACGACCAGTTCGGCAGGACCATCGGCAAGGACGCGGACTTCTTCCCCTTCCCCGCGGTCGACGGCGGCACGGCACCGGTCGTCAGCGGCGGTGACGCGGCGGTCGTCCTCAAGGACGGCAAGAACGCCACGGCCGGCATGAAGCTCCTGGAGTACCTCGCCACCCCCGAGGCGGCCGCCGTGTGGGCGAAGGCGGGCGGCTTCCTGTCCCCGAACAAGAAGCTCGACCTCGCCGCGTACGCCGACGACGTCACCCGCGCCACCGCCAAGTCCCTCGTCGGCGCGGGCGACTCGGTCCGCTTCGACATGTCCGACCAGGCGCCCGCCGCCTTCGGCGGCACCAAGGGCGCCGGGGAGTGGAAGCTGCTCCAGGACTTCCTGCGCGACCCCTCGGACCCGAAGGCGACCGCGGCACAGCTGGAGTCCGCCGCGGCCAAGGCCTACGGGAACTGAGCGGCGACAACACCATGACCGCCACCACTCTCGTGACACAGCAGGCGGGCCCGCGGGCCGCCGGCCCGGCGCGCGGGCGCCGCGGCCGGCGGCGCGCCCGGCTGATCGCCCTGCTCTTCGTCTTCCCGGCGCTGCTCCTGCTCGGCGCGCTCGTCGTCTACCCGGTGCTGTTCTCCGTCGGCCGCAGCTTCTTCGACGCCTCCGGCACCCGCTTCGTCGGCGCCGGCAACTACACCGAGATGTTCCGCGACCCGGCCACCCTGAAGGCCGTCCGCAACACCGCGATCTGGGTCGTCGTGGCCCCGGCCCTGCTGACCGGACTCGGCCTGGTCCTGGCCGTGCTGGTGGAGAAGGTCCGCTGGGCCACCGCCTTCAAACTCCTGCTCTTCATGCCGATGGCGGTGTCCTTCCTCGCCGCCGGCATCATCTTCCGCCTCGCCTACGACGCGGACCCGAACAAGGGCGTGCTCAACGCGGCCGTCGTCTCCGTCCACGACGCCTTCCGGAGCACGTCGGCCTACCCGACGGCGCGCGGGCGCGCGGGCCTGCTGACCGAGGACCGCGACGGCTCCTGGCGTACGACGGCCCGGGCGGGCGAGTCCGTGGCGCTCCCGATGGTCGGCGTGCTGCCCGGGGACCTGCCGAAGAACGCCGCGCCCGCCTACCCGGCCGCCGCGAAACAGGCGGCCTCCGGTGAACTGCGCGGAGTCGTCTACCTCGACTTCACTCCGGGCGGGGGCGGCCGGCAGGGCAAGGTCGACCCGAACGAGAGCGGCCTGCCCGGGATGACGGTCCAGGCGGTGCGCGACGGCAAGGCGGTCGCGAGCGCGACCACCGCGGCCGACGGCTCCTTCCGGCTGCCCGGGCTCGCCGCGGGCTCGTACACGGTGCGGCTGCCGGAGTCCAACTTCGCCCAGCCCTACCAGGGCGTCTCCTGGCTGGGCCCGGCCCTCGTCACACCGGCGATCATCGGCGCGTACCTGTGGATCTGGACCGGCTTCGCGATGGTGCTGATCGGCGCGGGGCTCGCCGCCCTGCCCCGGGACGCGCTGGAGGCGGCCCGGATGGACGGCGCGAACGAGTGGCAGATCTTCCGCCGCATCACCGTGCCGCTGCTGGCCCCCGTGCTGACCGTGGTCTTCGTGACCCTGGTGATCAACGTGCTGAAGGTCTTCGACCTCGTCTACATCATCGCGCCCGGCCCGGTGCAGGAGGACGCCACCGTCCTCGCGACCCAGATGTGGCTCGTGTCCTTCGGCGGCGGCAACAACCAGGGCCTCGGCAGTGCCCTCGGTGTGCTCCTGCTGCTCCTGGTCATCCCCGCGATGGTCTTCAACGTCCGCCGTTTCCGCCGCAGTCAACGATGAGGAGTCAGCGATGAACGTGATCAGACGCGGCCTCGGCAACGGCTTGGTGCAGGCCTTCCTGGTGGTGATCGGCCTGGTCTGGCTGACCCCGCTGGCGGGACTGTTCGTGTCCTCGCTGCGCTCGTCCCAGGACACCGCCAAGGGCGGCTGGTGGACGGCCCTGACGAGCCCCGGACAGCTGTCCTTCGACAACTACGCGGCCCTGCTGAAGAACTCCGGCATCACCCAGGCCTTCTGGAACACGGTGCTGATCTCGGTGCCGGCGACCACCCTGGTCGTCGTCATCGCGGCCCTCGCCGGATACGCCTTCGCCTGGCTGGACTTCCCGCTCAGGGAACCGCTCTTCCTGCTGGTGGTGGCCCTGTTGGTGGTGCCGGTCCAGATCGGTCTGCTGCCGGTGGCCAAACTCTTCGGTGCGCTGGGCCTGTTCGGCACCATCCCCGGAGTCGTCCTCTTCCATGTCGCCTACGGCCTGCCCTTCGCGGTGTTCCTGCTGCGGAACTACTTCGCGGAGATGCCGAAGGAGATGCTGGAAGCGGCGCGGATGGACGGCGGCAGCGAGTGGCGCATCTTCACCCGGCTGGTCCTGCCGGTCGGGCGCCCGGCGATCGCCTCGCTCGCCATCTTCCAGTTCCTGTGGGTGTGGAACGACATGCTGGTCGCGCTGCTCTTCGCCGACAGCTCGTCCCAGCCACTGACCGTTCAACTCCAGTCCCAGATACGCCAGTTCGGCAGCAATATCGACGTCCTGGCGCCGGGCGCGTTCCTGTCCCTGATCGTGCCCGTCGTGGTGTTCTTCGCGTTCCAGAAGCACTTCGTGCAGGGCGTGATGGCGGGCTCCGTGAAATGAGGGGCGGCGGGGACCGAGGTCCCCGCCGCCCCTACGCACAGCCGGCCGTCACGGCGACGACGGCGGATACAGCGACCGCGGCAGCTGCGAAGCAGCCGCGGAGTCCAGCAGCCACAGGGTGCGCTGCCGGCCGTGCGCGCCCGCCGCCGGAGCCTGGATCTCGCCCGCGCCCGACAGGGCGATGGCCGCGGCCTCCGCCTTGTCCGCACCGGCCGCGAGCAGCCACACCTCGCGGGCCGCGCGGATCGCGGGCAGGGTCAGGCTGATCCGGGTCGGCGGCGGCTTCGGCGCGCCGTGCACGCCGACCACCGTGCGCTCGGTCTCCCGTACGGCCGGCAGCTCCGGGAAGAGCGAGGCCACATGGGTGTCCGGGCCGACGCCCAGCATGAGCACGTCGAAGGTGGGCACCGAGCCGTGGTTCTCCGGCCCGGACGCCTTCG
Organism: Streptomyces sp. MUSC 14; assembly: GCF_001866675.1. Taxonomy (NCBI): domain Bacteria; kingdom Bacillati; phylum Actinomycetota; class Actinomycetes; order Kitasatosporales; family Streptomycetaceae; genus Streptomyces; species Streptomyces sp. MUSC 14. The sequence goes on from NZ_MLYN01000009.1 coordinate 59,829, forward strand.
CCAGCTCCGCCGCGTACGCCTCCGCCGCAGCCTCGACGTCCGTACCGTACGGGCCGTCGGAGGCGGGCATGGCGTGCACACGCTCCGGGTCCAGCGGCACGGAGTCCAGCAGGGCCTCGCGGGCCTGCGTGACATTGCGCTCGGGGTCGCCCTCGGGGAGATAACGCTCGTCGCCCCACCACAGGTCGAGCCGGCCCCAGTCGATGGCGTCCCGGGCGGGCGCCGCCGCGAGCGCGGCCAGCAGACCGTTGCCGTTGCGGCCGCCGGTGAGGACCACGGACGCGGTGCCCCGGGAGGCCTGCGCGTCCACGATCTTCGTGATCAGACGGGCCGCGGCGGCCTGCGCCATCAGCTCCTTGTCGCGGTGGACGACCAGCTGCGGAGTGCTCACTTCGCCGCCGCCTTCCTCGCCGGGGCCTTCTTGGCGGTCTTGGCGGCCGCCTTCTTCGCGGGCGCGGGCGCCCCGGCCGCCTCCGGCCCGGACGCCGTGGGCTCCGGCACCGTGTTCAGCCGCTCCACGCCGTAGCGCAGCGCCGACGCGTAGGTGTCGTCCGGGTCGAGCCGGCGCAGCTCCTCCGCGATCAGCTCGGCGGTCTCCCGCCGCTTCAGCGCCACCGCACGGGCCGGCTGGCCCTCGATGGTCAGCGTGGCCAGCGAACCGTCCGCGCGGTCCAGCACGATCGGGCCGCAGGTGGTCTCCATGCGCACGGCCGTCAGACCGGGGCCGGAGGACAGGGAGCGCCGGACGGGGACGTCCAGCCGGTTCGCGAGCCACATCGCCAGCAGCTCGCAGCTCGGGTTGAACTCCTCGCCCTCCACCTCGACGCCCCGCACCTCGCAGGTGACCTGGTCCAGGGCCGCCGCGAGCATCGAGCGCCACGGCGTGATCCGGGTCCAGGACAGGTCGGTGTCGCCGGGCGTGTAGGCCTCGGCGCGGGCCGACAGCTCCCGCACCGGCTGCTCGGCGGCATAGGTGTCGGTGACCCGGCGCTGGGCGAGCGCGCCCAGCGGGTCCTTCGCCGGGTCCACCGGGGCGTTCACCGGCCACCACACCACGACCGGGGCGTCCGGCAGCAGCAGCGGCAGCACGACCGAGTCGGCGTGGTCGGACACCTCGCCGTACAGCCGCAGGATGACCGTCTCGCCGGTGCCCGCGTCCGCGCCCACCCGCACCTCGGCGTCCAGCCGGGACGTCGTCCGGTCGCGTGGGGTGCGGGAGACCCGCTTGATGACCACGAGCGTGCGCGAGGGGTGCTCGCGCGAGGCGTCGCCCGCGGCCTTCAGCGCGTCGTAGGCGTTCTCCTCGTCGGTCACGATGACGAGGGTCAGGACCATGCCCACGGCCGGGGTGCCGATGGCGCGGCGGCCCCGGACGAGCGCCTTGTTGATGTCGCCGGCGGTGGTGTCGGTCAGGTCGATCTTCATGGCCTGCGCCAGCTCCGTCCGTCTCGTGCGAGCATCTCGTCCGCCTCGGCGGGGCCCCACGTGCCCGACGGGTACTGCGCGGGCCTGCCGTGCTTGTCCCAGTACTGCTCGATCGGGTCGAGGATCTTCCAGGACAGCTCGACCTCCTCCGTGCGCGGGAAGAGGTTGGCGTCGCCGAGCAGCACGTCCAGGATCAGGCGCTCGTAGGCCTCCGGCGACGACTCGGTGAAGGACTCGCCGTAGGCGAAGTCCATCGACACGTCGCGGATCTCCATCGAGGTGCCCGGCACCTTGGAGCCGAAGCGGACCGTGATGCCCTCGTCGGGCTGGACGCGGATGACGATCGCGTTCTGGCCCAGCTCCTCCGTCGCCGTGTGGTCGAAGGGGGAGTGCGGGGCCCGCTGGAAGACGACCGCGATCTCGGTGACCCGGCGGCCGAGGCGCTTGCCGGTGCGCAGATAGAAGGGGACGCCCGCCCAGCGGCGGTTGTCGACCTCCAGCTTGATCGCGGCGTAGGTGTCGGTCTTCGACTTGGCGTCGATGCCGTCCTCTTCGAGGTAGCCGATGACCTTCTCGCCGCCCTGCCAGCCGCCCGCGTACTGCCCGCGCACGGTCGAGGCGCCCAGGTCCTTCGGCAGCCGTACGGCGCCGAGCACCTTCTCCTTCTCGGCGGCCAGCGCGTCCGCGCCGAAGGAGGCGGGCTCCTCCATGGCGGTGAGCGCCATGAGCTGGAGGAGGTGGTTCTGGATGACGTCGCGGGCGGCGCCGATGCCGTCGTAGTAGCCGGCCCGGCCGCCGATGCCGATGTCCTCGGCCATGGTGATCTGCACGTGGTCCACGAAGGACCGGTTCCAGATCGGCTCGAACATCGTGTTGGCGAAGCGCAGCGCCAGGATGTTCTGGACGGTCTCCTTGCCGAGGTAGTGGTCGATCCGGAAGACCTGGTCCGGCTCGAACACCTCGTGCACGACCTTGTTGAGCGCCTCGGCCGACTTCAGGTCGTGGCCGAAGGGCTTCTCGATGACGGCACGCCGCCAGGAACCGCTCGACTGGTCGGCCAGCCCGTGCTTCTTCAGCTGCTGGATGACCACCGGGAAGGAGCGCGGCGGCACCGACAGGTAGAAGGCGAAGTTGCCGCCCGTGCCCTGTGCCTTGTCCAGCTCCTCGATGGTGGCGCGCAGCCGCTCGAAGGCGTCGTCGTCGTCGAAGGTGCCCTGGACGAAGCGCATCCCCTGGATGAGCTGCTGCCAGACCTCCTCACGGAACGGCGTACGGGCGTGCGCCTTGACGGCGTCGTGGACCTCCTGGGCGAAGTCCTCGTTCTCCCACTCGCGGCGGGCGAAGCCCACCAGCGAGAAGCCCGGCGGCAGCAGACCCCGGTTGGCGAGGTCGTACACCGCGGGCATCAGCTTCTTGCGCGACAGGTCGCCCGTGACGCCGAAGATCACCAGGCCCGACGGCCCCGCGATACGCGGGAGCCGTCGGTCGGCGGGGTCACGAAGCGGGTTCGCTCCGGATCCGACGAGGGGTGACAAATCAGCCCTCCGAGGGGGTGAGGCGCTTGAGCTCCGCCTCGGTCGACTTCAGCAGGTCGATCCAGGACGCCTCGAACTTCTCGACGCCCTCGTCCTCCAGCACCTGGACCACGTCGTCGTACGAGATCCCGAGCTTCTCGAGCGCGTCGAGGTCGGCGCGGGCCTGCTCGTAGGTGCCGGTGATGGTGTCGCCGGTGATCTGGCCGTGGTCCTCGGTGGCCTCAAGAGTGGCCTCCGGCATGGTGTTGACCGTGTTCGGCGCGACCAGGTCGGTGACGTACATCGTGTCCTGGTACGCCGGGTCCTTCACACCGGTCGACGCCCACAGCGGACGCTGCTTGCGGGCGCCCGCGTTCTCCAGCGCCTGCCAGCGGTCGGAGGAGAAGACCTCCTCGTACGCCTGGTAGGCGAGGCGTGCGTTGGCGACGGCGGCCTTGCCGCGCAGCGCCTTGGCCTCGTCGGTGCCGAGGGCGTCCAGGCGCTTGTCGATCTCGGTGTCCACACGGGACACGAAGAACGACGCCACGGAGCGGACGAGCGACAGGTCGAGGCCGCGCTCCTTCGCCTTCTCCAGACCGGTGAGGTAGGCGTCCATCACCGCGCGGTAGCGCTCCAGCGAGAAGATCAGCGTGACGTTGACGCTGATGCCGAGGCCGATGACCTCGGCGATCGCCGGCAGACCCGCCTTGGTGGCCGGGATCTTGATCAGGGTGTTGGGGCGGTCCACCAGCCAGGCCAGCTGCTTGGCCTCGGCGACCGTCGCCCTGGTGTGGTGGGCCAGCCGGGGGTCGACCTCGATGGAGACCCGGCCGTCCTGGCCGTCGGTGGCGTCGAAGACCGGGCGCAGGATGTCGGCGGCGTCCCGGACGTCCGCCGTCGTGATCATGCGGATGGCCTCGTCGACGGTGACCTTGCGGGCGGCGAGGTCCGTGAGCTGCTGCTCGTAGCCGTCGCCGCCGCTGATCGCCTTCTGGAAGATCGTCGGGTTGGTGGTGACGCCCACGACGTGCTGCTGGTCGATCAGCTCGGCGAGGTTGCCGGACGTGATCCGCTTGCGCGACAGGTCGTCCAGCCAGATCGCGACGCCCTCCTCGGAGAGGCGCTTGAGTGCGTCTGTCATGGAATTACATCTCCTACGTGTCGTATATGAGCGTCAGCGCTGGGCGGCGGCGAGGGATTCCCGGGCCTGGGCGGCCACGTTCTCAGGCGTGAAGCCGAACTCGCGGAACAGGACCTTGCCGTCGGCGGAAGCACCGAAGTGCTCCAGGGAAACGATGCGGCCGGCGTCCCCGACGTACTTGTGCCACGTGAGACCGATACCCGCCTCGACCGACACGCGGGCCCTGACCGACGGCGGCAGGACGGAGTCCTTGTACGCCTGGTCCTGCTCCTCGAACCACTCCACGCACGGCATCGACACCACGCGCGTGGGGACACCGTCGGCCTGGAGCTGCTCCCGCGCCTCGACGGCCACGTGCACCTCGGAACCGGTGGCGATCAGGATCACCTGCGGCTCGCCGCCTTCGGCGTCGAACAGCACGTAACCGCCCTTCGCCGCGTCCTCGTTGGGCTCGTACGTCGGCACGCCCTGGCGGGTGAGGGCGAAGCCGTGCGGCTGCCCCTTGCCGAACTCCTTGGTGTAGCGCCCCAGGATCTCGCGCCAGGCGATCGCCGTCTCGTTGGCGTCGGCCGGGCGGACGACGTTCAGGCCCGGGATGGCGCGCAGCGAGGCCAGATGCTCGACCGGCTGGTGGGTCGGGCCGTCCTCGCCCAGACCGATGGAGTCGTGCGTCCACACGAACGTCACCGGCAGGTGCATCAGCGCCGACAGACGCACGGCGTTGCGCATGTAGTCGGAGAAGACGAGGAACGTGCCGCCGTAGATACGGGTGTTGCCGTGCAGGGCGATGCCGTTCATCTCGGCGCCCATGGAGTGCTCACGGATGCCGTAGTGGACGGTGCGGCCGTAGGGGTTGGCCTCCGGCAGCGGGTTGCCCTCGGGCAGGAACGAGCTGTTCTTGTCGATGGTCGTGTTGTTCGACCCCGCGAGGTCGGCGGAGCCGCCCCACAGCTCGGGGATGACCGCGCCGAGCGCCTGCAGCACCTTGCCGGAGGCGGCACGCGTCGCGACACCCTTGCCGGGCTCGAAGACCGGGATCTTCTCCTCCCAGCCGGCGGGCAGCTCGCCCTTGCTGATGCGGTCGAACTCGGCGGCCCGCTCGGCGTTGTCGTCGCGCCACACCTGGAGCGACTTCTCCCACTCGGCCTTGGCCTGCGCACCGCGCTCCAGCGCCTTGCGGGTGTGGCCGATGACCTCGTCCGCGACCTCGAAGGTCCGCTCCGGGTCGAAGCCGAGGACGCGCTTGGTGGCCGCGACCTCCTCGTCGCCCAGCGCCGAGCCGTGCGCGGCCTCGGTGTTCTGCGCGTTCGGGGCCGGCCAGGCGATGATCGAACGCATCGCGATGAACGACGGCCGGTCCGTGACGGCCTTGGCCTTCTGGACCGCGTCGTAGATGGCGGCCGGGTCCAGGTCGCCGTTGTCCTGGGCCTCCACGCGCTGCACGTGCCAGCCGTAGGCCTCGTAGCGCAGAGCGGTGTCCTCGGAGACGGCCGTCTCGGTGTCGCCCTCGATCGAGATGTGGTTGTCGTCCCACAGCAGGATCAGGTTGCCGAGCTTCTGGTGGCCGGCCAGCGAGGACGCCTCGGCGGAGATGCCCTCCTGGAGGCAGCCGTCACCGGCGATGCAGTAGACGAAGTGGTCGAAGGGGGATTCGCCCTGCGGGGCCTGCGGGTCGAACAGACCGCGCTCGTAGCGGGCGGCCATCGCCATGCCCACCGCGTTGGCGACACCCTGGCCCAGCGGGCCGGTCGTCGTCTCCACGCCCTTGGTGTGCCCGTACTCCGGGTGGCCGGGGGTCTTCGAACCCCAGGTCCGGAAGGCCTTCAGATCGTCCAGCTCCAGGCCGAAGCCGGCCAGGTACAGCTGGGTGTAGAGGGTCAGGGACGAGTGGCCGGCGGACAGCACGAAACGGTCGCGGCCCACCCACTCGGGGTCGGCCGGGTCGTGCCGCATCACCTTCTGGAAGAGGGTGTACGCGGCCGGAGCCAGGCTCATCGCCGTACCGGGATGGCCGTTGCCGACCTTCTGTACGGCGTCGGCGGCCAGGACACGGGCGGTGTCGACGGCCCGCTGGTCCAGCTCGGTCCACTCAAGGTCTGTGGTGGTCGGCTTGGTGCTCACCCTGGGTCAGGGCTCCTCTCCACATGTCGGTCGCCGGTCTTTCGGGGCATGCGCCCACCCGGCTTCCGGGGGGCTTGCCGCCCACCGGACGCTGTCGAGCCTACCCTCGCGAAGACGTGCGTTTTTTCGACTCATTCCAGACTGCCGGGAGTCCGTGCGATCCGCCTCCCGACTGGCCGAGACGGCATTTGGCACATGAATACGGAGCCGGTCATCTGAGCGCTCAATCGAGGGGTGGGTCCCCTCTTATGGGGGGCCTCCGGAAGGCCGCTCATGAGGGCCCGCCAACACGACCCCACCCCCGCGAAGGTCGGGGTATGGGCAACGTCTAAAGTGGCGTGGTACGCGCGAGCCTTTACCGGGACTTCACAGGGACGGGCTTGCTGGGATGTCTCTGTCAGGGGTGTGCGTGACGGCCGTCGAATCACGTCCAGCTGGCGTGCTGGGTGGTGCGAGCCAGGGCCCGGGCCATCGGCCGTTCGGAGCTCGCGTCAAGGCGTTCGTGGCGCTGACGAAGCCGCGGATCATCGAGCTGCTGCTCATCACCACCGTTCCGGTGATGTTCCTGGCGCAGAAGGGTGTGCCGGACCTCGGTCTGGTCCTGCTCACCTGCGTCGGCGGCTACCTGTCGGCGGGCGGCGCCAACGCGCTGAACATGTACATCGACCGTGACATCGACGCCCTGATGGACCGCACCGCGCAGCGGCCGCTGGTGACCGGCATGGTCAGCCCGCGCGAGTGCCTCGCCTTCGGCATCACCCTCGGCGTCGTCTCCACGCTCCTGTTCGGCCTCACCGTCAACTGGCTGAGTGCCTGGCTCTCCCTCGGCGCACTCCTCTTCTACGTCGTCGTCTACACGATGCTCCTCAAGCGGCGTACGTCGCAGAACATCGTGTGGGGCGGCATCGCCGGCTGCCTGCCGGTGCTCATCGGCTGGTCCTCGGTCACGAACTCGATGTCCTGGGCGCCGATCATCCTCTTCCTCGTCATGTTCTTCTGGACCCCGCCGCACTACTGGCCGCTGTCCATGAAGGTCAAGGAGGACTACGCGCGCGTGGGCGTGCCCATGCTCCCGGTCATCGCGTCCAACAAGGTCGTCGCCCGGCAGATCGTCATCTACAGCTGGGTGATGGTCGCCGTCTCCCTCCTGCTGACCCCGCTCGGCTACACCGGCTGGTTCTACACGGTGGTCGCCCTCGCGGCCGGCGGCTTCTGGCTCTGGGAGGCGCACGGGCTGCAGAACCGGGCGAAGGCCGAGGTGACCGGCGTGAAGCTGAAGGAGATGCGGCTCTTCCACTGGTCGATCACCTACGTGTCGATCCTCTTCGTCGCCGTCGCGGTGGACCCCTTCCTGCGCTGACGCACGTCACAGCGGCCCGCTCTCGCCAGTCGATCTACCCGTGAGTAGCATCGGGGTCATGGCAGACACGCAGCAGGTTGACGCGCGGGCCGAGCGCAAGGTGTCCCGGCTCGCCCACCAGATCAGCGCCTTCGCCAAGGCGCACGGCGGCGCCGAGGGCCAGGTGGCCTACATCGGCGAACGCGGCGCCCGCATCGTCCTCGTCGGCGAGGACGGCGGCTGGGGCGACCTGGTGGCCCCCAGCACCGAGATCGCCGAGAAGGCCGTCGAGAAGTCCGGCATCACCGTCCACGAGTCCTTCGACGGCGAGTTCGCGGCCAAGGTGACGACGGGCCCGTACGAGTGGAAGAGGATGGCGGGCATTCAGATCGGGGGTTGACCACATACGGTCCGAAGCCGCCGAATAACCCGCAGTCCCGGCCTGTTCCGCGACCTCGGTCCCCGTTCCCCCGTTAGGACGTGCAAGGCAGCGCACGTCTTCACGGGGAGCCCCGGATGATCGAAACGCCGTCCCTGGTGGACCAGTACTGCCACGGAGTGCTCCGCACGGAACTGGGCCTCGGCACCTTCGAGGCCCAACTCGCCCGCACCGAGGGCCCGCCCGCGGCCGGCACCACCCTCTTCGACACCCAGACGGGCTTCGCCGTACGGCGCTGGTGCCCGCCCCTGCTCGGCCTCGAACCCCACTGCGCGCCCGCCCGCTATCTGGCCCGGCGCCGGGAACTGGGCGTCCTGGAGGCGGGCCGGCGGCTGCTGCGCGGCAGCGGCATCACCACCTACCTCGTCGACACCGGCCTGCCCGGCGACCTCACCGGCCCGGCCGAGCTGGCCTCGGCCGGTTTCGCGGAGGCCCACGAGATCGTCCGGCTGGAGCTGCTCGCGGAGCAGGTCGCCGACACCTCCGGCACCGTCGAGTCCTTCCTCGCCAACCTCGCCGAGTCCGTGCACGGCGCCGCCGCGCACGCCGTCGCCTTCACCTCCGTCGCCGGCCTGCGCCACGGCCTCGCCCTCGCGCCCGAGCCGCCGGGGCCGGGGGAGGTGCGGGGCGCGGCGGGCCGCTGGCTGGCCGGCCGCCCGGTCGGCGGGGCGCTGCGCGACCCCGTACTGCTGCGGCATCTGCTGTGGATCGCCGTCGCCTCCGGACGGCCCCTGCAACTGCACGCGGGCCTCGGCGAGCCCGGCTCCCGCATCGACCGCACCGACCCGGTGCTGCTCACCGACTTCGTGCGGGCCACGGCGGGACTCGGCACCGATCTGATCCTGCTGCACGGCTATCCGTACCACCGGCACGCCGCCCATCTGGCCGGTGTCTTCGCGCACGTCTACACCGACTCCGGCGCCGCGCTCGTGCGTACCGGGGCGCGGGCCGCCACCGTTCTCGCCGAGATCCTGGAGCTGGCCCCCTTCGGCAAGATCCTTTTCTCCACGGGCGCCCACGGCCTGCCCGAGCTGCACGTCGTCGGGGCCCGGCTGTTCCGCGAGGCGCTGGGCCAGGTCCTGGGCGGCTGGGTCGGCGAGGGCGCGTGGGCCCTGGAGGACGCCCAGCGGGTGGCCCGGATGGTCGCGTCGGGCAACGCGCGCCGGGTGTACAGGCTGGGCTGAGCTGCCCAGACTGGGCGGATGACGACGGAATCCCTGCTCGCCCGGTTCCTCACCGACCTGACACCCCTGCGCCCTCGCGCGGTCTGGGCGCACGGCTCACTGGCCGGCGGCGACTACCAGGAGGGCCGCAGCGACCTGGACCTCATCGCCGTACTGCCGGACGAGGTGAGCTTCACGACCGTACGGCGGGTCGTGGCGCTGCACCGGCGCCTGCGCGCGGAACCGCTCGCCGCGAAGCTCCACTGCAGCTATCTGACCCCGGCCACCCTGGACGATCCGGACCGGTCCCACCTCACCTGGGCGCACCGGCGGGTGATGCGCCGCCCGGTCACCCCCGTCACCCGGCGCGAGCTGCACGACTTCGGCCGGGTGCTGCACGGCGAGGCACCGGCCGCCCTGCTGCCGCCGGTGCCGGAGCGGCAGTTGCACACCTTCGTCGTCCGCGACCAGCGGGACTTCTGGCGGCCCCACGTCGAGAGGGCCCGGCTGTGGATGCAGGACGTCTGGGTCGATCTGGGCCTGGTGACCTTCGCCCGCGCCACCGTGACCCTGCGCGACGGGCGGCTGATCTCGAAGCGGGAGGCGCTCGCCGAACTCCCGTCGCTCGGCGCTCCGGCCGAGGTCGTCGAGGACATCGCCCGAAGGCGGTACGACGCGGCCGCGCCCACGGCGGACGACGCCTGGCTCACCCGCCGCGCCGCGCTGACCCGCGCCTACCTCGCCCCGGCGATCGACGCGCTGGTCGCCACGTACGGCTGACGTACGCGCGTGGCGTCGAGAACTTCGAAAGACGCACCACGCGCGTGTACTGCGAAAAACGCGCTACGCGCGCGTGCCCACCGTCACCTCGGCGGCCGGGCCGGGCAGGTCCACGGTGGCCTCCGGGCGCTCCCGCAGCGCCAGCAGGACGCGCAGGACGCCGATCCACACCAGGCAGGAGCCGAGCATGTGGAGGCCGACGAGCGCCTCGGGCAGATGGGTGAAGTACTGGACGTAGCCGATGACGCCCTGGCTCAGGAGGATCAGGAACAGGTCCCGGGTGCGGTGCAGCGGGCCCTTCGGCGCGTCGACCGCCTTGAGGACGAACCACAGGGCGAAGGTGAGCGTGACCACGATCCAGGCGAGCACGGCGTGCAGCTTGGCGACGGTCTCCCAGTCGATCGGGATGCGCTTGACGTCGCTGGAGTCGCCCGCGTGCGGGCCCGCGCCGGTCACCACCGTGCCGGCCGCGATCAGCAGCACCGAGGCGACCACGAGGAACCACACCAGCTGCTGCACGGCCTTGCCGACCAGCGGCCGGGGCGCCCCGTCGCCCTCACGGGTACGCTGCCACATCACCGCGGCGACCGTGATGAGGGCCGTCGCGAGCAGGAAGTGCGCCGCGACCGTGTACGGGTTGAGGCCGACGAGCACCACGATGCCGCCCAGCACCGCGTTGCCCATCACGAGCCAGAACTGCGCCCAGCCCAGCCGGGTCAGGCTGCGCCGGTACGGCTTCTCGGAGCGCGCGGCGATGATCGCCCAGCCGACCGCGGCGCACAGCACGTACGTCAGCATGCGATTGCCGAACTCGATGGCGCTGTGATAGCTCAGCGCGGTCGTCGGCGTCAGTGAGCCGTCGGTGCACTCGGGCCAGGTCGGGCAGCCGAGGCCCGAGCCGGTCAGGCGCACGGCGCCGCCGGTGACGACGATGACCACCGACATGACGAGCGCGGCGAGGGCCGCCCGCTGCACGGTCCGGGGTTCCGGCGTCCAGCGTGCGGCGATGAAGGCGAGCGGGTTGCGCAGGGCGGCTACGGCGTCGGCGCGGGTCAGCTTGGGCACGGGCACCATGGTAGGGCGCCGCTTGTGCACGCTTTCACGAGGGTCCACCGTGCCTCATTCCCAGCGGAAGAACTTCCCCGCCGCCGCGAGCCCGACGACCGCCCACACGGCGAGGATCCCGAGGTCGCCCCACGGCATGCCGGCCCCGTGCTGGAGCACGTCCCGCAGGCCGCCCGACAGCGCCGAGATCGGCAGCAGCCCGAGGACGTGCTGCCCGGCCGAGCCGAACTTGTCGAGCGGGACGATGACCCCGCCGCCGACGAGCAGTAGCAGGAAGACCAGGTTGGCCGCGGCCAGGGTGGCCTCCGCCTTCAGCGTGCCCGCCATCAGCAGGCCGAGCCCCGAGAAGGCGGCCGTGCCGAGGACGAGGAGGAGCAGGACGGCGGCGGGGTTGCCGTGCGGGTGCCAGCCCAGCGCGAACGCGATCACCGTCAGCAGGACGACCTGGAGGACCTCCGTGACCAGCACCGACGCCGTCTTGGCGGCCATCAGCCCCCAGCGGGGCAGCGGCGAGGAGGCGAGCCGCTTCAGCACGCCGTAGCGGCGCTCGAAGCCGGTCGCGATGGCCTGCCCGGTGAACGCGGTCGACATCACGGCGAGGGCCAGGATGCCGGGGGCGAGGAAGTCGACGGCCCTGCCCTTGCCGGTGTCGACGATGTCCACGGAGCTGAACAGGACCAGCAGCAGGGTCGGGATGACGACCGTCAGCAGCAGCTGCTCGCCGTTGCGCAGCAGCATCCTGGTCTCCAGCGCCGCCTGGGCCCCGATCATGCGGGGGAGCGGCGCCGCACCCGGCTCGGGGGTGTAGGTACCGGTACCGGTGGCGGTCGTCATGAGCGCAGCTCCTTGCCCGTGAGCTCCAGAAAGACGTCTTCGAGCGTGTGCCGCTCGACCGAGATCCGGTCCGGCATCACCCCGTGCTGGGCGCACCACGAGGCCACCGTGGCCAGCAGCTGCGGGTCGACCTTGCCGACGACTCGGTAGGCGCCCGGGGTCAGCTCGGCGGCCGTGCAGCCGTCGGGGAGGGCCTTGAGCAGGGAGCCGACGTCGAGGCCGGGGCGGCCGGTGAAGCGCAGGGTGTTCTCTGCGCCGCCCCTGCACAGCTCCTCGGGGGAGCCCTGGACGACGACCCTGCCGCCGTCGATGATCGCCACGTCGTCGGCGAGCTGCTCGGCCTCTTCCATGTAGTGCGTGGTGAGGATCACCGAGACGCCGTCGGCGCGCAGGTCCTTCACCAGGTCCCAGGTGGCCCGGCGGGCCTGCGGGTCGAGGCCGGCCGTGGGCTCGTCCAGGAAGACCAGTTCCGGGCGCCCGACGACGGCCATGGCCAGCGCGAGCCGCTGTTGCTGGCCGCCGGAGAGCCGGCGGTAGCTCGTCCGCCCGCAACCGCCCAGCCCCAGCCGCTCGATCAGCGCGTCCACGTCCAGCGGATGCGCGTGCAGCCGGGCGACGTGCCGCAGCATCTCGTCGGCCCGCGCGCCGGAGTAGACGCCGCCGGACTGGAGCATCACACCGATACGGGGACGCAGCTCGGCGGAGTGCCGCACCGGGTCGAGGCCCAGGACGCGCACCGTGCCGGAATCCGGCTTCCGGTACCCCTCGCAGGTCTCGACCGTGGTCGTCTTCCCCGCTCCGTTGGGACCGAGGACGGCGGTCACGCCCGCCCGGGCCACCAGGTCGAGGCCGTCCACCGCGGTCTTCGTGCCGTACCGCTTCACCAGGGCCTGGACCTGGACCACAGGGTCGCTTCGCATGGCTCCAGAGTCTAGGGAGAGCGCGGGGCGCCGCGGAGCCGGGGTGCTAGAACTCCTCCGCACGGGGCCGGTGCAGCGGCAGCCAGCGTTCGGCGTAGGCCACGGCGTCCGCCACGGGGAACAGCCGTACGTCGGCCGCGCCCGCCTTTCCCCGTACGACGTCCCGGTCCCGCTCGAAGTCGTGCCCCAGTTCGTCGAAGCGGTCCGAGGTGATCGAGACCTCGGTCACGGTCTCCCAGCCGCCGCCGGGGGCGGGCCGGCCGACCGCCACGCGGGGCGCGGGTACGCGGTACTCGGCGAGGTGGAAGCTCGTGCAGGCCGCGTATCCGGCGCCCAGCAGCAGGACCCGGGCACCCCGTTCCTCCAGGCGGGCCAGCGGGCTGTGCTCGCCGAGGCGGCAGTCGGGCGCGTGGCCGTCGGTGATCTCGCGCGCGTGCGGGCCGACGGCCGCGAAGGAGGTCTGCGGGTGTGCGCTGCGCAGCGCCCCGGGCCAGGTCCGCACGGTCTCCGGGATCACCCCGACCCCGCGCGTGGGCGTGATCAGCGGATCGTAGGCGGGCATGGTGACCCGGATCCGGTCCCACCACTGCGCGGGCACCGGCGGGTTCGACCACACCGCCGGGTCGGACAGATCGCCGGTCTGCGTCGGGACGACGAGCGTGCCGTCCGGGCCGAGGGCGTCGAGCAGACCCTGCACGACGGCGACCGCGCCTCCGTTGACCCAGCCGAGCGCGCTGAGCGAGGAGTGGACGAGGAGGATCTCGCCGGGCTCGACGCCGAGCAGTCGCAGCTGCGCGGCGAGGGTGTCGCGGGTGACGAGCGGGCCGGTCGGAGCGGGGGTCGGCATGGTCCGTGAGTCTTCCGGACGGACCCGCGCCGCGCCACCGAAATACCTGCTCAGCACCCTGGAGATGATCGATCAAAGATCGTTTGCGCAGGTCAGATTAGGTATGCCTAAGTGATGCAGGGCACCGTCCGATGATCCCGGCGGCGCTTGTCAGGTTCCGTGGAATTACGCAACAATGGCGTTGTGAAAAACGTCGACGAGGCTCGGGAGACCCCCCTGGGGGCCCCGCAGGAGGAACTCGCGACCGGTGAGCGCTCCACGCGCAACCGCGTCGCCCGCTCCATCCTGGACCACGGCCCGTCGACCGTCGCCGAGCTGGCCGGCCGGCTGGGGCTGACCCAGGCCGCCGTCCGGCGTCACCTGGACGCCCTCGTCGCCGACGACGTCGTGGAGGCGCGCGAGCAGCGGGTGTACGGCACGCGCACGCGTGGCCGCCCCGCCAAGGTCTTCGCGCTCACCGACTGCGGCCGCGACGCCTTCGACCAGTCGTACGACAAGCTGGCCGCCGACGCGCTGCGCTGGATCGCCGAGCAGGGCGGTGGCCCCGAGGCCGTCGCCGCGTTCGCCCGCGCGCGGATCACCGCCCAGGCGAGCGCCTACCGCAGGGCGATCGAGGCGGTCACGCCCGACAAGCGCGCCGAAGCGCTGGCCAAGGCCCTGAGCGTGGACGGGTACGCTGCAACGGCGCGCACCGCACCGGTCGGCGAGCAGCTGTGCCAGCACCACTGCCCGGTCGCCCACGTCGCGGAGCAGTTCCCCCAGCTGTGCGAGGCGGAGACGGAGATCTTCGCCGAACTGCTGGGGACCCACGTCCAACGACTGGCGACCATCGCGCACGGCGACGGCGTCTGCACGACGTTCATTCCCAAGATTTCCACTGACGCACCTGCAAGCACGGCCGGGAGGAACCCCGCATGACTCTCCCCACGGAGACTGCCCACCCTGAGCTCGAGGGCCTGGGCACGTACGAATACGGCTGGGCCGACTCCGACGTGGCCGGTGCGTCCGCGCGCCGTGGCCTGAACGAGGACGTCGTCCGGGACATCTCCGGCAAGAAGTCCGAGCCGGAGTGGATGACCAAGCTCCGCCTCAAGGGCCTGAAGCTGTTCGAGAAGAAGCCGATGCCGAACTGGGGCTCGGACCTCTCGGGCATCGACTTCGACAACATCAAGTACTTCGTGCGCTCCACGGAGAAGCAGGCGGAGTCCTGGGAGGACCTGCCCGAGGACATCAAGAACACCTACGACAAGCTGGGCATCCCGGAGGCCGAGAAGCAGCGCCTCGTCGCCGGTGTCGCCGCCCAGTACGAGTCGGAGGTCGTCTACCACCAGATCCGCGAGGACCTGGAGGAGCAGGGCGTCATCTTCCTCGACACCGACACCGCGCTGAAGGAGCACCCGGAGCTCTTCAAGGAGTACTTCGGCACGGTCATCCCCGCCGGTGACAACAAGTTCGCCTCGCTGAACACCGCCGTGTGGTCGGGCGGCTCCTTCATCTACGTCCCGCCGGGCGTCCACGTCGAGATCCCGCTCCAGGCCTACTTCCGCATCAACACGGAGAACATGGGCCAGTTCGAGCGGACCCTGATCATCGTCGACGAGGGTGCCTACGTGCACTACGTCGAGGGCTGCACCGCCCCGATCTACAAGTCGGACTCGCTGCACTCCGCGGTCGTCGAGATCATCGTCAAGAAGAACGCCCGCTGCCGCTACACGACCATCCAGAACTGGTCGAACAACGTCTACAACCTGGTCACCAAGCGCGCCGTGGCCTACGAGGGCGCGACCATGGAGTGGATCGACGGCAACATCGGCTCCAAGGTGACGATGAAGTACCCCGCCGTCTACCTGATGGGCGAGCACGCCAAGGGCGAGACCCTCTCCATCGCCTTCGCCGGCGAGGGCCAGCACCAGGACGCCGGCTCCAAGATGGTCCACATGGCGCCGAACACCTCCTCCAACATCGTCTCGAAGTCCGTGGCGCGTGGCGGTGGCCGCACGTCGTACCGCGGTCTCGTCGAGATCGGCGAGGGCGCCGCCGGCTCCAAGTCCAACGTGCTGTGCGACGCGCTGCTCGTCGACACCATCTCCCGCTCGGACACGTACCCCTACGTGGACGTCCGCGAGGACGACGTGTCGATGGGCCACGAGGCGACCGTCTCCAAGGTCTCCGAGGACCAGCTCTTCTACCTGATGAGCCGCGGTCTGACCGAGTTCGAGGCGATGGCGATGATCGTGCGCGGCTTCGTCGAGCCGATCGCCAAGGAGCTGCCCATGGAGTACGCCCTCGAGCTCAACCGGCTGATCGAGCTCCAGATGGAAGGCGCGGTCGGCTGAGCGCCAACCGCCCACCCCATCAAGCCACTTACGCAAGAAAGCGAGCAGACCGCAGCCATGGCTGAGGCTCAGAACATCCCGGTCGGGTCCACCACCGCCGGCCAGATCGCGGTGGCCGCCGAGTCGACCGTCGCCACGCGCATGAGCGCGCCCCCGTCCTTCGACGTGGCGGACTTCCCGGTTCCGCACGGCCGCGAGGAGGAGTGGCGGTTCACCCCGCTGGAGCGGCTGCGCGGGCTCCACGACGGCACCGCCGTCGCCACCGGCGCGGGCGTGAAGGTCGTCGTGGAGGCCCCCGAGGGCGTCACCGTCGAGACCGTCGACCGTGACGACGCCCGGATCGGCACGGCGGGCACCCCGGTGGACCGCATCGCCGCCCAGGCGTACTCGGCGTTCGAGAAGGCCGGCGTGGTCACCGTCCCCAAGGAGACGGTGCTCACCGAGCCGATCCGCATCGCCGTGCACGGCGAGGGCGGGGTCGCCTACGCCCACCAGGTCGTCGAGCTGAAAGCCTTCGCCGAGGCCGTCGTCGTCATCGACCACACCGGTGACGCGGTGCTCGCCGCCAACGTCGACTACATCCTCGGCGACGGCGCCAAGCTGACCGTCGTCTCGGTGCAGGACTGGGACGACAAGGCCGTGCACGTGGCCCAGCACAACGCCCTCGTCGGGCGTGACGCGAGCTTCAAGTCGGTCGTCGTCACCTTCGGCGGCGACGTCGTCCGCCTGCACCCGCGCGTCGCGTACGCCGGCACCGGCGGCGAGGCCGAACTGCTCGGGCTGTACTTCACGGACGCCGGCCAGCACCAGGAGCACCGCCTCCTGGTCGACCACAACGTCCCGCACTGCAAGTCCAACGTCGTCTACAAGGGCGCGCTGCAGGGCGAGCAGGCGCACGCGGTCTGGATCGGCGACGTCCTCATCGAGGCCGCGGCCGAGGGCACGGACACCTACGAGATGAACCGCAACCTCGTCCTCACGGACGGCGCGCGCGTCGACTCGGTGCCGAACCTGGAGATCGAGACCGGCGAGATCGTCGGCGCCGGCCACGCCTCCGCCACCGGCCGCTTCGACGACGAGCAGCTCTTCTACCTGATGGCCCGCGGCATCCCGGAGCACGAGGCCCGCCGCCTCGTGGTCCGCGGCTTCTTCGCCGAGCTGGTCCAGCAGATCGGTGTCGCCGACATCGAGGAGCGCCTGCTCGCCAAGATCGAGGAGGAGCTGGAGGCGTCGGTCGCATGACAGCTTCGTCCGCGTTCGTCCGCGCCTGCGCGCTCAGCGAGCTGGAGACGGACACCCCGAAGCGGGTGGAACTCGACGGCACGCCGGTCTCGGTCGTCAAGACCGAGGGCGAGGTCTTCGCGATCTACGACATCTGCTCGCACGCGAACGTCTCCCTCTCCGAGGGAGAGGTGGAGGACTGCCAGATCGAGTGCTGGCTGCACGGCTCCTCCTTCGACCTCCGCACCGGCAAGCCGTCCGGGCTCCCCGCGACGCGCCCCGTCCCCGTATACCCCGTAAAGATCGAAGGGGACGACGTTCTCGTCTCCCTCACCCAGGAGTCCTGAGGCACCCATGGCAACGCTTGAAATCCGAGACCTGCACGTCACCGTCGAGGCCGACAACGCCACGAAGGAGATCCTCAAGGGCGTCGACCTCACCGTGAAGCAGGGCGAGACGCACGCCATCATGGGCCCCAACGGCTCCGGCAAGTCGACCCTCGCCTACTCCCTCGCGGGTCACCCGAAGTACACGATCACCAGTGGCACCGTGCTGCTCGACGGCGAGGACGTCCTGGAGATGTCCGTCGACGAGCGCGCCCGCGCGGGCCTGTTCCTGGCGATGCAGTACCCGGTCGAGGTCCCCGGCGTCTCGGTCTCCAACTTCCTGCGCACCTCCGCCACCGCCGTCCGCGGCGAGGCCCCCAAGCTGCGCACCTGGGTGAAGGAGGTCAAGGAGGCCATGGAGCGTCTCCAGATGGACCCCGCCTTCGCCGAGCGCAACGTCAACGAGGGCTTCTCCGGCGGTGAGAAGAAGCGCCACGAGATCCTCCAGCTCGAACTGCTCAAGCCGAAGGTCGCGATCCTCGACGAGACCGACTCCGGTCTCGACGTCGACGCGCTCCGCATCGTCTCCGAGGGCGTCAACCGCGTCCGCGAGACCGGCGAGGTCGGCACCCTGCTGATCACGCACTACACGCGCATCCTGCGCTACATCAAGCCCGACTTCGTCCACGTCTTCTCCGGCGGCCGCATCGTCGAGTCCGGCGGTGCCGAGCTCGCCGACAAGCTGGAGGACGAGGGCTACGAGGCGTACACGAAGGGTGGCGTATCCGCGTGACACAGCTGCCGGGCCTCCTCGACGTCGAGGCGATCCGCAAGGACTTCCCCGTCCTGGACCGTCAGGTCCACGACGGCAAGAAGCTCGTGTACCTGGACAACGCGGCGACCTCGCAGAAGCCGCGCCAGGTACTGGACGCCCTGAGCGAGTACTACGAGCGCTACAACGCCAACGTCCACCGCGGTGTGCATGTGCTCGCCGAGGAGGCCACGGCGCTGTACGAGGGCGCGCGCGACAAGGTCGCCGAGTTCGTCAACGCGCCCAGCCGTGACGAGGTGATCTTCACCAAGAACGCCTCCGAGTCGCTGAACCTCGTGGCGAACATGCTGGGCTGGGCCGACGAGCCCTACCGCGTGGACCACGAGACCGAGATCGTCATCACGGAGATGGAGCACCACTCCAACATCGTGCCGTGGCAGCTGCTCGCGCAGCGCACGGGTGCGAAGCTGAAGTGGTTCGGCCTGACGGACGACGGCCGTCTCGACCTCTCGAACATCGACGAGGTCATCACCGAGAAGACGAAGATCGTCTCCTTCGTGCTGGTGTCGAACATCCTGGGCACGGTCAACCCGGTCGAGGCGATAGTGCGCCGCGCCCAGGAGGTCGGCGCGCTGGTCTGCATCGACGCCTCCCAGGCCGCCCCGCACATGCCGCTGGACGTACAGGCCCTCCAGGCCGACTTCGTGGCCTTCACCGGCCACAAGATGTGCGCCCCGACCGGCATCGGCGTCCTCTGGGGCCGCCAGGAGCTGCTGGAGGACCTGCCTCCGTTCCTGGGCGGCGGCGAGATGATCGAGACGGTGTCGATGCACTCCTCGACCTACGCTCCCGCGCCCCACAAGTTCGAGGCGGGCACGCCCCCGATCGCCCAGGCGGTCGGCCTCGGTGCCGCGATCGACTACCTGAACTCCATCGGCATGGACAAGATCCTCGCCCACGAGCACGCGCTCACCGAGTACGCGGTGCGCCGGCTGGCCGAGGTCCCCGACCTGCGTATCATCGGCCCCACCACGGCCGAGGACCGGGGCGCGGCGATCTCCTTCACGCTCGGCGACATCCACCCGCACGACGTGGGCCAGGTCCTCGACGAGCAGGGCATCGCGGTCCGCGTCGGCCACCACTGCGCGCGCCCCGTCTGCCTGCGCTACGGAATTCCTGCGACCACGCGAGCGTCGTTCTATCTGTACTCCACGCCGGCCGAGATCGACGCACTGGTCGACGGCTTGGAGCACGTACGGAACTTCTTCGGCTGAGAGGCGTGAGCTGAAACCGTGAAGCTGGATTCGATGTACCAGGAAGTCATCCTGGACCACTACAAGAACCCGCACGGGCGTGGTCTCCGGGATGGCGACGCCGAGGTGCACCACGTGAACCCGACGTGCGGCGACGAGATCACCCTTCGCGTGAAGTACGACGGCACGACGGTCAAGGACGTGTCGTACGAGGGCCAGGGCTGCTCCATCAGCCAGGCGAGCGCGTCGGTCCTCAACGAACTCCTCGTCGGCAGGGAACTGGCCGAGGCGCAGAAGATCCAGGAGACCTTCCTGGAGCTGATGCAGTCCAAGGGCAGGCTCGAACCCGACGACGCCATGGAGGAGGTCCTGGAGGACGCGGTCGCGTTCGCGGGCGTCTCCAAGTACCCCGCGCGGGTCAAGTGCGCCCTCCTGAGCTGGATGGCGTGGAAGGACGCGACGGCCCAGGCGCTGGGTGGCGCCGAAGCCGAAAGGAAGACGGCATGAGCGAGACCGCTGAGATGAAGCCGGCCTCGGAGGAAGAACTCCGCGAGGCGCTGTACGACGTCGTCGACCCCGAGCTGGGCATCGATGTCGTCAACCTCGGCCTGATCTACGGCATCCACATCGACGACGCGAACATCGCGACGATCGACATGACCCTGACCTCGGCGGCCTGCCCGCTGACCGACGTCATCGAGGACCAGGCCAAGTCCGCCACGGACGGTCTCGTCAACGAGCTGCGCATCAACTGGGTCTGGATGCCGCCGTGGGGCCCCGACAAGATCACCGACGACGGCCGCGAGCAGCTGCGGGCGCTGGGGTTCAACGTCTGACGTCACCGCGTGCGTGAAGCGGCGGCACCCGATGCGGGTGCCGCCGCTCTTTCGTGCGGTCAGGCCGGTGCGTCCACGAGCCGGAACGCCGAGTCGGCCCGGTACGGATCGGTGTCCTGGTACGGGTCCAGCTTCAGCCGGAAGTTCTGGTGGCGCAGGAAGCGGCCGGGGTAGTTGACCGACTCCAGCATGGTCGCGCCGCCGACGGACGAGGGGCGGGGGCAGAAGGTGGCGTCCTGGCGGAACAGGTCGGTGCCGTCGTCGTGTTCGGCACGCAGCAGGAAGTCCCGGTGACGGAGGTAGCCGCCGTCGGCCGTGGCGAAGGAGTAACAGCCGCTGTTCGCCAGGCCCTTGACGACCGTGAAGGTCGCGGCGCGGCGGTCGGCGGTGGAGGTGATCGGGTCGAGCCGCACGTAGTCGCCGCTGATGTGCCAGTATCGGTCCGGGTAGTTGACGGAGCGGACGGAGGCCCCCCTCGCGGCCGGCTTCGGCGGGCGTTGTGAACTCCCCTGTGAACTCCCCGGACGGGGCGGGGACTTGACGGGGGAGACCGGTGGTCCGGCCGAGGGGGAGGCGGCCGACTGCGGCGCCGTCGAGGGTGCGGTCCTCGTGCCCTTCGGCGCCGCTGCCGTGCGCGTCGACGGGGAGGCGAAGGAGAGCAGGCCGGGGCCGTGGTCCGTCGGCGGGGCGGGCGGAGCCGCGGCGGCTGCCGGGCCGGGGCCCGTGCCGTCCACGGCCAACGCCGTCACGCAGGCGACGACCGTCGCGAGTGCCAGCGCACCGGCCAGCCAGAGTCTTCGGGTGCCGGGGGTCCGGGAGGCGTCGGCGCTCCAGCCGCTCTCCCAGGGGCGGGGGGTGTGGTCGGGCATGAGCCCGCACATTAGCGGCCCCCGGACCCGCAGTGAGCGGTTTCCGTGAAAGTGAAACTTTCTCGTTGTGTACAGCCGTACGCATACGTTGTGTACGCTCGTACACATGGGATATCTCTTGCTCGCCGGCGCCATAGCCGCCGAGGTCGCCGCGACGACGGCGATGAAGTACAGCGCGGGGTTCAGCCGGCTGGGGCCCTCGCTCGTGACGACGCTGGGCTACGTCGTCTCCTTCGCGCTGCTCGCCCAGACACTGAAGACGGTGCAGATCGGCACCGCGTACGCGATCTGGTCCGGGGTGGGCACCGCGACCATCGCCGTCCTCGGGCTGCTGCTGTTCGGGGAGGGGCTGAGCGCCACCAAGGTCGCCGGGATCCTGCTGATCATCGGGGGCGTGGTCGTGCTGAACCTCGGCGGGGCGAGCCACTGATGGCCCGGCGCTACGACCCCGAGCGGCGCCAGCGGATCATCGACGCCGCGATCCGCGTGGTCGGCCGGGACGGCCTCGCCGGGCTGAGCCACCGCAGCGTCGCCGCCGAGGCGGACGTGCCGCTCGGCTCCACGACGTACCACTTCGCCACCCTCGAAGAGCTGATGGTGGCCGCACTGCGGCAGGCCAACGAGGGCTTCGGCCGCAGGCTCGCCGAGCGGCTGCCGGAAGGCGGCCAGGGGGATCTCGCCGCCGAACTGGCCGCCGAACTCGGTGCGTGGCTGGGCGGCGAGCGCAGCGGCGTGGAGCTGGAGTACGAGCTGTACCTGGCCGCGCTGCGCAGGCCCGCGCTGCGTCCCGTCGCCGCCGAGTGGACCGAGGACGCGGCCGCCCTGCTCGCCCGGCGCACCGACCCGGTCACCGCCCGCGCGCTGCTCGCGCTCATGGACGGCATCTGCCTCCAGGTGCTGCTGACCGGCGGTTCGTACGACGAGGAGTACGCGCGCACCGCCCTCGCCCGTCTGATCCCCTGAAGCCGCGCCCGGCACGTGAGACGGCCCGGTGCCGGTTCGCCTCCGCGAGGCCGCTCACGTTAGGTTTTGCTCCATGACCGACACCGCTTCCCGCACCACCGGCGCCGTCGCCGCCGGTCTCGCCACGATCGCCTCCGACGGCACCGTCCTCGACACCTGGTTCCCGGCCCCCGAACTGGTCGAGCAGCCCGGCCCGGCCGGCACCGAGCGGCTGACCGCCGAGCGGGCCGCCGAGCTGCTGGGCGACGGCGCGACCAAGGCGGCCGGCCCGGACGCCCGCCGGGGCGTCGAGGTGGTCGCGGTCCGCACGGTCATCGCCTCGCTGGACGAGAAGCCGATCGACGCGCACGACGCCTACCTGCGTCTGCACCTGCTCTCGCACCGCCTGGTCAAGCCGCACGGCCAGAGCCTGGACGGCATCTTCGGCCACCTCGCCAACGTCGCCTGGACCTCGCTCGGCCCGGTCGCCGTGGACGACATCGAGACGGTGCGCCTGAACGCCCGCGCCGAGGGCCTGCACCTCCAGGTCACCTCGATCGACAAGTTCCCGCGCATGACCGACTACGTCGCCCCGAAGGGTGTGCGCATCGCCGACGCCGACCGGGTCCGCCTCGGCGCGCACCTGGCCGAGGGCACCACGGTCATGCACGAGGGCTTCGTCAACTTCAACGCCGGCACGCTCGGCACCTCGATGGTCGAGGGCCGCATCTCCGCCGGTGTCGTGGTCGGCAACGGCTCGGACATCGGCGGCGGCGCCTCCACCATGGGCACCCTGTCCGGCGGCGGCAACGTGATCATTTCCATCGGCGAGCGCTGCCTCATCGGCGCCGAGGCGGGCGTCGGCATCGCGCTCGGCGACGAGTGCGTGGTCGAGGCGGGCCTCTACGTCACCGCCGGCACCCGCGTCACCATGCCCGACGGCCAGATCATCAAGGCCCGCGAGCTGAACGGCGCCTCCAACATCCTCTTCCGCCGCAACTCCGTCACCGGCGTCGTCGAGGCCCGCCCGAACAACGCGGTCTGGGGCGGGCTGAACGACATCCTGCACAGCCACAACTGACGCATGGCGGCCGTGACTTGCGGCCGCCGCCTCATGGACCAACGCTCTGACCCGCTGCTGAGCTGTCGGTACTTGTCGACGTTGGTCATCGCTGAGCGCCCTTCCACGGCCCGAGGACGGCCCGGGAGGGCGCTCGTGCATGAGCACCGCATGAGGAGTTCGATCGAGGCCCGCCCCCGGTGCCGTCGTCGGCTGATCCGACGGTCGCCCAGGGGCGCCGCCGTGTGCTGCCGTCCGGCCTCGTTGATGTCAGCCGTGGATGTCAGAAGCCGCTCTGTGAGCAGCGGCTGACACACGCTCTAGTGCCCGCAGAACTTCTCCGCCGCGGCCGCGCCGTCCCTGAACCCTCTCCGGAAGTTCTCGTTGACCGTGACGCCCTGCAGCTGCCGCACGTCGCAGTCGCTCTTCATGGCCGCGTAACCCGCCTTGTAGCCTGCCGCGTACTGCTCCTGGGCGCTCTGGCGTCCCCCTTGCTCGGCCGTGCCGCACCTGACCTCGGGGCCGCCGACCTGCCGGGCAGTGATGGTGCCGCGGGCATGACTGATCGTCGCGGAGAAGTTTCCGCCGGCGTCCGTCCGTTCGGTGCCCTGGGCCCCGTGCGCGGACTCGATGAATACGGCCTTGTCCGGCTCGAAGCCCTCGCCGACGACCGCCAGGTTCGCTCGACCGTCGGCCCGCGAGACACCGCAGGTGGGCGACGCCGCCGCGGCCGGCGAGGCGGCGAGCTCCACGGCCCCCGCTGTCAACGACGACACCACCAGGGGGACCAGCACCGCCAGGCGTACGCATCGACCGTTCATGGGAAGGCTCCTACGTGGCTCGCCCCCCTTCGGCCCCTGCCCTCCAGCGTCTCTCCGACGGTGAGGGGTGTCAAAACGGGGACAAATCCTAGCGGTTGATCGGGATCTCGTACACGATCTCGCAGTGCGCGGCGGGCACGACGATGTCCGCTGTCTCCACGGGCCGCCCCTGGTCGCTGTAGTACGTCCGCCGGATGTGCGTGACGAGCGCGGCCCTTCTGGCCATGCGGTTCACCAGGCCCGCCCCGGCGCGCGGCCCGCCCTCGGCGATGCCGAGCCGCGCCGCGATGTCCGCCGGCGCCGGAACCCTTGGCATCGGTCCGGCTCTCCCCATCACCTTGCCTGCCCACGGCCTTCATATCGGCGCGGAACGGCGATCCGCTGGGCTGCTCCCGGGCCGACGACCGCACGACCCGGACCCGCTGCCGGGGCTCGGCGACGTACGTGCCCGATCCGGCACGGCCCTCCAGCACCCCCTGGGAGATCAACAGCTCCTGCGCCCGGCGGAGCGCTAGCTCTACTGAAAGTGATCGCCGGTTGACGGAGGCTGCCCTGTGCCCGCTTCGGGAGTTGGCGCGGCGGCCATCGCTGCCCGGCTGTCCGCCGTCGGGGGACCAGCCATCAGCGATAGGAGGCACGGACGCATCGACGGTCATCCTGGCCCGGACTTCCGGCACCATGAATCACCGACGCCCGCTTGTGTGCGGGGGTCCGCCGATGCCTCGGCCGTCCCCCACAGGTCGACTGCCTGCCGTATGGGCACACACCATGCCTGCACTACGGCAGCCGTCCTACTCCTCCGGGTCCCACGCGCGGAGCAGGTCGAACAGACTTACGTCTCCCTCGATCTGCAGGGAGTCCGCCGGGATCCGGTCGTACACGAAGAGAACCAGCTCACTGGCCGTGCCGCGAACGGAGACGCCAGCCGCGTTCGGGCCCTCGTCGGCAGCGGCGACAGGCGTCGTGCCGGGCGCGGAGATACGGGTGGAGCGTGCGCCGTCGCCGTCGACCGTGAGGCGCCAGGAGTGGCCCTCGGTGGCGTGGAAGTCGAAGGCGGTGGGCCTGTGCGGCCAGGCACTCGTCGTTGCGACGCAGGTGGACAGGAACTCCTCGACACCGTCGAGTGCCACCTCGTCCGGCAGCGGCTCCGGGCCACCCACAGCGACCTGGGCGTCGTAGGTGTGCACCGCCATCTGCTGGAGCTGGTGCCGGGCGACGGCGCCACAGGTCTGCGGTGACTGGGACGCACCCCACCACGTCCAGCAACCGCGATCCGGGCCGGCCTCCCGCAGTGCGTCCAGCAACTCCTGCGTCGACGCGGCCAACCAGGCCGGCACGGCCTCGCGCTCCCGAGGCGTAGCCGGGGCGCCCTCCGCTGCGGACTTGGCCGGGGCAGGCCCTGCGGCGACGGTGGCGGCCCAGGCGCGGCGCCCCTCCCCGATGTGCTGTGCCAGATCGAACAGCGTCCACTCCGGGCAGGTCGGCACCTGTACGTCGAGGCTGGGCGCGGAGGCGACCGCGGCGCGGAAGGCGCTCGACCGTTCGTCGATCAGTCGCAACAGAACGGGGAACGCAAGTGTCGTTGTCACATGGACTCCCTATCACCGTGTTCCGACAATCGGGCAGTGATTTTCGCGGCCGAGGCGGCGAGCGCGCGGCACGGGCCGGGCGCCCACAGGCGACGCCGTGTCCACAGTCCGAAACGATCAGTGGGTCACGCAACGCCGCACCGGCAAGGCCTCATCGGCCGCTCTCGCCGTGCCCAATTCGAGGTTTCCGATTGACTCGCGGGTCCGGCTCGGACAGGAACCGCAACTGACGCCCGCAGTACGCCCGGAAGCGCCCTTCACCGCCTGGTGAGGGGCCCTTGCGTCATGCGCCGACGCCTGCCGCGAACTCCCGCAGGACCGTGAAGTCGCCCTCCCGCAGGCCGACCCGTGGATCGACGTGGTGCAGCAGGGCCGGAGCGGGGTGACGGGCTCTGACGTACCGCGTGTCCGCCGGGCTCTGCTCGTCGTCCACCCAGGCGAACGGCCGGCCCGCGGCGTACGCCACGATCGCCTCCGTCTTCCAGTGGACGCCGTCCGGGCGCTCGGCGAACAGGCCCCGGCCGAAGTCGACGTACGGCAGGTCGGCGGGCAGGCCGACGACCGGTGCGATCCACACACCGGCCTCCGCCATCCAGCTCGTCGCCCAGACCAGTTCGTAGCCGAGCCGGAGCAGCGCCGGGCCGTGGGCCGGGTTCAGCCAGACCCGCAGGGGCCGTCGGTAGGCGAGGGGGACCCGGATCGTCGTGTAGCCCGCGGGCCGGCGTTCCGGTTTCGCCGCGTACGGGTTCAGTGGGCCGTCGATGTCCAGGAACAGCAGGGGGCGGGTCACGGGGCCACCGTACGGCAGGCGGCGACCGGGACCTGTCGACCGGCCGCGTGAGCGCCGGTCAGGCAGCCGTCAACTCCTCGTACAGGGCCAGCAGTCGGTCGGCCGTCTCGCGGCCGGCCGGCAGCAGTGGGGCGCGCACCGGGCCCGCGGGCAGGCCGAGCCGGGAGAGGAGGGCCTTGGCGGTGACCGTGCCCGGCAGGCCCGCGCCCATCATCGCCTCGATCAACGCCGTGGCGCGCAGCTGGAGTTCGCGCGCCCGGGCGGTGTCGCCCGCGTCGAAGGCGTCGAGGATCGCCGCGATGTGGCCCGGAACGGCGTTGCCGACCGTGCTCACACAGCCCGCCGCGCCGATCGCGTACAGCGCCAGCACATGCTCGTCGCAGCCCGCGTAGTACGCCAACTCCGTGCGGGCCAGCACCTTCTGGGTGCCGAGGAAGTCGTAGGAGCAGTCCTTGACCGCCACGATCCGCGGATGTGCGGCCAGCCGGATCATCGTGTCCGGCTCGATCCGGGTGCCGGTGCGGCCCGGGATGTCGTAGAGCATCACGGGCAGCCCGCTCGCGTCGGCGACCTGGCGGAAGTGTGCCTCGACCGCCTCCTGCGGGGGCCGGCTGTAGTACGGCGTCACCACCAGCACCCCGTCGGCGCCCGCCTTCTGCGCCCCGAGCGCCAGCTCGACGGTGTGCCGGGTGTCGGCGCTGCCCACGCCCGCGACCAGGGCCACCCGGTCGCCGACCGCGTCCCGGACGGCCGCGACCAGCTCCGCCTTCTCCGTGTCCGAGGTGGTGGGCGACTCGCCCGTGGTGCCGTTCAGCACCAGGCCGTCGCAGCCCTCGGCCACCAGGCGCGCGGCCAGTCTCCGGGCCCCGTCCAGATCGAGGGCGCCCGCCTCGGTGAACGGCGTGATCATCGCGCAGAGGGTGCGGCCGAAGGGCCGGGCGGTGTCGCGTGTACTCGTCATGAGGGTAGTCTCGGCAGCGTGACGGCGTAGCTCTACTTAATTCTTCTAAGTGGTATTTCTAAGCATCTCTGATGAGTGGGTGTGCGGCCGACGGCGCTGTGTCCAACACGGGCCCTCATGGGTCACTATGGCCGAAGGGGCAAGTGACGTCCGTCAGTCCGTCATGGGAGGCACCATGAAGCTCGGCAAGGCACTGGCCACCGGGGTCGCCGAGGAGCGACCGCGCGTCCACGAAGAAGAGATCCCGCTCCCCGAGGACACCGACACCGACACCGCCACCGTCCACGTCGAACCGGCCGAGCCGGCCCGCGAAGAGGTCCCGGCCGCCCGATGAGACTGCGGCTCCCGGCGGAACGCCCGACGGAGCCGCCGACCGGATACAAGATCGCCCACCCGGTGCTGTCCCAGGACGGCACCCGGGCCGGGTTCACCGGAGTGTCGCTCGGCGGCGCGCTGCCGTACGGCGTGCTCGACGACGCCTCCTGTGTCTACGGCCGACGGCACCGCCCGCCCGCGCGGCTGTGCGACTGCGGCTTCCACTGCGTCCACGACCAGGCGGCTGCCGAGGCCATGCTGTGCACCGCCGAGCACCGCACCGCGCTCCTGCTGGAGATCACCGTGCTCGGCGCCTACATCCGCTTCGAGCGCGGATTCCGCTACGCCCGCCAGCGGGTGCGGACGGCCACCGCCGGCCCGTGCGCCTGCGGGGCCGGCGCCGTCGCGCTCGCCGACGCCGGCTGGGGCCGCCCCGGCTGGCTCGCCCTCGTTCCCGTCTGCGCCGGGTGCGTGCGCGGGCGTACGTCCGTCTCGCTCGCCGGGTTCGCGCGGCTGGCCGGGGACGGGCTGAAGGTCGTGGCGCGCGGCGGAGTCGGCACGGCGCTCCCGGCGCTCGACCCGGCGTCCGGCGCGGAGCTCGGCGTGCCCGAACTCGTCGCCGAGGCCGCCCTGCTGCAGGCGCGCCTCGACTGGTTCCAGACCCAGCTCGCCCGCCTCGGCGAGCAGGGGGGAACCCCCTAGCCCCTGTCACCCGTCACGCGCCGTCCCTCTCACCGAAAACTCGATCCGTCTGGACAAAAAAAGTTTTCGGTGCGAGGGTGGGCGCATGCTGGACGTGACCGTGATCGAGGACCCCGAGGCAGCCGCCGTGTCGCTGGACCCCGTACGGGCCCGGCTGCTCGCCGAGCTGGCCGCCGAGCCCGCGTCGGCCGCGATGCTGGCCGGCAAGGTCGGACTGCCCCGGCAGAAGGTGAACTACCACCTCAAGGCGCTGGAGCGGCACGGCCTGGTCGAACTGGCCGGGGAGCGCCGCAAGGGCAACGTCACCGAGCGGCTGATGCGCGCGACCGCCGCGTCGTACGTCATCTCGCCGGCCGCCCTGCCCGCCGTGCAGCCGGACCCGGAGCGCTTCCGTGACCAGCTGTCCGCGCGCTGGCTGCTCGCGCTCGGCGCCCGTCTGGTACGGGACGTCGGCGCGCTGATCACCGGCGCCGCCAAGGCCCGGCGGCAGCTGGCGACCTACGCCCTGGACGGCCAGGTCCGCTTCGCCTCCGCCGCCGACCGCGCGGCCTTCGTGCAGGAGTTGACGGCGGGCGTGAGCGCCCTGGTCCGCAAGTACGACGCCCCGGGCGCCGAGGGCGGCCGGGACCACCGGATCGTCGTCGCCCTCCACCCCACGCTCAGAGAACCGACACGTAAAGAACCCCCGCTCGAAGACCCCACGCCCAAGGACCCCGCGGTCGCGGACCCCGCAGCCGGCCCAGCCGTCGGCCCCGCCGCAGAGGACCAGCCCACCCCCGCACCGGATCAGTAAGCAGGAGCCCCCGCCATGTCCCAGGAATCACCCAAGGAATTCGAGATCGTCCGCGAGTTCGAGGTCGACGTCCCGCCCGAGCAGGTGTGGGACGCGGTCGTCAACGCGTCCGGCGCCTACCTCTGGCCGATGGACCCGCCCGAGCCCCGCGTCGGCGGCTCGGGACCCTTCGGCTCCACCGTCACCGCCTGGGATCCGCCCCACCGCTACACCAACCGCAGCGAGAACACGGGCATGCCCACCCAGTCGGCCAACCAGCTCGACTACACCATCGAGTCCCGCGACGAGGGCCGCCGCGCCTGGGTGCGCTACGTGCACAGCGGCGTCTTCACCGACGACTGGAACAACCAGTACGACGGCGCGAGCAAGCACACCAACTTCTATCTGCACACCCTGTGCGAGTACCTCACCCACTTCGCGCCCCGCCCGGTCACCTTCGCCCAGGCCGACGGGCCCGCGGCCTCGGCGACCCAGCAGGCGCTCGCCGCCGTCGCCCACGCCCTCGGCCTGCCGGACGACGCGGCCGCGGGGACGAAGACCGGCGTCCGCGGGCCCGGCGGACGGCCCCTGGACGCCGTCGTCGACTACCGCAACCCGTACTTCCTCGGGCTGCGCACCGAGGGCGCGCTCATCCGGTTCTTCGGGCGCGGCCACTGGGGCGCCCCGCTCGGCATCAGCGTCCACGACTTCGCGCCGGACGCCGATGCCGAGGCGACCGGGACCGCCTGGCAGGCCTGGCTGAACGGGGTGTTCGACCAGGCCTGACACCGGGCGACGCCTAGGGGCGCAGGCGCAGCACCTGCGGGTCGTGGTCGCTGATCTGGTCGTTGAACTCCGAGTTGATGTGCACGCTGTCGTACGCGAAGTCGCCGTCGCGCCGGATCCGCGGGCTGATCAGGATCTGGTCCAGGACCTGCTCGTTGCCCTGGTAGTCGTAGGTGTAACGCTCGCTCTTCGGCAGGGACTTGATCGCCGACCACAGCGCGCCGTCGCCTTCGAGGATCTTGGCGGTGCCGGAGAACTCGAAGTCGTTCATGTCGCCGAGCGCGATGACGTCCGCGTTCTTCTGGACCTTCAGGATGTCCTTGACGAACGCGTTCACCGCCGTCGCCTGCGCGTGGCGCTGGATCTCGGAGCTGCGCGTCACCGGCTGGTACTGCGCGGTCAGCGGCTGGTCGCCGCCCTTGGAGATCAGGTGGTTGGCGATCACGAAGACGGTCTTGCCGTGGAAGACGAACTGGCCGGCCAGCGGCTTGCGGCTGTCCTTCCAGGCCGCGTTCGCCGGGTCGACCCGGCCCGGCGAGGCCGTCAGCTCCGCCTTGCCGTTCACCTTGGTGACGCCGACCGGAGTGGTGGAGTCGCCGCCGGCGCGGTCCACGAAGGACACCCGGGCGGGGTTGAACAGGAACACCTGGCGGATGTTGCCGCCCGGCTCGCCGCCGTCCTGGTCGTTGACCGGGTTGATGGACCGCCAGTCGTACTTCGGGCCGCCCGCCGCGACGATCGCGTCGATCAGCTTGTTCACGGTGACGCTCGCGTCGACGGTGCCGTCGTCCGTGGCGCCGTTGTCGTCCTGGATCTCCTCCAGGGACACGATGTCCGGCGACTGCAGATTGTGCACGATCGCGGCGGCGTGCTGGTCGAACGTGTGGTCCGACGGATCGAGGTTCTCGACGTTGTACGTCGCCACCGCCAGCTCGCGGCCCGACTGCTTGCGCGTGGTCTCGCGCTCCAGGCCCGCGCTCTTCAGCGTGCCGAGCTTGCTCGCGACCAGCGTGTAGCCGCCGTACTGGTTGAAGTCGAGCGGGCCGGTGGTGGTGCCGGTGAGCGTGTCGCCGACGTTCGCCTTCGGGAAGTCGGCGGTCGCGCCCAGCGACTGTATCTGGAGCCGGCCGGTGTTCTGCGAGTCGTAGGAGCCGTAGACCGTGCCGCCGCGGCGGGTGCGGTGCTCGTACGGCTTCACCGTGACCCACAGCTCGCTGTACGGGTCGGTCGCGGTGACCACGCGCGTGTCGGCGACCTGGACGTTCATGCCCTCCAGGGACTCGTAGTAGTCCAGGGCGTACGTCGACGGCCGCAGCGTCAGGCCGTTGACCGAGCCGTTCGCGGCCGTGTCACCCGCCGGGGTGTACCGGCTCGGGACCGACTTCGCGTCGATCACGACCGGCGCCGGGACCGGGTTGCCGGTGGAGACCGTGGTGACCGTCGGCTTGGTGATCTCCGTCAGGGACTGGTTGCCGGACGAGGCGCCGCCCGGGACGTACTCGGAGACCGTGCCGGTCACCGTCACCGAGTCGCCGACCGCGACCTTCGGCGTGGAGCCGGTGAAGACGAACACGCCCTCGCTGGTGCGCGGGTCGTCGTCCGGGGTCGGATCCTGCATCCAGAAACCTCTGGAGGAGCCGTACGTGCGCGTGGCCGTGACGATGCCGGGCACGTCCGTCACCTTCTGGCCGGCGAGCGGCGAGATCCGGGTCGTGCCCTGGATGTCGTGGATGCGCACGGAGTCGGCGTGCGCGGGAGAGGTGAGCACCACGGCGGACGCGGCGGAACAGACGGCGGCGACGGTGAGCGCGGCAAGACGCGCGGAAGACCTGCTCGGCAAGGGATCCCTCCGGGGATGTGACGAAGCGCCGGGACGAGGTGGGGCACGGGGGCGGATCGGGAGCGTGGGGGGCTGGTCGCCCTCCGTGACACGCGTAGAGCCGAGTGAACAGTTGTCCCCCGAACTTCTACGCGCGTCAATCTCCAACTCGTGCAAGGGAGTTGTCAAGGTTTCAGCCATGTACGGCGGCCGACGGAGAGATGAACCGGGCGGCATGGGTGGAAATCCGTCTAGGCTGAGCGGTCGAGCCCGTTCACGGTCCGAGGAGAACCAGCCGATGTCAGACAGCTCCCCCCTGCCGCCCGTACGGCTGCGTCCCGAAGCGGAGCTGGCGCGTGCCGCGCTGTCCACGCCGTTGCTCTCCCGCGCCGCCCGCCTCGCCCGCTGGGCCGGACCCGACACCCGTGTGGACGCCGGCGGCGGCCTGGCCGAGGAGCAGCTTCCGGCCGCCGCCGAACTGCTCGGACTGACCGGGGACGACGCCGCCGGCCACGCCGGGGAGGCCTGGCGGGTCGCGGTGGACGCCGGGCTGGTCGAGATCGTGGACGAGGAGGAGGGGACGGTCCGGGCGGGGGACGAGCTGGCGCTGCTCACCGGCGGTTCCCCGCACGACGTGCTCACGGTGTGGCTGGCCGCCGTCGAGACCGTCCTCGCCGACGCCGCCGTGCCCGACCTGGACGATCTGGTCGGCGCGCTGGACGAGGGCGGCGGGGTCGATTTCTCGTCACTCGACTGGGACCCCGAGGCCGAGTCGGAGTTCCTCGACGGCGTCCTCGGCAACCTCTACCTGCTGACCGTGAGTGAGGACGGCCCCGGCGACGGCCCCGTCCCGCTGCCCGCCCTCGCCGCCTCGATGATCGTCCCCGACGACATGGGTGAGCCCACCAACGACGTCCTGGAGCAGGTCTCCGACGCGATGATGCGGCTGGACGACCAGTTCCGGGTGCTGGAGCCGGTCGGGCTCGTGGAGTACCAGCCCGTCGACGAGGCCCTCATGGCCGACACCGACGAGGAACCGGCGGAGCCTGTCGACGACACCGACGTCTCCCGCTACGGCATGGTCCGGCTCACCCCGCTCGGCGCCTACGGGCTGCGGGCGCGGCTGCTGGACGCCGGCTTCGAGGCGCCGGCCGTCGGGGAGCTGGCCGACAAGGGCGCGGACGCGCTGCTCGACGGCACGTCCGGATTCGGGCCGTCGGCGGCCCAGGCCGAGACCGAGCTGTGGCTGACTCGGCGTCAAGCACTGGACGCAGCACGGGAGTTGCTCGCGGCCGCGCGCGGCGGTGACGAGGGCGCGCCGCTGCGCCGGCTGCGCTGCCAGCAGGCTCTGTCGCTGATCGGCGGGGACGCCGAACCGGCGCTGCGCGAGGTGCTGGACGATCCGGAGCTGGGCGGCCTCGCCCGGGTGTGGCTGACGGAGCAGGGCGCCGCCGGGGTGCCGGCGCCGTCCGAGGACATGGTCTTCTGGCTGACCATCGACACGGTCGCCGCGCAGCTGGCCGCGGAGGGCAACTCCGAGGAGCTGCAGGTCCTGGTCGAGGGGCTGGCCGCACAGCACAGCGGGTTCTTCGCGGCCGCGTGGCGGGTGGAGCATCCGGCCACCGCCGACGTGCTGGAGGCGATGGGCCGGCTGCACCCGGACAAGAAGGTGGCGAAAGAGGCCCGGAAGGCGGCGTTCAAGGCACGCTCCCAGCAAGGGAGTTGAGAGCGGCCGAAGAACCCCTTGGGTTCGGCATGGGGTAGTGCATACGGATTCTTGAACAAAGGGCTCTGAAGTCGCCCGGCGTTCAACCGGTGTTCAGAAGCGGGCACGAGCGTGTGCGCCGGACCGAGGACGCCACCCTCCACGGCACTCCCACCGTCTCAGGAGACACCATGTCGCTCACCCGCAGGGACTTCACCAGAACATCCGCGATCACCGGCGCCGGAGTGGTGCTGGCAGGCAGCGTCGGTGCCCTCGCCAGTGCCCCCGGCGCCCTCGCCGCCACGGACGACGCCGGGACCGCGGCCGGTACCGGAGCCGCGGACGGTACGGCGGCGCGCGGCCGGCACGGCGTCGGCTACGGCCCCCTGATCGCCGACCCGGCCGGTCTCCTCGCCCTGCCCGAGGGCTTCACGTATCGCGTCATCACCTACAGCGGCCGCACCACGCTGGAGTCCGGCGAGTTCACCCCGTCCAACCACGACGGCACCGCCACCTTCGAGGGCCCGCGCGGTGCCACCCTGCTCGTCAACAACCACGAGCTGGCCGGCCCCCGCGCCGCGTGGCCGCACCCGGTGCCGCTCACCGAGGGCCTCGTCTACGACCCGGCGGCGGCCGGTGGCTGCACGGTGGTCGAGGTCCGCCGCGACCAGGTGGCCGAGTGGGTGGGCATCGCGGGCACCGCCACCAACTGCGCGGGCGGCAGCACCCCGTGGGGCACCTGGCTGACCTGTGAGGAGACCGAGGACAAGGCCGGCCACAACGGCATGACCAAGGACCACGGCTACGTCTTCGAGGTCGACCCCGCCGACCGCCGGGCCAACCGCGACCCGAAGCCGGTCAAGGCGCTCGGCCGCTACGCCCACGAGGCCGTCGTCACCGACCCCGGGCGCGGCCACCTCTACCTCACCGAGGACGCCTCCGGACCCAACGGCCTGCTGTACCGCTGGACCCCGCCGGAGGGCTTCCGCCACGGCCGCGGCAAGCTGCGCACCCTCGCGGACGACGCGGGCGTGCTCCAGGCCTTCAAGTGCTTCGACTCCGGCGGGAAGTTCGTCGACGACCTCTCCCGCGCCACGAGGATCGGCACGGTCTACGGCGTCGACTGGGTGGACGTCCCCGACCGCGACGCCAAGGCCGTCTCCGTCCGCAAGCAGTTCACCACCGGCCAGGTCACCCGCGCCCGCAAGCTGGAGGGTATGTGGTGGGCCGACGGCGGCGCGTACGTCGTCTCCTCCTACGCCCGCGAGGAGAGCCCGGTCCCGCACGACGGCCAGGTCTGGTTCTACGACCCGAAGCGCCGCACCCTCACGCTGAAGGTGCTGCTCGGAGTCAACCCGGACCCCGCACAGGACGGCGCCTTCGACGGCCCCGACAACATCACCGTCTCCCCCTACGGCGGCCTCGTCATCGCCGAGGACGGCGAGGGCGTCCAGCACCTGTTCGGCGCCACCGAGAGCGGTCGCACGTACCCGATCGCCCGCAACGAACTCAACATCGGCACCGCGGCGCAGCCGGAATACAGCGAGTTCACCGGTGTCACCTTCTCGCCCGACGGCAGGACCCTGTACGCCAACATCCAGACCCCGGGCATCATGCTGGCCATCACCGGGCCGTGGAAGCGGCAGAAGCGGTAACCCGTTCCTCCGCTCGCGCCGCGGCCGTCCTGCCGGGCCTCGGCCCTTGGTGTCCGATACCATGCGGAGAGAGCCCCCGGTTGGCAAGGAGTAACGGGATGGCGCAGGTCAGGCCCATGCGCGCGGATGCTCGGCGCAACTACGAGCGGTTGCTGAAGGTGGCGGCGGAGGCCTTCGCCGAGCATGGGGAGAGCGCGTCGCTCGACGACATCGCCAAACGGGCGGGCGTCGGCTCCGGGACGCTGTACCGGCACTTCCCCACGCGGCAGGCGCTGTTGCAGGCCGCGTACGTGGGCCGTGTCGAGGCACTCGGCGCGCGGGCCGACGAGCTGGCGGCGCGGCTGCCGCCGGGCGAAGCGCTGATGGAGTGGCTGTACGAGCTGTGCGTCGGCTCGATCCAGGTGCGCGGACTGAAGGCGCTGCTCGGATCGGCGGTCACGGACGGCAGCACGGCGGCGCTGACGGCGTGCGGGACGACCGTGCGCGGCGCGGCGGGCCGGCTGATCGAGGCCGCGCGGGCGGACGGTTTCCTGCGCGCCGACCTGGAGCCGGTCGAACTGCTGCGGCTGGCCCACGGGGTGACCACGGCAGCGGAGCTGGCGGACGAGAAGGGTACGCAGATCCGGCGCTATCTGGCACTGGTGACGGAGGGACTGCGGGCGTAGCCCCGCGCCCCGAGGGGCGCGGTGGCTGCGTCGGCGTGTGGCTGTGCGGCTGTTCCGTGGCGGGGGCTACAGGGCCCGCGCCCCCGGATCCACCATGTTCCGGACCGTGCGGGCCTTGACGAAGTCGCCCACTGCCGTCATGTCCCACTCGCCGGAGAACTGCCGGACGAGCTTGGCCATCATGACGCCCGTCTGGGGCTCGGCGTTGGTCAGGTCGAAGCGGACCAGCTCCTCGTCGGTGGCCGCGTCGACCAGGCGGCAGTAGGCCTTGGCGACCTCCGTGAACTTCTGGCCGGAGAAGGAGTTGACCGTGAAGACCAGACCGGTGACCTCCGGGGGGATGCGGCCGAGGTCGACCACGATCACCTCGTCGTCGCCCCCGCCCTCACCGGTGAGGTTGTCGCCCGAGTGCTTGATCGCGCCGTTCAGGATCGTCAGCTTGCCGAAGTAGCAGCTGTCGACGTGGTTGCGCTGCGGGCCGTACGCGATGACCGAGGCGTCCAGGTCGATGTCCGCGCCGCGGAACGCCGGCTCCCAGCCGAGGCCCATCTTCACCTGGGTGAGCAGCGGGCGGCCGGCCTTGACCAGGGACACCGTCTGGTTCTTCTGGAGACTGACCCGGCCCTTGTCCAGGTTCACCTTCCCGGCGCCGGGGACGGGGGCGGGGGCGGGCGGGGCCGGCGGCATCGGGGGAGCCGCCGGGGTGGACATAGGCGGGGCCGGCGGGGTCACCGGCTGCGGCGGTGCCGCGGGGGCCGCGGCCGGTTCCTCCACCGTCACGCCGAAGTCCGTCGCGATGCCGGCCAGGCCGTCGGCGTACCCCTGGCCCACGGCGCGGGCCTTCCAGGCGCCGCCCCGGCGGTAGAGCTCCACGACGACCAGCGCCGTCTCCGCGCCGAGCCGGGGCGGGGTGAACGTGGCCAGCGCCGCGCCGGTGTCCGCGTCGCGGATCGTGGCCGTCGGTTCGACGCCCTGGAAGGTCTGGCCGGCCGCGTCCGGGCTGGCGGTGACCACGATCTTCTCGATGTCCGGCGGGACGGCGAGGGTGTCGACCGTGACCGAGTCGGGGGCCGCGCCCCCGCCGGACGTGTAGGTCACGCCCGGGCCCGTCGGCTGGTTGTAGAAGATGAAGTCGTCGTCCGAGCGCACCTTGCCGTCGCCCGTGAGCAGCAGGCCCGACACATCGAGCCGCACGGGCGCGGCCACGTCCACCGCGACACGGGCGGCCGGCAGAGGGATGTTCGAGCCTGGGGTCATAGCTGTCATGCCGGGTGAACGAACGACACCGCTTTACCGTTCCCTTACCCAACCCCCAATCGGCTCAGGGGCCCGACCCCGAACAGGATCCGGGCCCCGCCCGAAGCCGGCTCAGGGAACCACCACGATCTTCCGGCCCACCCCCGCCGCGAACTGCTCCAGCGCCTGCGGATAGCGCTCCAGCGGGATCCGGTCGCTGATGAAGACTTCCGGATCCAGCACGCCGTTCGCGAACAGCTCCGCCGCCCGCTCGAAGCTGTGCAGCACCGCCATGGAGCCGGTGATGGTGATCTCCTGGTTGTAGATGCGGTACGGGTCGATGGTCACCCGGGTCGCGTAGTCGGCCACCCCGAACTGCAGGAAGGTGCCCGCCTTCGCCACCCGGCCCAGGCCGTCCTGGATCGCCGCCGCGTTGCCGGTCGCGTCCACGACCACGTCCCAGCCCTGCGGGCGCTCCAGCTCGTCCGCGCCGGCCGCCGCGGCCGACACGCCGAGACGCCGTGCCGTCTCCAGCCGCGTCGGGTTCACGTCCACCACGTCCACGCTCGCCGCGCCCGTGCGCTTGGCCAGCTCCAGCATCATCAGGCCCATGGTGCCGGAGCCGTAGACCAGAACGTGGGCGCCGAGGCGGCTGTTGAGGATGTCGTAGCCCCGTACCGCGCAGGACAGCGGTTCCACGAGGGCCGCGTCCTCGGTGCGTACGTGCTCCGGCAGCTTCACGCAGTTCGCCACGGGTGCGACCGCGTACTGTGCCGCCCCGCCCGCCGTGGTCACGCCGATCGCGGCCCACCGCTCGCACAGGTTGTTGTGGCCGTCGCGG
Source organism: Streptomyces sp. MUSC 14 (assembly GCF_001866675.1). Classification (NCBI taxonomy): domain Bacteria; kingdom Bacillati; phylum Actinomycetota; class Actinomycetes; order Kitasatosporales; family Streptomycetaceae; genus Streptomyces; species Streptomyces sp. MUSC 14. The sequence continues at coordinate 97,689 of NZ_MLYN01000009.1, forward strand.
CAGTGACGGCACTCGTAGCAGTACAGCGAGGGGTCCACGGCCACCCGGTCGCCGATCGCGACCTCGGTGACCTGGCCGCCGATCCCGACGACCTCGCCCGCGAACTCGTGCCCGGGGACGATCGGCAGCTTGGGCGCGAACTCGCCCTGGAGGATGTGCAGATCGGTGCCGCACAGGCCGCAGGCCGCCACCTCCACGACGACCTCGCGCGGGCCCGGTGTCGGGTCGGGCACCTCGGTGACCACGGCGCGGCCCACGGACTCGATGACGGCGGCCTTCATTTCACGGCTCCCAACGACAGGCCCTGGACCAGTTTGTCCTGGGCGGCGAACCCCGCGGCGAGCACCGGCAGGGAGATGACGAGCGACGCGGCGCACACCTTGGCCAGGAACAGGCCCTGGCTGGTGATGAAGCCGGTAAGGAAGACGGGGGCGGTCTCGGCGACCACGCCCGTCAGCACCCGGGCGAACAGCAGCTCGTTCCAGCTGAAGATGAAGCAGATCAGGGAGGTCGCGGCGATGCCGGGCAGGGCGATCGGCGCGACCACGCGCGCGAGGATCGTCGGCAGCCGGGCGCCGTCCACACGCGCCGCCTCGATGATCGCGACCGGCACCTCGGCGAGGAAGGACTGCATCATCCACACCGCGATCGGCAGGTTCATGGAGGTGTAGAGGATGACCAGGAGCCAGATGTTGTCGAGCATCCCGGTGTTCTTGGCGAACAGGTAGATCGGCAGCAGGCCCGCGACGGCCGGCAGCATCTTCGTGGACAGGAAGAAGAACAGCACGTCCGTCCACTTCTTCACCGGCCGGATCGACAGCGCGTACGCCGCCGGGAGGGCCAGGAGGAGGACGCAGAGCGTGGAGACGACCGACGCCACCGTGGAGTTGATCAGCGCGGGCCACGGGCTCGCCCCGCCGCCGCTGCCGAAGAACTCCCGGTAGCCGTCGAGTGTCAGCGACGCCGTGAAGGACGGCGGGTTGGTCGCCGCGTCCGCCTCCGAGTGGAAGGAGGTCAGCGCCATCCAGGCGATCGGCAGGAAGAACACGATCCCGGCCAGCCAGGCCACGAGGCCCAGTCCGTTCCGGCGCAGTATGCGCGATACGGCGGTCATGCGCGGGACACCTCCTCGCGGAACAGGGACGACACCACGCGCAGCGCGAAGGTGGCGATGATGATCGAGCCGATGACGACCAGGACGCCGGCCGCCGAGGCGAGGCCGTTCTCATGGGCCTGGTAGAAGCTCTGGTAGACCGTGTACGGCAGGTTCGCCGTCCCCAGGCCGCCCGAGGTGATCGTGAAGACCGCGTCGAAGTTCTGCACGATGTAGATCGAGCCGAGCAGGGCGCCGAGTTCGAGGTAGCGGCGCAGGTGGGGGAGGGTCAGATGGCGGAAGACCTGCCAGTCGTTCGCGCCGTCGACCCGGGCGGCCTCGATCTGCTGCTGGTCCCGGCTCTGCAGTCCGGCGAGCAGGATCAGCATCATGAACGGCGTCCACTGCCACACCAGGGAGGCCTCGACCGCGAGCAGCGGGGTCTGGGAGATCCAGTCCGGCTGGGGGCCGCCCACATAGTGCAACAACCCATTGAGCAGGCCGTATTCAGGGTTGTAGAGCACATGCTTCCAGAGCAGCGCCGCGGCCACGGGCACCACCAGGAAGGGCGCGATCAGCAGGGTGCGGACGATGCCCCGGCCGCGGAACCTGCGGTCCAGCAGCAGGGCGAGCGCCAGCCCCAGCACCAGGCTGGCCAGCACCACCGCCACCGTGAGCAGCACGGTCGTCCACACCGACTGGCGCAGGTCGGCGTCGGTCAGCACCTGGCGGTAGTTGTCCAGGCCGGTGAAGTGACGGGCCTTGGGATAGAGGGCGTTCCAGTCGAAGAAGGAGATCACCAGCGTGGCCACGAACGGCAGTTGGGTCACGGCGATCATGAAGACGAGGGCCGGCAGCAGCGGGGCCCGGGTGGCCCAGGCGCGCAGCCGGGCGGTGGGTCGTTTCACCATGTGTGCGGGGGAGGCCGCGAGGGCGGCCGTGGTCGTGGCTGTCATCGTCCCTCGTACTCCTTGGAGATCTTCTCGGCGAGCTGCTGGGACTTCTTCAGGGCCGAGCCGACGGACTGACGTCCGGCGATGGCCGCGCTGATCTCCTGGGAGACCTTGGTGCCGAGGTCGGTGAACTCCGGGATGCCGACGAACTGGATGCCGGGTGCGGGCCGCGGCTGCACCCCGGGGTCGTTCGGCCGGGCGCTCTCGATGGCCTGCCTGGTCATCTCCTGGAAGGAGGCGGCCGACGCGCGGTAGTCGGCGTTCTCGTACGTCGACGCCCGCTTGCCCGCCGGGACGTTCGGCCAGCCGCCGGTCTCGCCGACCAGCTGCTCATAGCCCTTGCCCGACGCCCAGGAGACGAACTTCCAGGCCTTGTCGGGGTTGCGGGAGGCCTTCTGGATGCCCCAGGCCCAGGTGTAGAGCCAGCCGGAGGACGGGGTCTTCTCGACGGGGGCCGGGGCGTAGGCGAGCTTGCCCTTGACCGGTGAGCCGTTCGCCTCCAGCAGCCCGGCGGCGCTCGTGGCGTCGTACCACATGGCGACCTTGCCCTGGGTCATGTCGTTCAGGCACTCGGCGAAGCCGGACTGGGCGGCGCCGGACTCGCCGTGCGCACGGACGAGATCGACATAGAACTTTGTCGCCTTCTCGAACTCCGGCGAGTCCAGGCGGGCCTTCCAGCCCTTGTCGAACCAGGTGCCGCCGAAGGTGTTCACGACCGTCGTCAGCGGTGCGATCATCTCGCCCCAGCCGGGCAGTCCGCGCAGACAGATGCCCTTCATCCCGGGTTTCGCGCCGTCCGCCTTCGCGGCGAGGTCGGCGACCTGCTGCCAGGTCGGGTGGGCGGGCATGGTGAGGCCCTTCGCCGCGAAGACGTCCTTGCGGTACATCAGGAACGACGACTCGCCGTAGAAGGGCTGCCCGTAGAGCTTGCCGTCGTCGGCGGTGAGGGACTGGCGCATCGGTTCGAGGACGTCGTTCTCGTCGTACGACGGGTCCTTCGCGACGTACGAGTCCATCTCGTGCAGCCAGCCGTTGCGGGCGTAGATCGGTATCTCGTAGTTGGACAGGGTGGCGACGTCGTACTGCCCGGCCTGGTTGGCGAAGTCCTGGCTGATCTTGTCGCGGACGTCGTTCTCGGGCAGGACCGTGAAGTTGACCTTGATGCCGGTCTCCTTGGTGAAGTGCGCGGCGGTCAGCTTCTGCAACTCGGTCATCTGCGGGTTGTTGACCATCAGGACGTTGATGGAGTCGCCGCCGGAACCGGTCCCGCCCGCGCCGGCCCAGCAGCCGGAGAGCAGCGGGGCGAGCAGCGTTCCCGCGGCGGCCATGGCGAGCGTGGCTCGCGGCCTCCGTCGGCTCGGGGTGCGCATGGGTCGCTCCTGGAGGTATGGGGAGATAAGGGGCACTCCTGGGCGTGAAGAGCCCCTGGAGGTGAGGGAGTTTGTTTTTCGGACCTGGTCGGTTTGTTTTTCAGACCCTGATGACCTGGGGGCCCAGCAGGGAGTATCGGTGGGCCTCGGCGGCCGGTAGCTGGGTGCTCGTCACGATCGCCTCCAGCGCGCCGACCTCGGCGAACCGGCAGAAGCTGACCGCGCCGAACTTGGTGTGCACGCCCGCGAACACGGTCCGCCGGGCGGCGCGCAGCGCCTGTGCCTTGACCTCGCTGACCGCCGGGTCGGGCGTGGTCAGGCCGTACTCGCGGGAGATGCCGTTGGCGCCGATGAAGGCCAGGTCGAGGACGAAGCCGGCGAGCATCTTCGTCGTCCAGTGGTCGACGGTGGCCAGCGTGCCCGCCCGGACCCGGCCGCCGAGCAGCAGCACCGAGACCTGTTCGGACTCGGCGAGGGCGGCCGCGACCGGCAGCGAGGCGGTGACCACGGTGAGCGGCCGGTCGGTGGGCAGGGCCTCGGCGATGAGCTGCGGGGTGAAGCCCTCGTCGACGAAGACCGTCTCGGCGTCCCCGAGCAGCCCGGCCGCGGCGGCCGCGATCCGGCGTTTCTCGGGCACATGGCTGGTGGCGCGGAAGGCGAGCGTCGTCTCGAAGCCGGCGCTCTCCACCGGATAGGCGCCGCCGTGCGTGCGGCGGACCAGGCCGTGGTCCTCCAGGGCGCGCAGATCGCGCCGGATGGTCTCCTTGGCCACGCCCAGTTCCTCGGCGAGCGCGGCGACGTCGACCGAGCCGGTGGCGCGCGCCGCCAGCACGATCTCGCGCTGGCGCTCTTCTGCCGTCCTGGTGCTCATGCCGTCACCCGCTTCCGCGTGGAACCGCCCGTTCGGGCCCATGGGGGAAGTTCTACAGCGGGGGCGTGGCACCGACCAAGCCTGTCGTGGGCCCGTTTCTGCCCGTGTGGGCCCGTTTGCCGAGCGTGGTGCCCGCCGCCGACCTGCGAGGCCGTGTCCGGCGGGGTGGGAGCGGGCGGCCCGGATGCCCGAACACGGCGGCGGGCGGGCCCGTTCGGTGCCCGCCCGCGCGCGTGGGCGACGGTTTTCCGCCGCCGGGAGCCCTCTTTCCGGACGCCTTCCGTGGCGTCAGTACGGCCAGATCGGCGGGTCGCTCACGAAGTGGCCGCCCAGGCGGCCGTGGGCCGGGTTCGCCGGGTCCAGCTCGCCCTGCTCGGCGATCAGCTTGCCGGCGTACGGCTCGGAATCGTCCTGCGGCGCGTAACCGAGCGCCCGCGCGGTGGTCAGGTCCCACCACAGCCGGGTGTTCGCGGAGGAGCCGTAGACGACCGTGTGGCCGACCTCCTCGGCGGTCAGGGCCGCGTGGAAGAGGCGGGCGCCGTCGGCCGGGCTCATCCACACCGAGAGCATGCGCACGCTGGTCGGCTCCGGGAAACAGGAGCCGATGCGCACCGAGACGGTCTCCAGGCCGTGCTTGTCCCAGTACAGCTGGGCGAGATCCTCGCCGAAGGACTTGGACAGGCCGTAGAAGGTGTCCGGGCGGCGCGGCGTGTCGACCGGGATGAGCGGTTCGCCCGTGCGCGGGGCGGGGGTGAAGCCGACGGCGTGGTTGGAGGAGGCGAAGACGATCCGGGGCACACCCTCCTGGCGGGCCGCCTCGTAGAGGTGGTAGGTGCCCTCGATGTTCGCCTTGAGGATCTTCTCGAACGGGGCTTCCAGGGAGATGCCCGCGAGATGGAGGACCGCGTCCACGCCCCGCACCGCCTCGCGCACCGCCGCCGTGTCGCCGAGGTCGGCGGTGATCGCGTCCGGCGCGCCCTCGACGGGGCGCATGTCGAACAGGCGCAGCGCGTAGCCGTACTCCGGCAGCAGGGAGCGCATCAGGGTGCCGAGCCCGCCGGCGGCGCCGGTGAGTAGAACGGTGCGGGGAGCGGGCATCCTCGGTTCTCCTTGTGGCCGATATTCACATACATGGACAAGTTAGAGAGCTTCACCGGGCGGCGTCAAGTGTCGCGTGAGCGCGGTGAATCCGCTCGGGAGTTGCGGGTTTGCCTGCTTGACCTGCCGCAAGGGGGCCCTTAGCGTAGTCGCGTTCAGAAATGTAGACGTAAATCAGAAACATGCACCGGTGTTTCTCAAGGGAGAGCTCGTGACGCCAGCCCCTCTCACCGAACGGCTCAGCGACCCGAGCGGGCCGCTCTTCTTCCCCGTCACGGCCTACGCCCCGGGCGGCGCCCTCGACCTCGACGTCTACCGCACCCATGTGCGCCGGGGCGTCGAGGCCGGCGCCGCGGCCGTGTTCGCCTGCTGCGGCACCGGAGAGTTCCACGCACTGCTGCCGGAGGAGTTCAAGGACTGCGTCCGGGCCGCGGTCGAGGCCGCCGAGGGGCGTGTGCCGGTCGTCGCGGGCGCCGGGTACGGCACCGCGCTCGCCGTCCGCTACGCGCGCCTGGCCGAGGAGGCGGGCGCCGACGGCCTGCTCGCCATGCCGCCGTACCTCGTCAAAGCCGGCCAGGAAGGGCTGCTGCGGCACTACCGCGAGGTCGCCGCCGCCACGGCCCTGCCGGTCATCGTCTACCAGCGCGACAACGCCGTCTTCACCCCGCCCACGGTGGTCGAACTCGCCCGCACCGACGGCATCATCGGCCTCAAGGACGGCCTCGGCGACCTCGACCTCATGCAGCGCATCGTCAGCGCCGTGCGCACCGAGGCCCCCGGCGACCTCCTCTACTTCAACGGCCTGCCCACCGCCGAGCAGACCCAGCTCGCCTACCACGCCCTCGGCATCACCCTGTACTCCTCGGCCGTCTTCTGCTTCGCCCCCGAGATCGCCCGGACCTTCCACGGCGCCCTCGCGGAGGGCGACACGGCGACCGTGCGGCGCCTCCTGGACGGCTTCTACCGCCCGCTCGTGGAACTGCGAGCCCAGGGCCACGGCTACGCCGTCTCCCTCGTCAAGGCGGGCGTACGGCTGCGCGGCCTGGACGTCGGCGAGGTCCGGCCCCCGCTGCACGAACCGTCCGAGGAACACGTCAAGCAGCTCGCCCAGCTGATCGAGCGCGGCTACGCACTGCTGGAGGAGGGCCGGTGAAGGCGTCGGCGTTCGTCTACCCCTGGGACGTCAACGGCGATCCCGCGGCCCCCGCGCGCGTGGCCGGACTCGGGATACGGCAGGTGACCCTCGCCGCCGCCTACCACTCCACCCGCACCCTGACGCCCCGCCACCCCCGCCACCGCATCGTCACCGCCGAGTACGCGGCCGTCCTCTACCCGCCCGGCGACCGCTGGGCGGGCCGCGACCTGCGCCCCCGTGCCGCCGGCCGCTGGGCCCCGGGCGACGCCTACGGCGAGGCGGCACGGGCCCTGGCCGCGGCCGGCCTGGAGGTGCACACCTGGGTCGTGCTCGCGCACAACTCCCGCATGGGCGCCGAGCATCCGGACACCTCCGTCGTCAACGCCTACGGCGACCGCTACCCCTGGGCGCCCTGCATCGCCCAGCCCGCCACGCGCGCGTACCTGGTCGACCTCGCCGCCGAGGCCGCCGTACGCCCCGGCGCGCACGGCACCGAGCTGGAGTCCCTCGGCTGGTACGGGCTCCAGCATCTGCACGCCCACGACAAGACCGGCGGGGTCGGCCTCGGCGAGGCCGGGCAGTACCTGATGGCCCTGTGCTTCTGCCCGTCCTGCCGCGACGGCTACGGCGAACACGGCCTCGACCCCGACCGGTTGGCGGCGTCCGTGCGCGACGCCCTGGAGCCGCTGTGGCGGGGCGCGGCGGACGACGAGGGCTGGCCGACTGTCGTCGACCGGCTCGGCGAGGAGCCGGCGGCCCGCACGCGCGCGTGGCGCGAGGAGACCGCCGGCACCCTCCAGGAGGAGGCCGTCGCCGCCGTCCGCGCCGCCGCACCGGCCGGCTTCCGGATCCTGCTGCACGCCGACCCGGTCTCGCACCACTGCGGCGCCAACGCCGGCGCCGACCCCGCGCGCGTGCTCGCCGTCGCCGACGGTGTGGTGGTGCCGTGCGCGGGCGGCACCGGCCTGCTGGCGCCCTTCGCCGCCCACGCGCGCGAGCGGACGGTGATCGCCGCCAACTTCACCGTGGTCTCCGGGGTGGGCGGCAGCCCCGGCACCCTCGCGCAGGACGCGGCACGCGCGCGTGCGCAGGGCGCGACGGAACTGCGCCTGTATCACGCCGGGTTGGCGTCGGACGACGACCTCGACACGGTACGGGAGGAGCTGTCCGCGCTGTCCGCGTCGTCCGGGCGGTCCGGGCCGTCCGCGCGCTGAGCCGTCGCGGCCGCCGTCAGCAGCATCGCGAGGCCGTAGAGGGGCAACAGCAGCGCGGGGGAGGCCAGTTCGACCAGGCCCGCCCCGACGCCCAGCCCGATCACGTTGGGCGTGAAGACGAGGGCGTTGGCCGTGGCCGTCGCCCGGCCCAGCACCGGGCCGGGCGTCTCCCGCTGGACGGCGGTGAACACCGCGACGAGCACGCACGGCAGCGCCAGCCCGGTCGCCGCGGCGGACCCGAGGGCCACCGCGTCCGACGGCACCGCCCGCGCGGCCACCGCGACCGCGTTCAGCGCGATGCCCGCCGCCGCGAGCCGGCGCCCGCCGAGGCGCCGCAGCGCGGCCCCCGCCACGAGTCCGGCCGCCACCGAACCCGCGCCCTGGACGGCGTACAGCACGCCCGTGTAGGCGGGTGAGCGGCCGAGCCGGTCCACGACCGCGTACACCGTCGTGGCGCTCAGCGAGCCGAGCAGCATCGTCGTACCGCCCGCCGCGACCAGCGGACGCAGCCCGGGGTGCCCCCACAGATGCCGCACGCCCCGCGCGGTCTCCCCGCGCCAGCCGCCACCCGGCCGTACGGGCCGTTCCTCGCGCACCCGCAGCAGGGCGACCAGACCGGCGGAGACCACGAAGGTGACCGCGTCCAGGCAGGCGACCGCCGGACCGCCGAAGGCGGCGTACAGGCCCGCCCCGGTCAGCGGGGCGACCAGCTTCATGCCCTCCGTGACGGTCATCCGCAGCCCGTTGAAGTCGCCGAGGAGGTCCTCGTCGACGGCGGCGGTCACCAGCCCCGCCACGGCGGCCTCGGCGACGACCGCCACCGTGCCGTACAGGAACAGGACGGTGAACAGCAGCCACAGCCCGCCGGGGGAGCGGACGGCGAAGAGCGTGAGGAGGGCGGCGGCGAGCCCCAGGTCCATGCGGACCAGCAGGGGCCCCCGGCGCACCCGGTCGGCGACCGTGCCGAGTGCCGGGCCCGCGAGGGTGGGCGCCCACAGGGCGAGCATGCACAGGGCGGCCAGACCGTCGGACCCGGTGAGGTCCTTGACCCACACGCCCGAGGCGAGCCACAGCGAGGAGGTGCCGAAGGCGGACACCGCCAGGCCCGTGAGATACAGCGCCGCGTTGCGGTCCCGCAGGACGCGCGGCAGGCTCCACGAAGTCGTCATGCCTGGTCATCGTGGAGCTAAGGAGGGTGGGCGGGGATCGGTGAGATGCCCTATTCCGGTGTGGCGGACCGGCGGGTTCCGCACCGGCCGGCCGCTGGCGACAATCCGTCGGAACGTGTCAGTCGTCCCACTGGGGCGCACGCGGGCCGCTGCCTACCGTCGAGCGCATGCGTTACGTCGCCCCGATCCTCATCGGCCTCCTCTACGTCCTGCTCATGTCCCTCGTCCCGGAAGCCCACCGGCGCCGCCTCAACGCGGTCATAGTGGCGGGTGCCGGCGCCGCCTACCTCAGCGGTGGCGGCATGGGCGGCTGGGAGTTCGCGTTCACGGCCGTGTCCACCTTCGTCGCCTACAAGGGCCTCGACTCCTGGGCCTGGATCGGCGTCGGCTGGCTGCTGCACACGGCCTGGGACGTCGTGCACCACCTCAAGGGCCACCCGATCATCCCGTTCGCCCACGACTCATCGTTCGGCTGCGCCCTGTGCGACCCGGTGATCGCGGTGTGGTGCCTCGGCGGCGGCCGGTCGCCCTGGACAAGAAGGCGTGGAACCGATGAGTTTTCCGGAACCAGCCGGTCTGTCCTTCGTACGGGAGACACGATCCTGAAGGAGTGAGGCAGACATGACCACGTTCGACCTCGGACCCCAGGCCAGAGCCGTGGCGCGGCTCGCCGAGTCCGTGACCGACGAGCAGCTGGTCGGCCCGACCCCCTGCCCCGACCTGGCGGTGCGGAACCTGCTGGGCCACCTGCTGGGGCTGTCCGTGGCCTTCCGCGACGCGGCGCGCAAGGACCTCGGCCCCACGACCGACACCAACCCGAACGCCGCCGTCCCGGACCTCGGCCCCGGCTGGCGCGAGGAACTGCCCAAGGCGCTGGACGAGCTGGCCGACGCCTGGCGCGACCCGGCCGCGTGGACCGGGGACACCCGGGCCGGCGGCGTGGACCTGCCGGCGGCGGTCGCGGGTGCGGTCGTCGCCGACGAACTGGTCGTCCACGGCTGGGATCTGGCACGCGCCACGGGACAGGACTACGCCCCCGACCCGGCCGCGCTGGGCGCGGCGCTCACGTTCCTGCGGGCCGCCGCGAACGATCCCGGCCGCGGGAGCGGGCTGTTCGGGCCGGTGGTCGCGGTGCCGGAGTCCGCGACGCTGCTGGACCGGGCGGTCGGGCTGAGCGGCCGGGACCCCGGATGGCGGCCGGTGCCGGCCTGACAGCCCGCAGGGCGACCGGAGCGCGCCCTCGGCACCGCCTCCCCGCACCCCGGGCCCGTGGCGGTGCCGAGGTGCGGATCTCCTCTCTGCGCGCGGACGTCGGCTCGGACTTCCTCCGGCTCCGTTTGTCAGAAGCATTGACGAAACACGGGCCCCCTCCTACTTTCAACGCGTCGTACTTCGTACGTCATATATGAGACGCGATATGTGAGATCCGAGAGGGCCGTATGACCTCTGTGCCCAGCCCGATCCCGTCCCGCACGCAGTACGTGCTGGACGCGATCAGACACCGCATCCTGACCGGGCGGTTGACGCCCGGTCAGGCCCTCGTCGAGACGGAGCTGGCCGCGCAGTTCGGGGTGTCCAAGACCCCGGTGCGCGAGGCGCTGAAGACCCTCGCCGGGACCGGGCTGGTCGTGATGAGCCAGTACAAGGGCGTCACGGTGCGCATGGTGGACGCGGACATGGCGCGCGAGGTGTACGACGTACGGCTCCTGCTGGAGCCCGAGGCGCTGCGCCGGGCCGTCCGGCGCGGCGCCCCCCTCGATGCCGCGCGCGACGCGCTGGCCCGTGCCGACGGCGCCACCGACACCGCCGAACGCTCCCTGGCCAACCGGGAGTTCCACCGCGCGCTGTACCTGCCGTGCGGCAATCCGCTGCTCGGCCGGATGCTCGACGAGATCCGCGACCAGGCCGCCCTCGTCTCCACCGTCGCCTGGGCCACCGACCCCTCCTGGGAGCGGGAGGCCGCCGAGCACCGGGAGATCCTGCGGCTCGCGCTGGCCGGCGACGCCGACGCGGCCGCCGGCGCCCTGCACGCCCACATCGCGTCCTTCGTCCGGCGCGCGTTCTCCTCTCGGATCCCGGACACGCCGGGCGCCCCGGCCGGCCCGGAGATCCAGGACGTCCCGCACGCCCGGCACGCCGCGGACCCCGAGTTCCCCGCGCAGGAAGGTCATTCATGAGCAGCGTGACGTTCGAGAGCAGGCGGGCGGCCCTGGCCGGCGTGGTGGCCATCCCGGTGACCCCGTTCGCCGCGGACGGCTCCGTCGACACCGGCGCCCACCGGGCCCTGCTGCGCCGCCTGCTCGACGGCGGGATCACCACCCTCACCCCGAACGGCAACACCGGCGAGTTCTACGCCCTCACTCCCGAAGAGCGCCGCCAGGTCACCGAGTCGACCGTCGACGAGGCGGGCGGACGCGCGGCGATCCTCGTCGGGGTCGGGCACGATCTGCCCACCGCCGTCGCCTCCGCCCGGCACGCACGCGGCCTCGGCGCCGGGATGGTCATGGTCCACCAGCCCGTGCACCCCTACGTCTCGGCGGCCGGCTGGGTCGACTACCACCGTGCCATCGCCGAGTCCGTGCCCGAGCTGGGCGTGGTGCCGTACCTGCGCAACACCCAGCTGCCCGGCGCCCGGCTCGCCGAACTCGCCGACCACTGCCCGAACGTCATCGGCGTGAAGTACGCCGTACCGGACGCCGCCCGCTTCGCCGCCTTCGCGCGCGACGCCGGCCTCGACCGCTTCGTCTGGGTCGCCGGACTCGCCGAGCCGTACGCCCCCTCCTACTTCTCGGCGGGCGCCACCGGCTTCACCTCCGGACTCGTGAACGTCGCCCCGGCCGTCTCGCTGAACATGATCGAAGCGCTGCGATCCGGCGACTACCCGGCCGCCATGAAGGTCTGGGAGCAGATCCGCCGCTTCGAGGAACTGCGCGCCGCCCACGGCTCCGCCGACAACGTCACCGTCGTCAAGGAGGCCCTCGCCTCGCTCGGCCTGTGCCGCCGCGACGTCCGCCCGCCGAGCAGGGCGCTGCCCGAGGACGAGCGCGCCGAGGTCGCCGCCATCGCCGCCGGATGGCCGATATGAGCGCCCCGCGCAAGCGCCCCGAGGAACTGAGAAGCCACCAGTGGTACGGCACCGACGGCCTGCGCTCCTTCAGCCACCGCGCCCGCACCCGCCAGCTCGGCTACCTCCCCGAGGAGCACCTCGGCAAGCCGGTCATCGCGATCCTCGACACCTGGTCCGACATCAACCCGTGCCATGTGCACCTGCGGGACCGTGCGCAGGCCGTGAAGCGGGGCGTGTGGCAGGCCGGGGGCTTCCCGCTCGAATTCCCGGTCTCCACCCTCAGCGAGACCTTCCAGAAGCCGACCCCCATGCTCTACCGCAACCTGCTCGCGATGGAGACCGAGGAGCTGCTGCGCTCCTACCCCGTCGACGGCGCGGTCCTGATGGGCGGCTGCGACAAGTCGACGCCCGCCCTGCTCATGGGCGCGGCGAGCGTCGACCTCCCGGCCGTCTTCGTCCCGGCCGGGCCCATGCTCCCGGGCCACTGGCGCGGCGAGGTCCTGGGCTCCGGCACCGACATGTGGAAGTACTGGGACGACAAGCGGGCCGGCCTCATCGGGGACTGCGAGACGGCCGAGCTGGAGAGCGGCCTGGCCCGCTCGCCCGGCCACTGCATGACCATGGGTACCGCGTCCACGCTGACGGCCGCCGCCGAGGCGCTCGGCGTGACCGTGCCCGGCGCGTCCAGCATCCCGGCGGTGGACTCGGGGCACGAGCGGATGGCGGCGAGGGCGGGGCTGGTCGCGGTCGAACTGGTCCATCGCGGCCGGAAGTTGAGCGACATCCTCACCCGGGAGGCCTTCGCGGACGCCGTCACCACCGTCCTCGGGCTCGGCGGCTCCACCAACGCCGTGATCCATCTGATCGCCATGGCGGGCCGGGCGGGCGTCCGGCTCACCCTGGACGACTTCGACCGGATCGCCCGCACGGTGCCCGTCCTCGCCAACGTCCGCCCCGGCGGCCGGACGTACCTCATGGAGGACTTCCACTTCGCGGGCGGCCTGCCCGGCTTCCTCTCCCGGATCCCGGACCTGCTCCACCTCGACCGGCCGACGGTCTCGTACGACACCCTGCGCGAGCAGCTCGACGGCGCCCGGGTCCACCACGACGACGTCATCCGCACCCGCGACAACCCGGTCGCGCGCGAGGGTGGGGTCGCCGTACTGCGCGGCAACCTCTGCCCGGACGGCGCGGTCATCAAGCACATCGCCGCCGAGCCCCACCTGCTCGCGCACACCGGCCCGGCGGTCGTCTTCGACGACTACCGGACCATGCAGCGCACCATCGACGACCCCGCGCTCGGCATCACCGCCGACAGCGTGCTGGTGCTGCGGGGCGCCGGTCCCAAGGGCGGTCCGGGCATGCCCGAGTACGGCATGCTGCCGATCCCGGACCACCTGCTGAAGCAGGGCGTGCGCGACATGGTCCGGATCTCCGACGCCCGGATGAGCGGCACGAGTTACGGCGCCTGCGTGCTGCACGTGGCCCCGGAGTCATACGTCGGCGGACCGCTGGCGCTGGTGCGCACCGGCGACCTCATCACCCTCGATGTCGCGGCCCGCACGCTTCGACTCGACGTGGACGACGAGGAGTTGGCGCGTCGCCGGGCGGAGTGGACGCCGCCGCCCGTGCGGTACGAGCGCGGATACGGCGCGCTCTACACCGAGCAGATCACCCAGGCGGACACCGGCTGCGACTTCGCGTTCCTCGCGCGGCCGGGCAGGGTGCCGGAACCGTACGCGGGCTGATCCCGGCCTCGGCCACACCTCCCCATGGCCGAGATCTCGAACAACGCTCGGCAAGCACGACCGCCCGGGCTACCGGGCCGCCACGAGGGGGCGGAACTCCGCCAGGGCGTACCGGTAGTCCCCGGCGACCGGATCGCCGGGAGGGAGGGGGTGGACGCGTAGAAGATCCTCGGCGGCGTCCAGTACCGCGGCGGCGAGTGCGGGACCGGTGGTCCGGCCGAGGAGCCCGTCCCGCCCGGACACCGCCACATGGTGCTCGCCCCGCCGCAGAACGAGCGTGAACGACGTGTCGACCCCGTAGTACCTGAGGTACCGGACGTCGCCCCGCAGAAAGCCGCGGAGCTGGTCCAGCAGCGTGACGACCGACAGGTGGATCATCATGCCCTGATCGGGAACACGGCCGGCCGAGCCGGTCGTGCCGAGGTCCCCGGTGACGACCATGTCCCCCAGGTCGAAGCCGGTGGCCTCCCCCTGCCCGGGCCGCACACTGCACCGCACGGTCACCGGGCTCAGCCCGTGTCGCCGCCCCACACCGCCTCCAGGTCGTCGCAGCGCACCGTGAGGGTCGCGTCGGTCAGCTCGATCTCATGGGCGCAGCCGCCGTCTCCGTCGGGAAGCACCTCGTCCAGGAGCACCGTGTCGACCCTCATCCAGTCGATGGCACGGTGATGGTCGACGGCGAAGTGCCGCACGCCCGTGTAGCCGATACGCAGCCCGACGTCGTGCTTCCACCGGTTGGGCGCGAACTCCAGCACCAGCCCACCGCTCCTGTCGGTCGCGAGGTGTATCCCGGCCAGCTCCAGGTCCTTCACGCAGCGGGTGGCGCCGGGAATGTCGTAGTGCCCGGGACCGGAGACGAAGGCCCAGGCGCCCGGCGGCAACTCGTCGCGCAGGCAGGGTAGTTCATCCAGATAGGCACGGGGGTCCACAAAGAACCCGTGCCGCTCCCAGTGCACGTCGACGAACTTCATGCCCCCGATTCTCCCCCCTCGCGGCAGCGCACGGTCACAGGACCCTGATCCGGGCGGGGTCCGGCAGCCGGGTCGGAGCGGGGTCGCCGTACCACGCGTACTCAAGGGCCGAGAGCCGCCCGTCGCTCACCCAGACGAGCAACTCGCCCACCAGCTCTCCGGAATGGTCGACGACCGTGCCCACCGCCGGGAGGACGCCGTCCGTGACCGGGGCCGCCGGGACCCACGAGGGCACGGTCAGGTCCGTGCTCGGCGACTCGGCGCCCCAGGGCCGCCCGGGGCTCACCTGCGGGACCTGGGCCCGGAGTTCGCGCACGCCGGGGAAGTCCGCCGCGAGGAGTGCGGTGAGGACTTCCCGGAGACCGAGTCCGGCAGGAGGAGGGCGGCGTGGCATGGGACCGCCATCGTATCGATCGGATAACACCGCTCGCCCTGTGGGGTGTGATGCGCGTAGACAGTCGGTGACCTGGTGCATCACTCTCAATATCCGGATCCGGAGTTTTCATGCGGAAGTCCCACAGGGTTGTCGCCGCCGGTGCCGCCTGTGCCATCGCCGGTGCCGCGCTGTACGGCGCGGGCGCGGCCGGTGCCCGGCAGTCGACCGCCAACTCGACCCACGAGCCCTACAACATCGGGCAGTTGGTGAAGGACATCGACACCTACTACGGCACCTCCGCCGACAGCAACGGTGTCTACCAGGCGTCGCCCCACAGCCCGTACGCCAAGGACCTGGCGCGGATCGACGCCGACGCCAGGGCCTACATCGACAAGGCCGCCCGCAAGGCGCACCGGCACGGCGAGAAGCCGGCCGTCATGTTCGACATCGACGACACGCTGCTGCTCAGCCTGGACTACGAGAAGCGGTACAACTACACGTACAACTCCACCACGTGGAACGACTACGTGAACCGCGCCGACCGGCCGGCCGTCTTCGGCAGCCCCGAACTGGTCCGCTACGCGCAGTCCAAGGGCGTCGAGGTCTTCTACAACTCCGGTCTCACCGAGGCCCAGCGCACCGCCGCCGTCGCCAACCTGAAGAAGGTCGGCGCCGACGTGAACCTCGACGCCGACCACATGTTCCTCAAGGACGCGGCCAACCCGCCCGCCTACCTGAGCGGTTGCGCCACCCAGGGCAGCTGGAAGTGCACGACCGTGCAGTACAAGTCCGGCACCCGCAAGCACATCGAGGACGACCTCGGGTACGAGATCATCGCCAACTTCGGCGACCAGTACTCGGACCTGGACGGCGGCTTCGCCGACCGGACGTACAAGCTGCCGAACCCGACGTACTTCGTCGCCTGACGGCCGTACCCGCTCCGCCCCCGTCCGCCGGCAGCACCGTGCCGTGGCGGGGCGCGTGAGCGGGGTGGTGCCCTTCCCGGGGGCGCGGCCTCACCTGTGTGCCGCGAAGTCGCCCTTCACCGCGTAGCCGACGCCGTCCGCGGTGCCCGTGATGGTGTAGCCGTCGGCCTTCGCGTCCCGGCTGCCGCGCCCGTGGTTGTACTGGCCGGCGAACACCCACTGGCCCGCCGGGACCGTACGGCCCTCCTTGAGGGTCCAGGTGCAGACGAGGAAGCCGTCCCGCTCCTCGGCCGTCTGTGTGAAGTCCGTCTCCGGCAGGGAGCGCCAGGCACCCGCAAAGGACACTCCGCCGGTCTGGGCGACCGTCAACTCGACGGTGAGCGAGCTCAGTTGCCTCGACGTCTTGAGGGTCAGATCGCTCTGCGCCCAGAAGTCGTTGCTGTGCGGGTCGACCGAGCCGTCCGACCACAGGGGGCCCTGCTGGCCGCCGCGGGCCGCGGGCGGCCGCCCGGAGGCGTCCGGTGTGCGCGCCGGGGCGGAACCCGGTGCGCGCGTCGCGTGGGTGGCGCCCGTGCCGGGCGCCGGGTTCGTGGCGCCCGCCGACGGGTGTGCCGGCGTCGTGTGCGGAGCCGGCGTCGGGGTCGGCGAGACCGCGACCGTCTGTTGCGCGGGAGGCTTGTCCTTCGCCGCGGACGCCACCGCGTATCCGCCGACCGCCAGCACACCCGCCACCGCCGCCGTGGCGCCGGCCACCCGGGCCCAGCCCCACACCGGCGGGCGGCTGGACCGGTGTCCGGCACGGGGGGAGCCGGCCGGGGCGGCCATCCCGCGTTCCACGCGGGCCAGGATGCGCGCGCGGTCCGGCTCGTGGGCCTCGGCCGCCTCGTGCAGCCGGGCGCGCAGCTCGTCGTGCACGTCCTGCCGCCTCATCGGTTCCTTCCTCCGTTCTCGCCGGCCCGGGCCGCCATCGCCTCGTGCACCCGCCGCGGATCGCCCTGGGGGCCGAGCAGCCGTTGCAGCTCGGCCATGCCCTTGGACGTCTGGCTCTTAACCGTACCCACCGACACCCCGAGCGCGAGCGCGGTGTCCTTCTCCGAGAGGTCGAACGCGTGCCGCAGCACCACACACGCCCGTTTACGGAACGGCAGTCCGCGCAGCGCCCCCCGCACGTCCACCACGCCGGCCACGTCCGGGTTCTCGGTCCTCTCCTCGCGGTGCGACCAGAACAGCGCGATCCGGCGCCGCTCGCGCACCGCGCTGCGGATCCGGGTGCGGGCGAGGTTGGCGACCACGCCGCGTGCGTACGCCACCGGGTGGTCGGCGGCGCGCACCCGGTCCCAGCGGTGCCACAGCGCCAGCAGCGCGTCCGCCGCGAGATCGTCGGCGGCGTCGGACTCGCCGGTCAACAGGCAGGCAAGACGGGAGAGTTCGGCGTAGTGCCGTTCGAAGAAGGCATGGAACTCCACGGAGGCGGCGTCGTCGACGACTGTGCCCACGGGTGACCTCTTCTCGGTGCGGCTCTTGGAGTGAATGTACGGGGTATCGGACAACGTATGGTCCACCGAACCAGATTCCGTAACACAGGGAAAACCTGAAACAGGTTGAACAGGGGAACAATCCAGCCAGCATCCGCAAGCCGATCACCAGGTCACGAGGAGTGGCACGATGTCAGTGGACCGGTATTTCCGGATCTCCGAGCGGGGATCCACGTTCGGCAGGGAGATACGCGGCGGCTTCGCCACGTTCTTCACCATGGCCTACATCCTTGTCCTGAATCCGATCATCCTGGGAAGCGCCAAGGACAAGTACGGCCACACGCTCGACACCGGCCAACTCGCCACCGCCACCGCGCTGGTGGCGTGTGTGATGACGATCGTCATGGGCGTCGGCGGCAACCTGCCGCTCGCGATCGCCGCCGGCCTCGGCCTGAACGCCGTCGTCGCCTTCCAGCTCGCCCCGCTGATGAGCTGGCCCGACGCGATGGGCCTCGTCGTGCTGGAAGGCCTGATCATCTGCCTCCTGGTCCTCACCGGGCTCCGGGAAGCGATCATGAACGCGATCCCGCACCAGCTGAAGCAGGCCATCGGCGTCGGCATCGGTCTGTTCATCGCGTTCATCGGCTTCGTCGACGCCGGGTTCGTCAGCCGGATCCCGGACGCCGCCGACACCACCGTGCCCGTGCAGCTCGGCGCCGTCGGACGCCTCACCGGCTGGCCCGTGCTCGTCTTCTGCCTCGGTGTGCTGCTGACCATCGCCCTGCTCGCCCGCAAGGTGAAGGGCGCGATCCTCATCAGCATCGTGACGATGACGGCCGTCGCGATCGTCATCGACTCCGTCGCCGACATCAAGACCTGGGGCCTGACCACGCCCAAGGTCCCGGACAGGCTCGTCGCCGCCCCGGACTTCGGACTGGTCGGTCATTTCAGCGTGTTCGGCGGCTTCGGCAAGGCCGGCGGGCTCACCGCCGTCCTGCTCGTCTTCACCCTGATCCTGTCGGACTTCTTCGACGCCATGGGCACGATCGTCGGCATCAGCGCCGAGGCCGGGCTGCTGGACGAGCGGGGCCAGGTGCCCGGCATCGGCCGCGTGCTGTTCATCGACGGCGCTGCCGCTGTCGCGGGCGGCCTCGGCTCCGCCTCCTCCAACACCGCCTACATCGAGTCGGCCGCCGGCGTCGGCGAGGGCGCCCGCACCGGCCTCGCCAACATCGTCACCGGCGGCCTCTTCGGCCTCGCCCTCTTCCTCACCCCGCTGCTCACCATCGTCCCGCTCCAGGCGGCGGCCCCCGCGCTGATCGCGGTCGGGTTCCTGATGATGACCCACGTCAAGCACATCGACTGGGACCGGTACGAGATCGCCGTCCCGGCGTTCCTGACCATCGCGGCGATGCCGTTCACCTACTCCATCACCGACGGCATCGGCGCCGGTTTCCTGGCCTACGTGCTCATCAAGACGGTGCTGGGGAAGGCGAAGGAGGTCAACTGGCTGCTGTGGGGGGTCTCGGCGCTGTTCCTCGTGTACTTCGCCATCGACCCCCTGGAGCAGGTTCTCGGGGTGAAGTGAGCGGGACTACTTCAGCGCCGCCCGCATCATCGCCTTCGCCACCGGCGCCGCCAGGCCGTTGCCGCTGACCTCCGACCTGGCCGCGTCCGACTGCTCGACCAGCACCGCCACGGCGACCTCCTTGCCGTTGCTGTCGGACTTGCCGAAGGACGTGAACCAGGCGTACGGCGTCTTGCTGTTGTTCTCGCCGTGCTGGGCGGTGCCGGTCTTGCCGCCGACGGTGGCGCCGTCGACCAGGGCGTTCGTGCCGGTGCCGTCCTTGACCACCGTCTCCATCGCCGACTGGAGCTGCTCGGCGGTGGAGGAGCTGACGATCTCCTTGGTCCCGGCGGCGGAGTCATAGTCCTTCACCACATCGCCGCCGCTGTCGGTGATCTGGGACACCATGTGCGGCGAGACCAGCTTGCCGCCGTTGGCTATGGCCGCGGACACCATGGCCATCTGGAGCGGGGTCGCCGTGACGTCGAACTGACCGATGCCGGACAGCCCGGTCTGCGCCTTGTCCATGTGCGACGGGTACACGCTGGCGTAGGCCCGCACCGGCACATCGAGCGAGTCGTCGTTGAAGCCGAACTTCTCGGCCATGGCCTTCACCTTGTCCTGCCCGAGGTCGACGGCCATCTTGCCGAAGACGTTGTTGCAGGAGTACTGCAGGGCGACCCGGATCGAGGCGTTCTCGCAGGGGGCCGACGGGTTCTCGTTCGCCAGTGGCCGCACCGTGCCCGGCAGGGTGTACGGGTTGGGGCTGTCGGTGTGCTCGTCCACGTTCTTGTAGAGCCCGTCCTCCAGCGCGGCCGCCGCCACGACCAGCTTGAACGTCGAGCCCGGCGGCAGCGGCTGGCGCAGCGCCCGGTTGGTCAGCGGCTTGTTCTTGTCCGCGTTGAGCTGCTTCCAAGCGCTGCCGGCCGTGTTGGCGTCGGTGAGCGAGGAGGGGTCGTACGACGGCGTCGAGACCACCGCGAGGATCCTGCCGGTCTTCGGGTCGATCGCGACGGCCGCGCCCTTCTTGTCACCGAGGGCCTGGTAGGCGGCCTTCTGGACGGCGGGATCGATCGTGGTGAGCACGTTGCCCGGGTCGGAGCGCTCGCCGGTGAGCGTGCCCAGCACGGTCTTGAGCCGGGGGTCCGTGCCGTTGAGCAGGTCCTGGTAGATGCCCTCCAGCTGGGTGGGGGCGTAGGCCTGCGAGGCGTAGCCCGTCACCGCGGCGTAGAGCTTGCCGTCCGTGTACGTCCGCTTGTACGCGAGGTCGCTCCCTGTCGTCCGCGTGGAGCCGGTGATCGCGCTGCCGGCCACGATGATGTTCCCGAGCGGCCGCGAGTACGTCTCGATCGCGTTCCGCCGGTTGTCATTGTCGTCCGCGAGGGCCTTGCCGTCGTAGAACTGCACCCACGTCGCCCTGACCAGCAGAGCGAGTACGAGCAGCATCGTGAAGACGGACGCCCGCCTGATCGTCTTGTTCATCCCGCTCAGGAGGACGAGTGAGAAGGGGACGATCGTTCCCGTACGCCCGATTTCTTATCGAACGCTCAGGAACGCCGGCCCCCTGGGGTGTCCGGTCAGAGCCTGCGTGTCGCCAGCGCAAGCCGGTCGCGGGCGTCGAACAGCGCGTCCTTGATCATCTGCTCGTGCGCGGGGGTGAGCCGGGCCACCGGCACCGAGCAGCTGATCGCGTCCCGGGCCGGGGTGCGGTACGGGATCGCCACGCCGAAGCAGCGCAGGCCGAGCGTGTTCTCCTCGCGGTCGACGGCGAAACCCTGCTCCCGCACCTGGTGCAGCTCCTCGATGAGCTTCTCGCGGTCGGTGATCGTGTGCTCGGTCAGCGCCGGGAGGGTCTCCGGGAGGAGCCCCCGGACCTGCTCGTCGGAGTACGTGGCGAGGATCGCCTTGCCGAGCGAGGTGGAGTGCGCGGGCAGCCGGCGGCCGACCCGGGTGAAGGGGCGCAGATAGTGCTGGGACTGGCGGGTGGCCAGATAGACCACGTTCGTGCCGTCGAGGCGCGCGAGGTGGATCGTCTCCGTGGTGTCGTCCGACAGCCGGTCCAGCGTAGGGCGGGCCGCGGCCACCACCTCGTCGCCGTCGATGTACGACGTGCCGACCAGCAGCGCCCGCACCCCGATGCCGTACCGCGTGCCCGTCGCGTCCGTCTCCACCCAGCCCAGCTCCACGAGGGTGCGCAGCAGCATGTACAGGCTGGACTTGGGGTATCCCACGGCCTCCTGGACCGCCGCGAGGGAGTGCATGCCAGGGCGGCCGGCGAAGTACTCCAGCAGCTCAACGGTCCGTACCGCGGACTTGACCTGCGCCCCGCCCCCTGCGTCGCCTGCCGTCATCGCCCTTGACCCCTTCGTTCGACGAGGGCCTGGATATTCAGGACCCGAGATATGTAGTCTCCGAGCAGCGAATTCATCATCAGAGACAGTGTTCAGTATATCGAACGCGGTTGATGGGTGACCCAGTTAAGCGCAGTCTCGTCTGGAGAGGACCCGCGGTGGCAGCAGCACCAGTCTGGAGTGTCGACCCGCGCACCGGGAAGCAGCGTGAACAGGTTGCGGTGGAGGCCACAGCCCAGGAGGTGGACGCCGCGGTCCTGGCGGCACACGCCGCGCGCGGCGCCCTCGCCGACCGCACGGTCCGCGCCGCCTTCCTGCGCTCCGCCGCCGACGGCCTGGACGCGGCCAGGGACGGCCTCGTCGAGACCGCCGACGCCGAGACCGCGCTCGGCCCCGTCCGGCTCACCGGCGAACTCGCCCGCACCAGCTACCAGTTGCGGGCCTTCGCCGGCATCGTCGACGAGGGCGCCTTCCTCGACGTCGTCATCGACCACCCCGACGACACCGCCACCCCGCCCGTCCCGGACCTGCGCCGCTACAAGGTGCCGCTCGGCGTCGTCGCCGTCTACTCGGCCTCCAACTTCCCCTTCGCCTTCTCCGTCGCCGGCGGTGACACCGCGAGCGCGCTCGCCGCGGGCTGCCCGGTCGTCGTCAAGGCCCACCCCGACCACCCGGCCCTGTCCGAGCTGGTCGCCAAGGTGCTGCGCCGGGCCGCCGCGGCACACGGCATCCCCGCAGGCGTCGTCGGCCTCGTGCACGGTTTCACGGCGGGCATCGAGCTGATCAGGCACCCGCAGGTCGCGGCCGCGGGCTTCACCGGGTCGGTCCGGGGCGGCCGCGCGCTCTTCGACGCCGCCGCCGCGCGCCCGGTGCCGATCCCGTTCCACGGTGAACTCGGCTCGCTCAACCCGGTCCTCGTGACCGAGGCGGCCGCCGCCGAGCGCGCCGAGGCGATCGGCACCGGGCTCGCCGGTTCCATGACCCTCGGGGCCGGGCAGTTCTGCGTGAAGCCCGGGCTGGTGCTCGTACCGTCCGGCGCGGCCGGGGACCGGCTGGTGAAGTCCCTCACCGACGCGGTCAGCGACACCGACGCCGGGGTCCTGCTCGACCACCGCATGCGGGACAACTTCGTCGCCGGGGTCGAGGAGCGGGCCCGGCTCGCGGACGTCGACTCGCCCGTCACACCGGGCGCGGGCGGCGAGCACACGGTCAGCGCGGGGTTCCTCACGGTGCCGGCGGCGAGGCTGACCGAGGAGGGCGCCTACGACCTCCTGCTGGAGGAGTGCTTCGGGCCGGTCTCGGTCGTGGCCCGCTACACCGGCGAGGCCGAGGCGAGTGCCGTGCTCTCGCGGCTGCCGGGCAACCTGACCGCCACGGTCCAGGTGTCGGCGGAGGAGGCCGCCGGGCAGGGCCGGGGGCCGGAGCTGCTCGCCTCGCTGACCCCGCTGGCCGGGCGCGTGGTCGTGAACGCGTGGCCGACGGGTGTCGCCGTGGCTCCGGCCCAGCACCACGGCGGGCCGTACCCGGCCACGACGTCCACGTCCACGTCCGTGGGCGGTACGGCCATCGAGCGGTGGCTGCGCCCGGTGGCCTACCAGAACGCGCCCACCGCACTGCTGCCCGCCGAGCTGAAGGACGAGAACCCGCTGGGGCTTCCCCGGCGGTTCAACGGGCTCCTGGAGCGGTAGGCGGGAAGACCCCGGCCGGCTCGAAGTCCCCCTGACACAATCGGACGATGGACGTGGAACTCCCCGAACTCCCCTTCCCCCTGCGCACCTACGGCCCCGCAGGGCACTGGTCCTACGAGGACGGCGTGCTGACCGGCTGGGCCGGGCCCCGGCAGGACCGGTTCGTCCCGCCCACCGGCGCGGCCCTCGACCCCGCCGCCGACGCGCCCCGGCTGCTGGGGGCGCCGGAGGGGGACTTCCAGCTGATCGCCCGGGTGACCGTGGGGTTCCGGGCGGCCTTCGACGCCGGCGTGCTGTACGCGCACGTCGGCGAGCGGGCCTGGGCCAAGCTGTGCCTGGAGTACTCCCCGGACGTGCCCACCGTCTGCACGGTGGTCACCCGGGGACACTCCGACGACTGCAACTCCTTCACCGTGGACGGCAGTTCGGTCTGGCTGCGGATCAGCCGCACCGGCCGGGCCTTCGCCTTCCACGCCTCCCGGGACGGCGAGAGCTGGACCTTCGTCCGGCTCTTCACCCTGGGCGACGAGCAGGAGACCGGCGACGCCCTGGTCGGGTTCATGACGCAGTCCCCGATGGGGGAGGGGTGCGTGGTGACGTACGACCACATCGAGCTCAGGCCGAGCTGGCCCCAGGATCTGAGGGACGGGAGTTAGGGGGGCTTCGAGCCGGCGGGTGCGGAACCGCACCGCGGGCGAGCACGTCCCCGGTGACATGATCAATGACCGAATCGCGGGCGCCCGCGTGATCCGCACCGCCCTGCCCGCCGAGGCCGAGACCATCGCCGATCTGCACTTCCGGGCCCGGTCCACGTACTACCCGGACGGCGTCCCCCGGTCCGACGTCGACTGGGCCGAGGCCTGGCGCGGCTCCGTCGAGCGGCCCGAGGGGCAGGTGCTGTGCGCCGTGGAGCAGAGCCGGATCGTGGGCATCGCCTCCTTCCGTACCCCGGACGGCGGCCCCGCCGACACGGTCAAGCTGTTCCAGTTCCACGTCGACCCCGACCGCTGGCGCGCCGGCATCGGTACCGACCTGCACGCGGCCTGTGTGGAGCAGTGGCGCGCCGACGGCAGGCGGCGCGCGATGCTCGACGTACACGTGGACAACCGGCGCGCCCAGGCCTTCTACGCCCGCCTCGGCTGGTTCCCGGACCCGGAGAACCCGCCGGCCGACGGTGACCACCACCTGTTCCTGCGCTTCTCCGTGCCCGGGGAATGAAACGGGCTGTTTGAACGTTCACGTACCGGGAGCGGGGAGAGCCCCTGTGCCCGTACGACCCGGAGAAGAGCCGTGAGCATGCGCGTCGAGATCTGGACGGACATCGCCTGTCCCTGGTGCTACGTCGGAAAGGCGCGGTTCGACAAGGCCCTCGCCGCCTTCCCGCACCGCGACGAGGTCGAGGTGGTGCACCGCTCCTTCGAACTGGATCCGGGCCGCGCCAAGGGCGACGTCCAGCCGGTGATCACCATGCTCGCCAAGAAGTACGGCATGAGCGAGGCGCAGGCCGAGGCCGGCGAGGACAACCTCGGCGCGCAGGCCGCCGCCGAGGGCCTCGACTACCGCACGCGCGGCCGCGACCACGGCAACACCTTCGACATGCACCGCCTGCTGCACTTCGCCGGGGAGCAGGGCGTCCAGGACGCGCTGATCCAGATCCTGTACCGGGCGAACTTCGCCGAGGAGCGGTCGGTGTTCAGCGAGGGCGACGAGCGCCTGGTCGAGCTCGCGGTGGAGGCCGGGCTGGACGCGGAGGCCGTCCGCGCCGTACTCGCCGACCCGGCCCGCTACGCCGACGAGGTCCGCGCCGACGAGCGCGAGGCCGCCCAGCTCGGCGCGAACGGCGTGCCGTTCTTCGTCCTCGACCGCGCCTACGGCGTCTCCGGCGCCCAGCCCGCCGAGGTCTTCTCCCAGGCCCTCAGCCAGGCCTGGGGCGAGCGGACCCCGCTGAAGCTGGTGGACCAGGGCGGGGCGCAGGCTTGCGGACCGGACGGGTGCGCCGTACCGCAGCAGGACTGAAACCGCAGGTCGGCGCGGATGTATAAGGCGCGCTAAGCGAATCCACGTATGTTTTCGCAATGGACGGGAGGTGCCATGCCCCGCAGAGTGGGGGCATGGAGACCTTCGAGAGCCTCGTCCGTGCCGAGTTCAGCCCGAAGAACACTTTTCTGAACACCGCGAGCAGCGGCCTGCTGCCCGTCCGCACCGTCGCCGCCCTGCACGAAGCGGTGGCGATCAGGGCGGCGGGCCGGCCGCTGGACCCGCTGTTCGAGGACGTGGAGCTGGCCCGCGCCGCGTTCGCCCGGCTCGCCGGGGTGCCGGTGGCCCGGGTGGCGGCCGGAGCGTCGGTCGCCTCGCAGACCGGCCTGGTCGCCGCCTCGCTGCCGGCCGGCGCCGAAGTCCTCACCGCCGAGGACGACTTCACCTCGGTGCTCAACCCGTTCCACACGCGGGGCGACCTCAAGGTCCGCGCCGTACCGCTGGAGCGGCTCGCCGAGTCCGTGCGGCCCGGCACCGCGCTCGTCGCGGTCAGCGCCGCCCAGTCCGCCGACGGACGGATCGCCGACCTGCCCGCCCTGCGCGAGGCGGCCCGGGCGCACGGCACGCGCACCTACGTCGACTTCTCCCAGGCCGCGGGCTGGCTGCCGATGGAGGCCGGGGACTACGACTTCACCGTCTCCACGACCTTCAAGTGGCTGCTCGGCCCGCACGGGGCGGCCTTCCTCGTCGTCCCCGAGGACTTCGGGGGCCTCGCCCCGCTGCTGGCGGGCTGGGTCGCGGCCGAGGAACCCTGGGACAGCTGCTACGGCCCGGTGGCCGAACTCGCCCATTCGGCGCGGCGGTTCGACGTAAGCCCCGCCCTGTTCACCTACACCGGCGTGCGCCACTCCCTCGCCCTGATCGAGGAGCTGGGCGTGGCCGCCGTACAGGCCCACGACCTGGCCCTCGCCGACCGGTTCCGGGCCGGACTCGGCTCGCTCGGCCACGCGCCCCTGCCCGCCCCCGGCTCGGCCATCGTCTCCGTCCCCGGACTGGGCGCGCGCCAGGGCGAGTTGAGCCGCGCGGGTGTCGAGGTGTCGAACCGGGCCGGCAACCTGCGGGCCTCGTTCCACCTCTACAACACGCCCGCGGACGTGGACCGGCTGCTGGACGTGCTGGCCGGCTGACGGCGCCCACGACATGACCGGGCCGGAGCCTCCCGTCCCACACAGGAGGCCCCGGCCCGGGGTTCGCAGGCGTACCGCGGTCATCGGTACGCCGGGGCTACTTCACCGGCGTGAAGTCCCGCGCCCCGATGAACTCGGGCCGCCGCACCGGTGCCGCGAAGGGTTCGACGGCCGCGTTGTCCACGCTGTTGAACACGATGAACACGTTGCTGCGCGGGAACGGCGTGATGTTGTCGCCGGAGCCGTGCATGCAGTTGCAGTCGAACCAGGTCGCCGAACCGGCCTTGCCCGTGAAGAGCTTGATGCCGTGCGCGCCCGCCATCTTCGTCAGCGCCTCGTCGGACGGTGTGCCCGCGTCCTGCATCTGGAGGGACTTCTTGTAGTTGTCCCTGGGCGTGGCGCCGGCGCAGCCCAGGAACGTGCGGTGCGAGCCCGGCATGATCATGAGGCCGCCGTTGGTGTCGTGGTTCTCGGTCAGCGCGATCGAGACGGACACCGTGCGCATGTGCGGCAGGCCGTCCTCGGCGTGCCAGGTCTCGAAGTCCGAGTGCCAGTAGAAGCCGCTCGCGCCGAAGCCCGGCTTGACGTTGATCCGGGACTGGTGGACGTACACGTCCGAGCCGAGGATCTGCCGGGCCCGGCCGACGACGCGCTCGTCGCGCACCAGGTTCGCGAACACCTCGCTGATCCGGTGCACCTCGAAGACCGAGCGGATCTCCTGCGACGCCGGCTCGATGACCGAGCGCTCGTCGGCGCGGATCGCCGGGTCGTCGATCAGCCGGTCCAGCTCCTGCCGGTAGACCTCGACCTCGTCGGGGGCGATCAGCTGGTCGATCGCGAGGAAGCCGTCACGCTCGTACGACCGCAGGTCGCCGGTGGCGATCGGACCGGGCACGTCCGGGGAGCCCCAGACGACCGGGTCCTGCCGGGGGACGCTGACCTCGGTGGCTCCGCGGCTGGGGTACAGATCGGTCAGGGTGGTCATGTCCGTCACACCTCCTCGGGCTCCGTCAGGAGCGGGTAGACGCCGTTCTCGTCGTGGTCCTCCCGTCCGGTCACGGGCGGGTTGAACACGCACAGGCAGTGGAAGTCCTCCTTGACCTTCAGCGTGTGCCGCTCGTGGCCGTCGAGGAGGTACATGGTGCCGGGCGTGATCGTGTACGACGTCCCGGTCTCGTGGTCGGTGAGTTCGGCCTCGCCCCGGGTGCAGACGACGGCCTCGATGTGGTTGGCGTACCACATCGACGTCTCCGTGCCGGCGTAGAGGACGGTCTCGTGCAGGGAGAAGCCGACCCGCTCCTTGGCGAGGACGATCCGCTTGCTCTCCCAGGTGCCGGACTTCGCCCTCACATGCCGGTCGGTGCCTTCGATGTCCTTGAACGATCGGACGATCACGGTGCTGTTCTTCCTCCTCGCTTGTGCGCTGATGCGCTGGTCAGGCCGTTTCGCGGACGGCGCGGGCGAGGATCCGCAGGCCCTCGTCCAGCTCGTCCGGTGTGATGGTGAGCGCGGGCAGCAGCTTGACGACCTCGCTCTCGGGGCCGGACGTCTCGATGAGCAGCCCGAGTTCGAAGGCCCGCGTGGCGATCCGGCCGGCCCGCGCCTTGTCGTGGAACTCCATGCCCCACACCAGTCCGCGCCCGCGGTACTCCTTGATGTCGGCGAGGTTCTCCTCGGTGATCGAGATCAGCGCCTGCTCGACCTGCTCGCCCCGGGACCGGGTCTGCTTCTCCATCGCCGAGCCGTCCGCCCAGTACGTCTCCAGCGCCGCGGTCGCGGTGACGAAGGCGGGGTTGTTGCCGCGGAAGGTGCCGTTGTGCTCGCCGGGCTCCCACACGTCCAGCTCCGGCTTGAACAGGCACAGCGACATCGGCAGCCCGTAGCCGCTGATCGACTTGGAGACGGTGACGATGTCCGGCGTGATGCCCGCCTCCTCGAAGGAGAAGAAGGCGCCGGTGCGGCCGCAGCCCATCTGGATGTCGTCGACGATCAGCAGCATGTCCTGCCGCTCGCACAACTCCGCCAGCGCGCGCAGCCATTCGGGCCGGGCCACGTTGATGCCGCCCTCGCCCTGCACGGTCTCCACGATCACCGCGGCGGGCTTGTTGAGCCCCGAGCCCTGGTCCTCCAGCAGCCGCTCGAACCACAGGAAGTCCGGGACCTTGCCGTCGAAGTAGTTGTCGAACGGCATCGGGGTGCCGTGCACCAGCGGAATGCCGGCGCCGGCCCGCTTGAAGGCGTTGCCGGTGACGGCGAGGGAGCCCAGCGACATCCCGTGGAAGGCGTTCGTGAACGACACGATCGCCTCCCGGCCCTTGACCTTGCGGGCCAGCTTCAGCGCCGACTCCACGGCGTTGGTGCCGGTCGGGCCCGGGAACATGACCTTGTACGGCAGGTCGCGCGGGCGCAGCACCAGATCCTGGAAGGCCTGCAGGAAGGACCGCTTGGCCGTGGTCGACATGTCCAGGCCGTGGGTGACCCCGTCCCGGTCCAGATAGTCGATCAGCGCCCGTTTGAGTACCCGGTTGTTGTGGCCGTAGTTGAGTGACCCGGCACCGGCGAAGAAGTCGAGGTACACATGGCCGTCCTCGTCGAACATCCGGCTGCCCTGCGCGCGGTCGAAGACCGTGGGCCAGCCGCGGCAGTAGCTGCGCACCTCGGACTCGAGGGTCTCGAAGACGCTGAGGTCGGGCTGGGTGATGGTCACGGTGAATCGCTCCTCGGGAGGGGGCTCGGTGGGGGGCTCGGCAGGAGGGGGCTCAGCGCGCGGTGACGCCGGTCAACGGGCTGATGCGGTACAGGACTTCGGGGTCGTGCGGGCCGTCCGGGAACAGCTCGGTGGGGAACAGCACCTCGCGTTCGAGGCGCGCTCCGTGCCGCTCGGCGAACGACGTGAACAGCCGCTCGGAGGCGGTGTTGCCGGGGGTGATGGTGGTCTCCACCTCGGTGACGCCGCGCTCGGCGGTCAGCCGGGCGGTCAGTCCGTCCAGCAGCGTGGCGGCGATGCCGAGACCCCGGTGGGCGGAGTCCACCGCCACCTGCCAGACGAGCAGGGTGTGCGGGCGGTCGGGCCGCACGTAGCCGGTGACGAAGCCGACCGGCTCCCCGCCCGCACCGCGTGCCACCGCCGAGGTGCCGGCGAAGTCCCGGCACCACAGCAGATAGCTGTACGAGGAGTTCAGGTCGAGGGTTTTCGAGTCCTTGGCGAGACGCCAGAGCGCGGCTCCGTCGGTCACCGCCGGCTGGTCGATGAGCAGGTCTGCGGGTGCTGCAGTCATGCGGCACGAATTTAGCGAGGCGAATTAGGAAATGCACGGCGGCCGTCGTCAGGCCGCACGAGCGACTCGGCGTTTTGCCCGAATTGCCCCATGGCAAATCCGGGCAAAACTACCTTGATGTGGAGTGCGTCACAGCCAGGAATCCGTCAAGTGGCCGTAAGAAACACGCTCGAAAACTCCCCCGTTTAGCCTTGCGAAAAGCGGGCAGAAGAAGACGGGAAGCTGTCGTCCGGAAAATAGGCGGGAATTGTGAAAGTAAATTGAATTCAGGCGCCGGTGGTTCCGTCGATTCGTTCACGCAGAATGTCGGCGTGTCCGTTGTGCCGGGCGTACTCCTCGATGAGATGGATGAGCACCCAGCGCACACTGACCTCGGCGCCGGTCATCGGCCCGTCGGTGATCCGTCCGGTGTCCTCCAGGCTCCGCCCGGCGAGCAGCTCCCGCCCGCTCGCGATCTCCCGTCGCCAGACGCCCAGCACCTCCTGAAGCCCGCGCCCGGGATCGAGGGCGTACCCCGCCCCCGCCTCGTCCCCGAACACCAGCGGCACGTCCAGTCCGCCCAGCACGCGCTGGAACCAGTTCCGTTCGACCTCGGCGAGATGCTGCACGAGTCCGAGCAGCGTCAGCGGCGACGGCTCCGCCGTGGCGAGCCGGACCTGCTCGTCGTCCAGCCCGCGGCACTTCAGCTCCAGCGTGCTCCGGTGGAAGTCCAGCCAGCTTTCCAGCATGGGCAGTTCGGGCCCGGTCAGCAGCGGCACGGGCCGGCCGTCGGGAAGGGTCTGCGGTGCCTGAGGTGTGGTCATGGCGGCAGCATGCCAGGCGGGTACGACAACGCCCCGGGCGCGGCACGCGGTTCCGCCGGGTGCGGTTCGGGACGATGGCCGGCCCCGGTGGGCGGCGCGCCGGCGCCGAGCGCGAGTCCTGGTGGCGGCGGGCCGAGGGGCGGGCGGACAGGGACGCCCGCCTCGCTCGGCGCGGCGACGGGGA
This sequence comes from Streptomyces sp. MUSC 14, assembly GCF_001866675.1. NCBI lineage: Bacteria > Bacillati > Actinomycetota > Actinomycetes > Kitasatosporales > Streptomycetaceae > Streptomyces > Streptomyces sp. MUSC 14. Next base: position 128,190 of record NZ_MLYN01000009.1, read on the forward strand.
ACGGACCGGACGCCGGTGCGACAGGGCGGCCTGCCGTCCGGACACGGGCTGCGCGTGCGGGCGCAGGCCCGGCCGGCCGGGCGAGGCCGGGCACAGAGCCTTCGAGGCGCGTCCCAGCCGCCCGCCACCGCAAGGAAGCCCTGGGCCGCGCAGCGAAGCAACGGAACGGGAACGCTGCTACCCCCAGGCCCAGGCCCCGTCCGCGGTCCGCTGCGCTGCCTCCGGATCCGCGCTCAGCCTCTGTTCGGCGGATGCCCCGCATGTGCGGGCTAGCGCGTCCGGGTCCAGGCTTCGTCCACGGCTCGGCGTGCCGTCTCCAGGTCCACGGCCAGGCCCTGTTCGGCGAGTGCGCCGCCCAGGGCTGCGAGGGAGCTCTGGACCGCGCCCGGTGTGGCGTCCGGGCCGTAGTGGTTGACGCGGATCATCTCCTTCGCCAGCGCACCGCCGCCCGCGACCAGGGGCAGCGTGGGGTCGCTCGCCAGGGCCCGGGCCACCAGTTCCGAGGCCGCCACGTCCGCCGGCACCCGCAGGGTGGTCGCGACCGGTGCCGCGTCCTTCTCCTCGTACACGTACGGCTCCAGGCCGCCCAGCGCCACCGCACCGGCCCGCGTGGCCAGCGCCGCGCTGCGGTGCCGGGCCATCACGGTGTCGAGGCCCGCCGACTCGATCCGCTCCAGGCACGCCTGCAGTGCCAGCATCTCCAGCTGCGCCGGAGCGTGCGGCAGCACCGCGCGGCCCGCGTCGGTCCAGCGCTCCTTCCAGTCCAGCAGGGACAGGTAGGAGCGGCGCGGCGCGTGCGGGTTGGCCGCCATCCGGGTCCAGGCCCGCTCGCTCACCGAGATCGCCGACACACCGGCCGGGCCGCCCATCGCCTTCTGCGCCCCGATCACGCACAGGTCCACGCCCCACGCGTCCGGCAGCACCGGCTCCGCGCCCACCGAGGCGACCGCGTCCAGGTAGAAGAGCGCGCCGTGTTCCCGTACCACCTCGCCGATCTCCGCGACCGGGTTGGTGTTGCCGGTCGCCGCCTCGGCGTGCACGAGGGACACGAAGTCGATCTCGGGGTGCTCGGCGAACGCCTCGCGGATCTGCTCGGCCGTGACCGCCGTGTGGAAGGGGACCGCGATGTCGTGCACGGTCGCGCCGCAGGAGCGCAGCCAGTCGCCGAAGGTCTGCCCGTAGGGGCCCGTGATCACGTTCAGCGCCACCGTGCCCGGACCGGCCGCCGCGCGGATCGCGCCCTCCAGCGGCAGCAGCGCCTCGCCCTGGGTGATCAGCACGTCCTGGCGGGTGTCCAGCAGCCGGGCCACCCCGTCCTCGATGGCGGCGAAGCGCTCGGCACTCAGCGGGGGCAGGTCGAGGAAGGGGTGCGTCACGGCGGGCTCTCTCTTCGTTCTCGGGTGGTTCCCGGATCTTCGGCCGACGGGGCCGACTCCACCGATCTTAAGTGGAATGCCCCCGTTACCATCAGTTTGATTTGAGGCACTCAAACTCTTCCTTATAATCGGAACCCAAAGGTCCCCCACAGAGAAGATCACTCCCCATGAAGACGTTCCTCGGGCGCCGGTCCCGCTTCCTGGCCGCCACCACCGCGACCGCCGCGCTGGCGCTCGTGGTCGCCGGCTGCTCCTCCAGCGGCTCGGGGGGCGGTCCGACGACGGTCAAGGGTGTCCACCTCGTCAAGGGCGGCCAGCTGACCACCTGCACCCACCTGCCGTACCCGCCCTTCCAGTCGGAGATCGACGGCAAGGTGCAGGGCTTCGACGTCTCCCTGATCGACCTCGTCGCCAAGAACCTGGGCGTCAAGCAGCAGATCCTGGACACGCCGTTCGAGAACTTCAAGACCGGCGCCTTCCTGAACTCCGGCCAGTGCGACCTGGCCGCCGCCGGCATGACGATCACCGCCGAGCGCAGGAAGAACGTCGACTTCTCCGACCCGTACTTCGAGGCCACACAGGCCGTGCTCGTCGCCAAGAACAGCGGCATCACCTCGTTCGCCGGCCTCAAGGGCAAGAAGCTCGGCGCGCAGGCGCAGACCACCGGCGAGGACTTCGCCCGCAGCAAGGGCTACGACCCGGTCTCCTTCGCCTCCTCCGACGCGGTCCTCAACGGCCTGCGCACCGGCCAGGTCCAGGCCGTCGTCATCGACTACCCGGTGGTCCAGGGCTGGCTGAAGGACAAGGCCAACGCGAACGCGTTCAAGGTCGTCGACAACCTCAAGACCGGCGAGCAGTACGGCTTCACGGTCAAGAAGGGCAACAAGGCCCTGCTCGACGCCGTCAACACGGCCCTGAAGGACGCCAAGGCCGACGGCACGTACAAGAAGGTCTACGAGAAGTGGATCGGTCCGTACGCCGTTTCTACGGCAAATGGTGCCTCCGTCGCCTCCCCGGCCGCCTCGGCCTCCGCTTCCTGACCCCATGGCCATCGACACGGACGCAGAACTCCAGCCGAGGAAGAGCGGCTTGACGCCCCGTCAGAAGCGGAGGCTCTCGCGCGGGGCGCAGTACGTCGTCTTCGTCGCCGCGCTGGTCGCGCTCGCGGCCGGCGCGGACTGGGGGCGGCTGAAGAACCAGTTCGCGCAGGCCCACATCGCGCGCCAGCTGTTCCCGGACCTCATCACGGTGGCCCTGAAGAACACCGTGCTGTTCACCCTGTCCGGGTTCGTGGTCGGCCTCGCCCTCGGCATGGTCATCGCCCTGATGCGCCTGTCGTCCGTGGGGCCGTACCGCTGGCTCGCCGGCATCTACATCGAGATCTTCCGCGGCCTGCCCGCGCTGCTGATCTTCATCTTCGTGGGCACCGGCGTACCGCTCGCCTTCCCGAGCATCGAGTACCCGGGCGGCATCTACGGCAAGGTCGCCGTCGCGCTCGGACTGGTCTCCGCCGCCTACATGGCGGAGACGATCCGCGCGGGCATCCAGGCCGTGCCCAAGGGGCAGATGGAGGCGGCCCGTTCGCTCGGGTTCTCGCCCGCCAGGGCGATGGTCTCGATCATCCTGCCGCAGGCCTTCCGCATCATCCTGCCGCCGCTGACCAACGAACTCGTCCTGCTCTTCAAGGACTCCTCGCTGGTGCTGTTCCTCGGCGTCACCCTGGAGCAGCGCGAGCTGTCCAAGTTCGGCAACGACCTGGCCAGTACGACGGCCAACTCCACGCCGATCCTGGTCGCGGGCCTGTGCTACCTGCTGATCACGATCCCGCTCAGCCTCGTCGTGCGCAGGATGGAATCCAAGGCCAAGAGGGAGATCAGGTGACCCGCCCCGAGATCCGCGTCCAGGATCTGCACAAGTCCTTCGGCGACAACCAGGTGCTCAAGGGCATCGACCTGGAGATAGAGCAGGGCGAGGTCGTCTGCGTCATCGGCCCCTCCGGCTCCGGCAAGTCCACGCTGCTGCGCTGTGTGAACCTGCTGGAGGAGCCCACCAAGGGGCAGGTCTTCGTCGGCGGCACCGAGATCACCGACCCCGACGTGGACATCGACGCCGTACGCCGCCGGATCGGCATGGTCTTCCAGCAGTTCAACCTCTTCCCGCACCTCAGCGTCACCGAGAACCTCACGCTGCCCCAGCGCCGGGTCCTCAAGCGGGACAGGGCGAGCGCCGCGAGGACGGCCGCCGAGAACCTGGCCCGCGTCGGCCTGTCCGAGAAGGCGCAGGCGTATCCCGCCTCGCTCTCCGGCGGGCAGCAGCAGCGCGTGGCCATCGCCCGGGCCCTCGCCATGGGCCCCCAGGTGATGCTCTTCGACGAGCCGACCTCCGCGCTCGACCCCGAGCTGGTCGGCGACGTCCTCGCCGTCATGCGCCGGCTGGCCCGCGAGGGCATGACCATGATGGTCGTCACGCACGAGATGACCTTCGCACGCGAGGTCGCCGACCGGGTCGTCTTCATGGACGGCGGCGTGATCGTCGAGGACGGCACCCCGGACCAGGTCATCGGCAACCCGCGGCACGAGCGCACCCGGCACTTCCTGTCCCGGCTCCTCGACCCGGCGATGGCCGAGGTGGAGGAGGAGACGTCGGACCAGGTGGGCGGGCCCGCGCAGTAGCTCATTAAGGTGCAGTACATGAGCGATGGCGCCGTGCTGCACGTGAAGGGGCGGGTCCTCGTCGGGCCCGAGGACGTCCGCGACGAGCTGTGGGTGGTCGGGGGCAGGATCTGCTACGACCGCCCCGTCGGGGCCCGGGACGTCACCACCGTCGAGGGCTGGGTGCTGCCCGGCCTCGTCGACGCGCACTGCCACGTCGGCCTCGACGCGCACGGCCCGGTCGACGCGGACACCGCGGAGAAGCAGGCGCGCACCGACCGGGAGGCGGGCGCCCTGCTGCTGCGCGACGCCGGCTCGCCCTCCGACACCCGCTGGATCGACGACCGCGCCGACCTGCCGAAGATCGTCCGGGCCGGCCGGCACATCGCCCGCACCCGCCGCTACATCCGCAACTACGCGTGGGAGATCGAGCCCGAGGACCTGGCCGCCTACGTCGCCCAGGAGGCGAGGCGCGGCGACGGCTGGGTCAAGCTCGTCGGCGACTGGATCGACCGCGACCTCGGCGACCTGTCCGCCTGCTGGCCGCGCGCGGCCGTCGAGGCGGGCATCGCCGAAGCCCACCGCCTGGGCGCCCGCGTCACCGCGCACTGCTTCGCCACGGACTCCCTGCGCGACCTGGTCGAGGCGGGCATCGACTGCGTCGAGCACGCCACGGGCCTCACCGACGACCTGATCCCGCTCTTCGCCGAGCGGGGCGTCGCGATCGTCCCCACCCTCGTCAACATCGCCACCTTCCCGCAGCTCGCGGCCGGTGGCGAGAGCAAGTTCCCGCGGTGGTCCGCGCACATGCGCCGGCTGCACGAGCGCCGCTACGACACCGTGCGCGGCGCCTACGACGCCGGGATCCCGGTCTACGTCGGCACGGACGCCGGCGGCTCGCTGGCCCACGGACTGGTGGGCGCCGAGGTCGCCGAACTGGTCACCGCCGGCATCCCGCCCGTGGCCGCCCTGTCCGCCACGACCTGGGGCGCCCGCGCCTGGCTCGGCCGGCCCGGACTGGAGGAGGGCGCACCGGCCGACCTGGTGGTGTACGAGGGCGACCCGCGCGCCGACGTACGGGTGCTGAGGGCGCCGCGCCGGGTGGTGCTGAACGGGAAGGTTGTGGAGTAGGAGAGGCGCGGGAGAACGCATGTGCTTCACGATTCGAAGAGGCGTGCGGAAACGGCCCGATTGAGTGAAGTAACCGGGGAACGCTGACCGTTCACCCGTACTGCGGACAAGGTTGACGGGTCCCAAGCACGTTCTTCCGGGGAGTCCCACCACCGTGAACACCTTGACCAGAGCGAACTTCCGCATGCCCGCCCGTCGTCTCGCCGCCGCGGCGACGGTCACGGCCCTCGCCGCGGCACCCGCGGTCCTGGGCGCGGGCGCCGCGCACGCGACCGATGACCACGGTCGCGCCTCCGCCGTCGTCCTGCGCAGCGGGCTCGACGTGTCCCTGCTCGACAAGACCGTCGACGTCCCGCTCACCCTCTCCCTCAACGAGGTCCGGGCGCCGCAGAGCGCCGACAGGACCGCGCTGTCCGCCCGGCTCGACGGCGTGGACGGCGGCAGGCCGTTCACCGTCCTCGGCGCGGACGTCGCCTCGGCGAAGGCCACGGTGACCGCACGGCGCGCCGAGGGCTCGGTCCGGCTCGCCCACGCCCGGCTGCACGTCCCCGGGCTGCCCCTGCTGTCCCTGATCGAGGCCGACACGGTCACCGCGCAGGCGGTCTGCGAGGCCGGCCGGACGCCTGTCGCCTCCGCGAACGTCCTCGGCGGCGTCACGGTCCTCGGCAAGCGCGTCACCCTCACCGCCGGCGGCCCGACCGAGGTGAAGGTGCCCGGCATCGGCGAGGTCCGCCTCGACCTGTCCCAGCGGCGCACCACGACCCGCACGGCCGCCGCCACCGCCCTCCAACTCAAGGTGTCCGTCAACCCCTTGAAGCTCAACGTGGCCGACGTCGAGGGCACGGTCACGCTCGCCCAGGCGACCTGCGAGTCCCCGACGGCCGCGTCCTCGGGCGACCCGGTGCCGAGCCACGACCCGGCCGCGGGCACGACGTCGAAGGACGCGCCCGGCAACGCCGCCCCCGCGTCCGACGTGAAGCCCCAGGGCGGCGCGTCGAAGAGCAACCTCGCCGAGACCGGCGGCAGTTCGGCGACTCCCTATCTCGCGGGCGGCGCGCTGGCGCTGGTCCTGGCGGGCGGGGGAGCGGTGGTACTGGCCCGGCGCCGCAGGGGCTGACGCGGGGCGGACGCTGCGCTGACGGAGGGCTGATGCCCTCGTGCCGCTCCCGTTCCCGGCTGTCCCACCGGGAACGGGAGCGGCGCCCCGGTCACGGGAGGGCGGCGGACAGGGCCGAGAGGAAACCGTTGACCGTCGTCCGGTCGCGCACGGCCACCCGGACCCACTCCTCGCCGAGCCCCGGAAACGTGTCACCCCGGCGCACGGCGTACCCGGCCTCGCGCAACCGTCGTCGTACCTGAGCCGCCCCCGCCATCCGGACCAGCACGAACGGCCCCTGCGCGGGGCCGGCCACCGAGACACCCCGGTCGGCGAGAGCCGTCAGCCCCGCCACCAGGTGGGCCCGGTCGGCGGCGATCCGATGCGCCGCGTGCCCCGCCTCCGCCAGCGCTCGCGACGCCACACACGCCTCGGCGGCGGCCAGCGCCGGTGTGGACACCGGCCACAGCGGCTGGGCCTGCTCCAGCGAGGCGACGACCTCTGGCGCGGCCAGGACGTACCCGATCCGCAGCCCGGCCAGCCCCCAGGTCTTGGTCAGGCTGCGCAGGACGACCAGCCCGGGTACGTCCGTGCGCCCGGCCAGCGCCTCCCGCTCGCCCGGCACCGCGTCCATGAACGCCTCGTCCACCACCAACGTCCGTCCGGGCCGGGCGAGCCGGGCGATCCCGTCCGCCGGATGCAGGACCGACGTGGGGTTGGTCGGATTCCCGATCACCACCAGATCGGCGTCCTCCGGCACCGCCGCCGGATCCAGCCGGAACCCGTCCGCCTCCCGCAGCAGCACCCGGTCCACGCTGTGCCCGGCGTCCCGCAGTGCGGCCTCCGGCTCCGTGAACTGCGGGTGTACGACGACCGGTCGGCGTACCTTCAGCGCCCGGGCCAGCAGCACGAACGCCTCCGCCGCTCCGGCCGTCAGCAGCACCCGCTCCACCGGCAGCCCGTGCCGCGCCGCCACCGCCGCCCGCGCGGCCCGCCCGTCAGGGTAGGCCGCGAGCGAGCCCAGCGACGCGGCGATCCGCTCCCGCAGCCAGGGCGGGGGAGTGTCCGCGCGCACGTTGACGGCGAGGTCGACCAGCGCCGAGCCGTCGTCCCGCACCTCGGCGTCGCCGTGATGCCGCAGATCGTGCCCGGTGTCCCCGGTCCGCCCGGTGTCCTCAGTGCGCATGGCTGTGCGTGTGCCCCCCGTGATGGTGATGCCCGTGGCCGTGGTCGTGCCCGTCGTCGTCCGGGTGGAAGTGCGGCTGCTGCGGCAGCCCCACCTTGTCCTCGAAACCTGGCAGCGCGATCCGGTACACGCACGAGTCGCAGTTCATCCGCAGGTCGCCCTTGACCGCCTCCGCGTACCGCTCCATCACCAGGTCCAGCAGCTCCGGCTCGGGCCCGATGACATCGGCGGACCGCACCTCGACCTCCGGGTGCGCGGCCGCCCAGCCCTCGGTCTGCTGCCGCACCCGGTCCGGCAGGATCCCGGTGAACAGGAAGTAGGGCAGGACGACGATCCGCTTCGCCCCCAGCCGCACGCACCGGTCCAGCCCGCTCGGCACGTCCGGCGCCGCCAGCGACACGAACGCCGTCTCCACCCCGGCGTACCCCCGGCCCTCCCACAGCAGCCGCGCCGCCTTGTGCACCTCGGCGTTGGCGTCCGGATCCGTCGACCCGCGCCCGACCAGCAGCACGGTCACATCGGCCCGGTCCCCGGGCGTACGGGCGCCGGCCCCGAGGGCCTCGTCCAGCCGCCGCTCCAGCACGCCCAGCAGCGACGGATGCGGGCCCAGCGGACGGCCGTAGGTGTACGAGATCCCCGGGTGCCGTTCCTTCTCGCGGGCCAGCGCCGCCGGGATGTCGCCCTTGGCGTGCCCGGCGGACACCAGCATCAGCGGCACCGCCGCGAACCGGCGTACGCCCCGCTCGACCAGCTCGGTGACGGCGTCGCCGAGCGGTGGCGGGGACAGCTCGATGAAGCCGCCCGCGACGGGCAGTTCGGGGTGGCGGCGGCCCAGCTCCCGCACGAAGTCGCGGAACGCCTCGGCTCCGGCCTCGTCCCGGGTGCCGTGGCCGGCGATGAGCAGGGCGGGCGGCGGGGTGGTCACGGGGTCTCCTCGGGTGAAGTGGGGTGGTACAACAGGGCGTTGAGCGCGGCGGCGGCGACCGCCGACCCGCCCTTCTCGGACACGTTGCTCACGGCGGGCAGCCCGCTCTCGCGCAGCGCGGCCTTGGACTCGACCGCGCCGACGAAGCCGACCGGCAGCCCGATGACGAGCGCCGGGGCGGCGTCCAGGGTGAGCAGCTCCTCCAGCGCGGTGGGGGCGTTGCCGATCACCCACAGCGCGCCGGGCCCGACCTGCTCGTACGCCAGCCGGATCGCACGGGCGGAGCGGGTGAGCCCCGCACCGGCCTCGGCGTCCCTGAGCCGGCACACGGTCTCGCGGCGGGTGATCCCGGCGCCGACCATCTCCACGTCCACGACGACGGGCGCCCCGGCGTGCAGCGCGGCATGCGCCCTGACCAGCTCGTCCTCGTCGGTCACGAGGTCGGTGGCGTACTCCAGGTCGGCGGCTGAGTGGATGACCCGCTCCACCACCGCCCGGGTCAGCGGCGGGAAGTGCGAGGTGTCCAGGCGGGCGCGCAGCCGCCGGTAGGACTCCTGCTCGATGGGATGGACGATCCGGTTCACTCGGCTTCCTCCTGCTCGCCGGGGTGCGCCGCCTGCCAGCGGTAGCCGCGCGGGGTCACCATGCGGCCCGCGACGATCCGGGTCGCGGTGTTGCCGACCGTCACGACCGTCATCATGTCGACCGTCGCCGGGTCGAGCGCGCCGAGGGTGCTCACCCGGCTCGACTCGTCCGGCCGGGACGCGTTGCGGACGACACCGACCGGCGTCGTCGGCTCCCGGTGCCCGGCGAGGATCGCGAGCGCCTTGGTCAGCTGCCAGTCGCGGCCCCGCGAGCGCGGGTTGTAGAAGGTGACGACGAGGTCCGCCCCGGCCGCCGCCCGCACCCGCCGCTCGATGACCTCCCACGGCGTGTGCAGGTCGGACAGGCTGATCGACACATGGTCGTGGCCCAGCGGCGCGCCCAGGATCGCCCCGGCGGCCAGCGCGGCCGTCACGCCGGGCACCCCGACCACGTCGATGTCGTCGGACGCCTCGGCCAGCGCCGGGGACGCCATCGCGTACACACCGGCGTCCCCGCTGCCGATCAGCGCCACCGCCTGCCCCGTGCGGGCCTCCGCGACCGCCGTACGGGCCCGCTCCTCCTCGGCGCCGAGCCCGGACTCCAGCACCCGGGTGCCCGGCCGCAGCAGATCGCGGATCTGGTCGACGTACTGGTCGAGCCCCACCAGCACCGAAGCGCGCCGGAGTTCGGCCGTGGCGCGCGGGGTCAGCAGGTCCCGGGCGCCCGGTCCGAGCCCGACCACCGCGAGCCGCCCGCGCCCCGGCCGCCGTGCGACGGCACAGGTGGCCATCGCGGGCTGGGCCGCCGACTTCCTTTTGGACACGAGGAGTTCACCGCCCCGGACCAGCGCCGCGGCCTCCGCCACGGACGGTGTGCCGACGGCGGCGAGCGGTGCGTCGGACGGGTTGGGCACCTCGACGCCCGCCAGCTCCTCGGCCGGGTACGTCACCAGGGGCACTCCCAGCCGCTCGGCGGCCGCGACGATCCCCGGCTCCGCCGACTTGGCGTCCACGGTGGCCAGTTCGGCGACCGACCTCACCGAGAGCCCCGCCTCCGCGAGCGCCTCCTCGACCAGCCCGAGCACCTCCTCGGCCGGCGCCCCCTTGGACGCGCCGACGCCGACCACCAGGGACGGCGGCCGCAGCAGCACCTCGCGCTCGCCGGGCGCGACGGCCCGGTCGGTCAGCCGGACGGTGTACGCCCCGCGCGCGGAGGTGGGCAGGGGCGGCAGCGGCCAGGCGACCTCGGCCTCCAGCGCGACCGGTTCGCCGTCCAGCAGCGCCCGCGAGACCACGGCCACCGACCCCTCGTACGGCAGCCCGAGCGTGTCCAGCCCCGGCAGCCCGACGGAGTCCGTCGCGGTCGTCACCACGGGCTCAGCGCCCAGCAACTCGCCCACCTCGCGGGCGAGTTCGTTGGCGCCGCCGCCGTGCCCGCCGACGAGCGAGACCGCGTACCGGCCGCCCTCGTCCACGCACACCACGCCCGGGTCGGCGGTCTTGTCGCCGAGCAGCGGCGCGAGCAGCCGCACGGTCGCGCCCGTCGCGAGGAAGCACACCAGCTGCTCGCACTGCGCGAACGCCGCCCGCACCGCCTCCCCGACGGGACCCTCGTACACGCGCGTCCGCTCCGGCCACGCCGCGGCCAGCCGGTCCCGCGCCGCCGCCCCCGCCGCGGTGGCGGAAATGAGGCCGATCACTCGTCAACTCCCTTACTGAATACCTGGGTTCGCATGCCCCAGAGCAGAAACACAGGATTGGTCGCCGCCAGCCGGGACACCTCGCCCGGCAGCGGCGCCAGGCGCGACGCCTGCAACAGCACCCCGTCGCAGGCGAACCCGGCGGCCGTGAGCGCCGTGCGCGCCGCCGGTACCCGGTCGAGCGCGGCCATGGCGACGACGACCGTCCGCCGCGCCCGCCGCGCACAGGCGCCGACGATGTCCGGCAGCTCCCGGCCGCCACCGCCGACGAACACCGCGTCGGGATCGTCGAGCCCGGCCAGCGCCTCCGGTGCCGCGCCGTGCACCACGGCCACGTCGACACCGTGGGCGCGGGCGTTGGCCCGGACGCGCGCCACACCGTCCGCCGCCTTCTCGACGGCGACGACGGCCGCACCGAGCCGCGCGCACTCCACCGCCACCGAGCCCGACCCGGCGCCCACGTCCCACACCAGGTCGCCGAGCCGGGGCCCGAGCCGAGCCAGGGCCAGCGCACGCACCTCGAACTTGGTGATCATCGAGTCCCGGTGCGCGAACGCGTCCTCGTCCAGCGCCCACCCGCCGGGCCGCTCCGGCACCCCGGCGACCGTGCGCACCGCGCCGAGCGCCCGTGTCTCGTCCAGGCACAGCACCACGCTGACGTCCGTGCCCCAGTCCCGGGCGGCGGCCTCGGCGGGCGTGACCCGTTCGACGCGCTCGTCCACGGAGCCGAGGGCGCGGGCGACGACCAGGACCCGCCCGCCGGACGGGTGCGCCGTCTCCGCTTCGGGGGAGTCGTGCGCGGGCGCGGCCACCGGCCCGGCCGGCGCGCTCCCCGGCGCCCGCGGGCCGTGCCGCAGCAGCGCCGCCCCCAGTTCCGCCGGACCCGCGCCCGGACCCGTCAGCAGCGCCACCTTCGGCCGCGCCCGGCAGACGTTGACGGCCGTCCGCAGATCCCGGCCGTGCGCGCTGACCACGACCGCGTCGTCCCAGGGCAGCCCGATCCGCGCGAACGCCGTCGCCACCGAGGAGACACCCGGCCGTACGTCCAGCCGCCCGGCCCCGAACCGCTCGGCCAGCGCCCGCACGATCCCGAAGAACCCCGGATCCCCGGAGGCCAGCACGAGCACGGGCAGCTCCTTGCCGACGTACTCCGCGATGGTGTCCAGGGCGGGCGCCAGTGGCCCGAGGACGACGCGCTCTGCGCCGCCGGGCAGCCGTACGGCGTCCAGGTGCCGACGCCCGCCGACGACGAGCGCGGCTCCGGCGAGGATCTCTTCCGGCAGCGGCGCCCCTGCCCCGGTCCCCGTCCCGACGACCGTGATCAACTCTTCGCCCGCTGCTCGCGCAGGGCCCGCCGGGCCTCCGGGTCGGCCTTGCGGAACCCGTGGAAGTGCCCGGGGTGGTACAGGTGCGAGCGCGTGCCGTGGGCGTCGAGCGCCGGGCCGACCAGGAAGAGCGTGTGCTTCCAGAGCCTGTGCTCCTTGACCGTCTCCTCCAGCGTGCCGATCGTGCACTTCACGACCAGCTCCTCCGGCCAGGTCGCCTGGTAGGCGATGACCACCGGGGTGTCGGTGGGGTAGCCGCCCTCCAGCAGCTCGCGCACCAGCTGGCCGCTGCGGGCGGCCGAGAGGAAGATCGCCATCGTCGTGCCGTGCCGGGCGAACTCCCGGACCTCCTCGCCGGGCGGCATCGGCGTCTTGCCGCCGCCCAGCCGGGTCAGGACGACGGACTGCGCGACCTCGGGGATCGTCAGCTCGCGCTGCGCGAGGGCGGCCACGGCCGAGAAGGAGGAGACACCGGGGACGACCTCGGTGGCGATCCCGATCTCCGCGCACCGGTCGAGCTGCTCCTGCGTGCCGCCCCACAGCGCCGGGTCGCCGGAGTGGATCCGGGCCACCCTCAGGCCCTCGGCGTGGGCGCGCGCGTAGACGGCGACGACGTCCTCCAGGGACATGGCCGCCGAGTCCAGGATCTCCGCCTCCGCGCGCGCGTGTTCGAGGACCTCCGCCTGGACCAGGCTCGCCGCCCAGATCACCACGTCCGCGTCCGCGATCGCGCGCGCGGCGCGGAACGTCAGCAGGTCGGCGGCGCCGGGGCCGGCACCGACGAACGTCACCTTGCCGGCGGTGGCATCGATGAGGGCATCGGCCATGAGAAAGATCCTCTCGTACGGAAAACACACAGCAGAAGCAGTGAAATGTCAGGGTGTGCGGATATATGGGAGGTGCCGGATGTGCGCGAAGGCGCCTCCATCGGATAGCAAGTCCCTATGGCGGTCTTCGTCGCGCTCGGCGCGTTCCTGATGACGCTGGCCGGCGGCTGGACGGCTCAGCGCGTGACCGACCGTCGGCACCTGGTCCTGGGCCTGGCCGGCGGTCTGATGCTGGGCGTGGTCGGCCTGGACCTGCTGCCGGAGGCGCTGCACGCCGCCGACCGCGAGATCTTCGGCGTACCCGCCGCCCTGCTGCTCTTCGTGGCCGGTTTCCTGCTGGCCCATCTGGTGGAACGCACCCTGGCCGCGCGCCAGGCCGCCCACGGCGGCGACGAGGGTCACCAGCACCGGGCGCCCGAGGTGGGCCTGGCGGCGGCCGGCGCGATGGTGGGGCACAGCGCCATGGACGGCGTGGCGATCGGCGCGGCCTTCCAGGTGGGCGGCGGCATGGGCGCGGCCGTCGCACTCGCGGTGATCGCGCACGACTTCGCCGACGGCTTCAACACCTTCACCCTCACGAGCCTGTACGGCAACGCCCGCCGCCGGGCCGTGGCGATGCTGGTGGCCGACGCCTGCGCACCGCTGGTGGGCGCGCTGTCGACGGCCTTCGTCCACATCCCCGAACCGGTGCTCGGCGGCTATCTGGGCCTCTTCGGCGGCGTCCTGCTCTACCTCGCCGCCGCCGAGATCCTCCCCGAGGCCCACCACGAACACCCGGCGCGCTCCACCCTCCTGTGCACGGTGGCCGGCGCGGCCTTCATCTGGCTGGTGGTCGGCATCTCCGCCGGCTGACCCGCCCCCCGTCTCTGCGGACCGACCGAACGGACGGAGGCCGGCCGACGCGGTCACAGTTTGCCGCCCCGGCCGTCGTCGCGGCGTGGTGGTGCGATCAGTGTGGAGAGGTACGGCAGCGGCTCCCCGTCCAGTTCGGCGGCCGGCCGCACCGACTCCTCCGGCAGCCCGAGCGCCGAACCCCACACCGCGTCCTCGATCCGCCCGGTCTCCGTGAGGGCCTCGGCGACCTCGGCGGCCTGCCGGCCGAACTTGTACGCCACGACCGTCCCCGGCCCGGCCAGCGCGTCCTTGAGCACGGCGGACCCGGCCGTGACCGGCACGAGGGTCAGCGGCTCGGTGCCCTCGGTCAGCACGGCTCCCGAGCGCGCCGCGAGATCCTGCATCGCGGTGATCCCGGGCACGGTCTCCACGACCACGTCCGGCACCAGCTCCACGATGGTCTGCGCGAGATACGTGAACGTCGAGTACACGTTGGGATCGCCGATGGTGGCGAAGGCGACGCAGCCGTGTGCCCGCAGCAACTCGGCCACCCGCTCGCCCGCCGCGTCCCAGGCCGCCTCCCGGCGCGCGCGGTCGCTCCGCTCGTTCAGCGCGAACACCACCCGGACGACCTTCTCGGCGGGCACGTAGTGCAACACGGTCGCCTCGGCTCGCCCCGGCTCGCCCCCGTCCTTTCCGTCAGGCGCAGCCATGACGGGTACGACGACGGCATCGGCCGCACGCAGCGCGTTGACCCCCTTGACCGTCACCAGCTCCGGGTCACCGGGACCGACCCCGACTCCGATCAGCCTGCTGCTCATGACGTCCGGCACCTCTCCACGAACCGATGGGCCACACCGGGCTCGGCCGCCCAGTGCGTGTGCAGATAACTCGCGTGCACACCTCGCTGTACGAAACCCTCCACCCGCCGTACGGGCGTCCTGACCCCCCAGGCGGGAGCCGCACCGGCACCCGGCGCGACGACCGTGCGGTGGAACTCGTGCCCCCGCATCCGCGTCCCGGCGGCGGCCAGCACACTGTCGCCGACGGCCACGGCGTCCCGGTAGCCGAGGGTGAGCCGCTCCGACATCCGCGCGGTGGCATCGAGCACCCCGCACATCGGCCGGCCGTCCAACTCCCGGCAGAGGTACAGCAGTCCGGCGCACTCGGCCGCGACCGGGGCACCGCGCAGCGCCAGTTCCGCCACGGCTTTCCGCAGCGGCTCGTTGGCGGACAGCTCACCGGCGTACACCTCGGGAAACCCGCCGCCGATCACCAACCCGGCGGTGTCCTCGGGCAGTTGCTCGTCCCGCAGCGGATCGAAGGTGACGACCTCGGCGCCTGCGGCGGTGAGGAGCTCGGTGTGCTCGGCGTAGGAGAAGGTGAAGGCGGGACCGCCCGCGACGGCGACCACCGTACGCCTGCCTGTCGTGGTGAGGGGCGGGTCCCACGGAGCGCCTGGCAGGGTGCCCGCGCTGCGGGCCAGTCCGAGCAGGGCTTCGAGATCACACCCCTGCTCGACCTGAGAGGCCATCGCCGCCACCGCGTCCACGGCCCCGGCCCGCCGCTCGGCAACCGGCACCAACCCCAGGTGCCGCGACGGCGTGTCCACCTGAGGAACCCGCCGCAGCACACCCAGCACCGGCACCCCGGCCGCGTCCAACGCCTCCCGCAGCAGCTCCTCGTGCCGGTCGGACGCGACCTTGTTCAGGATCACCCCCCCGACCCGCACTTCTGGATCCCACGAGGCGAACCCGTGCACCAGCGCCGCCACCGACCGCGACTGCGACGACGCGTCGACCACCAGCACCACCGGCGCCCGCAGCAGCTTCGCGACATGGGCGGTGGAGGCCAGCTCGCCTTCCCCCGCAGCCCCGTCGTACAGCCCCATCACGCCCTCGACCACGGCCAGGTCGCAGCCCCGCGCCCCGTGCAGGAACAGCGGAGCGACCAGCTCCGGCCCGCACAGGTAGGCGTCCAGGTTCCGCCCGGCCCGGCCGGTCGCGAGCGCGTGGTACCCGGGGTCGATGTAGTCCGGTCCGACCTTGTGCGGGGACACGGCGAGCCCCCGCGCGGCGAACGCGGCCATCAGCCCCGTGGCCACGGTGGTCTTGCCGCTGCCCGACGAGGGCGCGGCGACGACCAGCCGTGGCACCGACGACCTCACCACTCGATGCCCTTCTGGCCCTTCTGCCCCACGTCCATGGGGTGCTTGACCTTCGACATGTCCGTGACGAGATCCGCGAAGTCCACCAGCTTCTCGGGTGCGTTCCGCCCGGTGATCACCACATGCTGGGTGCCCGGCCGGTTCCGCAGCACGTCCACGACCTCGTCGGTGTCCACCCAGCCCCAGTGCATGGGGTACGCGAACTCGTCCAGCACGTACAGCCGGTACGTCTCGGCCGCCAGGTCCCGCTTGACCTGCTCCCAGCCCTCGCGCGCCTTCTCCTCGTTGCTGAAGTTGTCCCCCTGGATGTCCCGCTGGACCCACGACCAGCCCTCGCCCATCTTGTGCCAGTCGACGGTGCCGCCCTCGCCGGAGGCGCCGAGCACGCGCAGCGCGTTCTCCTCACCGACCTTCCACTTCGCCGACTTGACGAACTGGAACACCCCGATCGGCCACCCCTGGTTCCAGGCGCGCAGCGCGAGCCCGAACGCGGCGGTGGACTTGCCCTTGCCGATGCCGGTGTGCACGACGACCAGCGGCCGGTTCCGTCGCTGACGCGTCGTCAGACCGTCGTCCGGCACGACACTCGGCTGTCCCTGCGGCATTACGCGGCCCTCCTCGACGTCCCCTGCACATCCCTGACCAGCCCGGCGATCGAGTCCGCCCGCAGCTCGTCCAGCGTGACCGCCGTACCGCCGAGCTCACCCGCGAGCTGCCCGGCCAGCCCGAGCCGGACCGGCCCCGACTCGCAGTCCACGACCACCGAGGCGACCTGTTCGGCCGCGAACAGCCGCGCCGCCCGCCCCGCCAGCGCCACCGGTTCAGGGCCGCCCGTCGCCCGCCCGTCGGTCACCACGACCACCAGCGCCCGGCGCGCCGGATCCCGCAGCCGCTCCACCCGCAGCACCTCGTGCGCCTTCAGCAGCCCGGCCGCCAGCGGCGTACGACCGCCCGTCGGCAGCGACTCCAGCCGCACGGCGGCCGCGTCGACCGACGAGGTCGGCGGCAGCGCCACGTCCGCCCCGGAGCCCCGGAAGGTCACCAGCCCCACCTTGTCCCGCCGCTGATACGCGTCCAGCAGCAGCGACAGCACGGCGCCCTTCACCGCGCCCATCCGCTGCCGCGCCGCCATCGAGCCCGAGGCGTCGACCACGAACAGCACGAGGTTGCCCTCGCGCCCCTCCCGCGTCGCCTGCCGCAGATCGTCCCGGCGGATCACCAGCCCCGGCCCGGACCGGCCGCGCGCCCGCTGGTACGGGGCCGCGGCCTGCACGGTGGCGGCCAGGTGCAGCTTGGTCAGCGCGCCCCGCGGCCGCCGGGACCCGGTGGTCCGCCCGTGCTCGGTCCGCGCCCGCGAGCGCCGCCCGGCGGCACCCTCGCCGATCCCGGGCACGCTCAGCACCTTGGTGCGGAACGGCTCCGCGGCCCGTACGGCCGACTGCTCCCGGGCCGACCCGGACGCCTGCGGTTCCCCGTCCTCGCCGGCCTCCGGGCGCGCGGACGCGTCCCCGCCCCCCTGCGGACCGGGGTCGGGCTGCGGCCGGCCACCGCCCCCACCGGGACCGTCGGGGTCCGGATCGTCCTCGGGGGACTCGCCGGAGAACTCCTCCAGCGTCTCGTCCAGCTTGTCCTCGTCCAGACCGGGCGCGTCGAAGGGGTTGCGGCGCCTGCGGTGGGGCAGCGCGAGCAGCGCCGCCTGCCGTACGTCCTCCGCCAGCACATCCGTCCGCCCGGCCCACGCGGCCAGCGCCGTCGCCGTACGCGCCATCACGATGTCGGCCCGCATGCCGTCCACCTCGAAGGCCGCGCAGGTCGCCGCGATCTGCCGCAGCGCACCGTCACCGAGACGCACCTGCGCCAGCAACTCCCGTGCGGCGACGATCCGTTGCCGTACGGCGGCCTCCTCGTCCGCCCACCGCGCGGCGAAGCCGGCCGGATCGTCGTCGTACGCCAGCCGGCGCCGTACGACCTCCACCCGCTGGTCGGGCTCGCGGGAGGCCGCGACCTCCACGGTCAGCCCGAACCGGTCCAGCAGCTGCGGGCGCAGCTCGCCCTCCTCCGGGTTCATCGTGCCGACGAGCAGGAACCGGGCCGCGTGCCGCACGGAGACGCCCTCGCGCTCCACGTACGAGGCGCCCATCGCCGCCGCGTCCAGCAGCAGGTCGACCAGGTGGTCGTGGAGGAGGTTGACCTCGTCGACGTACAGGATGCCCCGGTGCGCGTCGGCCAGCAGGCCCGGCTCGAACGCCTTCACGCCCTCCGCGAGCGCCCGCTCGATGTCGAGCGCGCCGACCAGCCGGTCCTCGGAGGCGCCGACGGGCAGCTCGACCATCCGCGCCGGCCGTGCCGTACCCGGTGCCGGCTCGTGCGGGCCGTCGGGGCAGCCCGGGTCCGGTGCCGCCGGGTCGCAGGAGAACCGGCAGCCGGCGACGACGGCCACCTCGGGCAGCAGCGCCGAAAGGGCGCGTACGGCCGTCGACTTGGCCGTGCCCTTCTCGCCGCGCACCAGTACACCGCCGACGGCGGGGCTGACCGCGTTCAGCAGCAGCGCGAGCCGCAGATCGTCCTGGCCGACAACGGCCGTAAAGGGGAAGGGGGTGCTCACTGGTCTCCCTCCAGGTCGCCTTCGAGCTCCAGGTAGGTGGCGCGCAGCCGCTCCAGGGTGTCCGCGTCCGGCTCGGCCCACAGGCCCCGGTCCGCGGCCTCCAGGAGCCGCTCGGTGATGCCCCGCAGCGCCCACGGATTGGACTTCTTCATGAAGTCCCGGTTCTCCGGGTCGAAGACGTACTCCGCGCTGAGCTTCTCGTACATCCAGTCGTCCACCACACCGGCCGTGGCGTCGTAGCCGAACAGGTAGTCCACGGTCGCCGCCATCTCGAAGGCGCCCTTGTAGCCGTGCCGGCGCATGGCCGCCATCCAGCGCGGGTTGACCACCCGGGCCCGGAAGACGCGGTGCGTCTCCTCGCCCAGCGTCCGCGTCCGCACCTGGTCCGGTACGGCCGAATCACCCACGTACGCCTCGGGGTTGGCGCCGGTCAGATGCCGGACCATGGCGACCATGCCACCGTGGTACTGGAAGTAGTCGTCCGCGTCGACCAGGTCGTGCTCGCGGGTGTCGACGTTCTTCGCCGCCACCGCGATCCGCTTGAACGCGGTCTCCATGTCGCCGCGCGCCGCCCGCCCGTCGAGCCCGCGCCCGTAGGCGTAGCCGCCCCAGACCGCGTACACCTCGGCGAGGTCCGCGTCGGAGCGCCAGTTGCGGGCGTCGATCAGCGGGAGCAGACCGGCGCCGTACGCGCCCGGCTTCGAACCGAAGACACGGGCCGTCGCGCGGCGCCGGTCGCCGTGCTCGGCGGTGTCCTCGTCGGCGTGCGCCTTCACGTAGTTGCTCTCGGCGGGCTCGTCCAGCTCCGCCACGGCCCGCACGGCGTCGTCGATCAGGCCGACGACGTGCGGGAACGCGTCCCGGAAGAAGCCGGAGATCCGGACCGTGACGTCGATGCGCGGCCGGCCCAGCTCCGCCGGGGGCACGATCTCGAAGCCCGTCACCCGGCGCGAGGCGTCGTCCCACACCGGGCGGCAGCCCAGCAGCGCCAGGATCTCGGCGATGTCGTCGCCCTGGGTGCGCATCGCGGAGGTACCCCAGACCGTCAGGCCGACGGACTTCGGGTACGCGCCCGTGTCCTGGAGGTACCGCTGCACCAGCGAGTCGGCGAGCGACTGCCCGACCTCCCAACTCAGCCTGGACGGAATGGCCTTGGGGTCGACCGAGTAGAAGTTACGGCCGGTCGGCAGGACGTTCACGAGGCCGCGGGTCGGCGAACCCGACGGGCCCGCCGGGACGTAACCGCCGTTCAGCGCCCGCAGGATGTGCCCGATCTCGTCCGTGGTGCGCGCCAGCCGGGGTACGACCTCGTCGCACGCGAACTCCAGCACCCGGACGGCGTCCGGGAGTTCGGTGCCGAGCACGCCCCGCAGCACGGCGGGCACGACCGCACGGTCCCACGCCCGCGCCTCCATCCCCTCCGCGATCCCCCGGCACAGCTGCTCCAGCAGGTCGATCGCGTCGGCGGCCGTCCGGGAGGGACCGGCGGCCAGGTCCGTCAGCTCCGCCGGCACCTTCACCGGCGCGCCGGGCTCGGCCAGCAGCTCCTTCTCGACCAGCCCGAAGTGAGCGGCCAGAGCGGCCCGGAGGCCCGGCAGGGCGTTCGCCTGCCCGCCCCACACCTGGGACGCCCGCAGCACGGCCAGTACCAGGTTCACGCGCGGCTCGCCGACCGGACCGCCGCCCAGGACGTGCAGACCGTCGCGGATCTGCACGTCCTTGATCTCGCACAGATAGCCGTCGATGTGCATGACGAACTCGTCGAAGGCGTCGTCGTCCGGCTGCTCGTCCACATGCAGGTCGTGGTGCAGCTCGGCCGCCTTGACCAGCGTCCAGATCTGCGCCCGCACGGCCGGGGCCTTGGTCGGGTCCAGGTCGGAGACGAGCGCGTACTCGTCGAGCAGCTGCTCCAGCTTGGCCAGGTCGCCGTAGGTGTCGGCGCGGGCCATCGGCGGCACCAGGTGGTCGACCACCGTGGCGTGCCCGCGCCGCTTGGCCTGGGTGCCCTCACCGGGGTCGTTGACGATGAACGGGTAGACGAGGGGGAGGTTCCCGAGGACGGCGTCCGGGGCACAGCCGCCGGAGAGCCCGAGCCCCTTGCCCGGCAGCCACTCCATCGTGCCGTGCTTGCCCATGTGCACGATCGCGTCCGCGCCGAAGCCCCCCTCCGACGGCGCGGCCTCCAGCCACCGGTACGCCGCCATGTAGTGGTGCGAGGGCGGCATGTCGGGGTCGTGGTAGATCGCGATCGGGTTCTCCCCGAAGCCGCGCGGCGGCTGGATCATGACGACGACGTTCCCGAACCGGAGGGACGCCAGCACGATGTCCTCGCCGTCGACGTACAGGCTGCCCGGCGGCTCGCCCCACGCCTCGGTCACGGCCCCCTTGAGGCCGGGGTCGAGCTTCTCGAACCACGCCCGGTAGTGCGCCAGCGGCACCCGCGCGGGCGCGGCGGCCAGCTGCTCCTCGGTCAGCCACTCCACGTCGTGACCGCCGGCCTCGATGAGCCGGTGGATCAACTCGTCGCCCTCGGAGGGGTATTCGGTGAGCCCGTACCCGGCGTCCCGGAACGCGTCCAGCACCCGCACCGCCGACGCGGGCGTGTCCAGACCGACCGCGTTGCCGACCCGCGAGTGCTTGGTCGGGTACGCCGTGAAGACCAGCGCGATCTTCTTCTCGGCGTTCGGCTTGTGCTTCAACCGGGCGTGCCGCAGGGCGATTCCGGCCACGCGCGCGGCCCGCTCGGGGTCGGCGACGTACACCGGGACCTCGTCCGGACCCTGCTCCTTGAAGGAGAAGGGCACGGTGATCAGCCGGCCGTCGAACTCCGGGATGGCGACCTGCATCGCCGCGTCCATGGGGGACAGGGCGGCGTCCGACTCGTCCCAGGCCTTCTTCGACGAGGTGAGGCAGAGCCCTTGCAGCACCGGGATGTCCAGGTCGGCGAGGGCGCCGATGTCCCAGGACTCCTCGTCGCCGCCCGCCGAGGCCTGCGACGCGTGCGTGCCGCCCGCCGCGAGTACGGTCGCGACCAGCGCGTCGGCCCTGCCCAGCAGCTCGTACAGCCCGGCGTCCGCGCCGCGCAGCGAACCGCAGTACACGGGGAGGGCGTTCGCGCCCTCCGCCTCGATCGCCTCGCACAGGGTGTCCACGAAGGCGGTGTTGCCGCTCAGCTCGTGCGCCCGGTAGAAGAGCACGCCCACGGTCGGGCGGCCGTCCCGTGCCGCGTACGAGCCGTGGGCGCCGTACTCCGGCATCTTCCGCGGCTCCTCGAAGCCCTCGCCGGTCAGCAGCACGGTGTCCGACAGGAACCGGGACAGCTCCAGCAGGTTCGCCGGGCCGCCCTCGACCAGGTACTTCAGCGCCTCCGCGACCACACCGGCCGGCACCGAGGACTCGGCCATCAGCTCCGCGTCCGGTACGCTCTCGCCGCCCAGCAGCACCGTCGGGATCCCGGCCGCCTTCAGCGCGGCGAGCCCGTCCTCCCAGGCCCGCTTGCCGCCGAGCAGCCGTACGACGGCGAGGTCCGCGCCGTCCAGCAGTCGCGGCAGCTCCTGCCGGACGTCCACCCGGGTCGGGTTGCCGATGCGGAAGTCCGCGCCGGAGGCCCGGGCCGCCAGCAGGTCCGTGTCGGCGGTGGACAACAACAACACTGTGCTCATGCGGGCGCTCCCGGTGGAATGAAAGGCAGTCCTTGCGGCGCGCCCGACTCGATGAGCCGCCACAGCGCGTCCGTGTCCGCGTGCTGTTCGATCAGGTCGCCGAGCCGGTCGAGCTGCTCCTCGCGCAGCGCGGCGAAGGAGGTGTCCGGCGCGGGCACGAAGCGGCGGCCCGCGGCGGCGGCCACCTCGCGCAGGAAGGCCCGCCGGAAGCCGTCCGACTCCAGCGAGCCGTGCCAGTGGGTGCCCCAGGTCTGCCCGGCCCGGCAGCCGTCCAGGAAGGCTTCCCCGCCGGTCACTTCGGCGACCCCGTGATGGATCTCGTACCCCTCGACCCGCTCGCCGAGTGCCTCCCCCTCCGGCCGGGCAAGGGTCTTCTCGGGGGCGAACCGCACCCTTAGGGGCAGCACCCCGAGGCCCTCGACCCGCCCCCGGCGGCTCTCGACCTCGTCCTCGATGTGCTCACCGAGGATCTGGAAGCCGCCGCAGATGCCGAGGACGGGCCGGTGTTCGGCGGCCCTGCGGCGCAGCGCGTCCGCGAGCCCCCGCTCGTGCAGCCACTCCAGGGCCCGGACCGTCCCGCGGGTGCCGGGGACGACGACGAGGTCGGCGTCGGCCAGCTCCTCCGGGCGGTCCACGAACCGCACCACGACGCCCGGTTCGGCGGTGAGCGCGTCCACGTCCGTGAAGTTGGACATCAGGGGAACGGCACAGACGGCGACCCGCAGTACGTCTTCCCCCAGGGGCTCGATGACGTTCGACTCCCGTACCGCACCCCGCAGCGAGACGCGGAGCCCGTCCTCCTCGTCGATGCCGAGGCCGTGTTGGAAGGGGAGCACGCCGTACGTCCGCCGGCCGGTCAGGCCGTGCAGCATGTCGAGCCCGGGCTCCAGAAGGCTCACGTCCCCCCGGAACTTGTTCACCAGGAACCCGGCGACCAGCTCCTGGTCCTCCGGCGAGAGCAGGGCGACGGTGCCGAAGAAGGAGGCGAAGACGCCCCCGCGGTCGATGTCGCCGACCACGAGCACGGGCAGGCGCGCGTTCCGCGCGATCCCCATGTTCACGATGTCGGTCCGGCGCAGATTGATCTCGGCCGGGCTGCCCGCCCCCTCACAGATCACCGCGTCATACGTGCCCCGCAACTCGGCCAGGCAGTCCAGCACCGTGCCGAGCAGCTTCTGCTGCCGCCCGCCGTGATAGCCGCGGGCGCTCAGCTCACCCACCGGCCTGCCCAGCAGCACGACCTGGCTGCTCTGTTCGCCGCCCGGTTTGAGCAGCACCGGGTTCATCAGCGCGGTCGGCTCGACCCGGCACGCCTGGGCCTGCATGGCCTGCGCCCGGCCGATCTCCGCGCCCTCGCGGGTCACGAAGGAGTTGAGCGACATGTTCTGCGCCTTGAACGGCGCGACCTTCACGCCCTGGCGCACCAGCCACCGGCAGATCCCGGCCGTCACGACGCTCTTGCCGGCGTCGGAGGTGGTGCCGGCGACGAGGAGTCCCCCGTTCACTTCCCACGTCCCTTCGGGCTCTTGACGCTGCTGACGACGAGCCGCGCGGCGACCGTGGTGCCGAGCGCGAGCAGGCCGACGCGGCGGGAGAGCCGCGCCGCCCGGTCGATGTCGGCGACCCGGACGGCCCGCCCGGTGTCCCCGCCCAGCACGGGCCGGTGCTCGACCCGTCCGCCGTAGGAGAGCGTCCCGCCCAGGCGGACGCCGAGCGCACCCGCGAACGAGGCCTCCACGGGCCCGGCGTTGGGGCTCGGGTGCTTGCGGGCGTCGGCCCGCCAGGCGCGCAGGGCGCCGCGCGGGTCGGGTCCGGCGACGGCGGCGAGTACGGCGGTCAGCCGGGCCCCCGGCCAGCCGGCCACGTCGTCGAGTCGGGCGGAGGCCCAGCCGTAGCGGCGGTGGCGCGGGGACGTGTGACCCACCATCGCGTCCAGGGTGTTGACGGCCCGGAAGCCGAGCAGTCCGGGCACCCCGGCCACGGCGCCCCACACCAGGGCGCCCACGACGGCGTCGGAGGTGTTCTCGGCGACGGACTCGACCACGGCCCGGGCGATCCCGTCGGCGTCCAGCGACTGGGGGTCCCGGCCGCACAGGTGGGGCAACCGGGCGCGGGCCGCCTCGATGTCACCGGCCTCCAGCGCCCGTCCGATGGTGCGGGCCTCGCGGCCCAGCGACGTACCGCCGACGACCGACCAGACGGCGGCGGCGGTCAGGGCGGCGGAGGCGGCGGGGGAGGGGCGTACGGCGCGTGCGGCGGCCGCGCCGAGTGCGACGGCGCCGCCCGCACACACGACGGTGTGCAGCGTGCCCCAGCCGCGGTGGTCGCGCCACAACACGCCTTCCACGGCAGCGGCCGCCCGCCCGAACGCGGCGACCGGATGCCCACGGCGCGGGTCGCCGAGGAGCAGGTCACCGAGAAGGCCGGCGGCGGCGCCGTACGCGTAGGAGCGATCGGCACCCATGGGCTCAGCCGGCCGTGGGTGCGGGAGCGGGCCTGGTACGGGTCCTTCGGCAGCCGGGCATGGCGATCGGTGTCCTCACTCAGGGTGTCCGCGCCCTGGTTCGACGAGATTCGGCGGTGAGAGTTCCTGGCTCCCGGGGGTTCTTCCCCGGTGACAGTGGCGGGACCGCGCCGGATTCGCACCGGCTTCCTCTCCTGCCGCCGTACATGGCCCGGGCAGTCCACCACGGGCCCGGAACGGCCGTCAACTTGCCGTTGACCTGCACGGGGAGAGTGTGCCGATCCCCACATCGCGGGGCACGTGGGGCCGCCCGGCATGGCAAAGGCTCCCCTGCGTCATGGACGCAGGGGAGCCTTTGCCGGTGCCGTTCTGTCAGCTCTTGGAGACGATCAGGAAGATGCCGTACGCCACCGCCGCCGCGCAGGCCGCGAAGCAGACGTAGGCGCCGGTGACGGCGAGGGCGGCGGAGTCGCCCTGGGCCGCGGCCTGTTCGCGCCGGGTCAGGCCCCTGATGCCGAGGGTGAACAGGACCACGAGGCCCACCGTGAACACGAGGCTGACGCCGAAGACGGAGCCGATGGCCGACCAGTCGATCTTCATGGGGATGCTTCCTTGGTAACCGAGGGGGCCGGGGTCAGACGGTGGTGGCCGGGGGAGCGACCGAGGCGACGGGGGCCGTGGGCTCCGTGCCGGCCGGGGCGGGGATCGTGGCGGTCAGATCCTCGCCGATCGTCCCCGAGGGGGGCGGGGCCACCGCGGCGATGGCGGTGGTCACCACACCGGCGGGCACCTCGGTCTCCTCGACGACGTTGGTGTGGTCGACGACCTCGCGGCGGGACATCTTCCAGATCGCGGCGCTCGACGTGACCAGGAAGACGGCGACCACGGCGGTGCCCCAGTCGCCGAGGTCCGTGACGGACTCGGCGCCCGCGCCGACCAGCGCGGCGGCCGGGAGCGTGAGGATCCAGGCGACCAGCATGCGGGTCGCGGTGGACCAGCGGACCACCCCGCCCTTGCGGCCGACGCCGGTGCCCATCACCGCACCGGAGACGACGTGCGTGGTGGAGAGGGAGAAGCCCAGGTGGGAGGAGGCCAGGATGGCGGTCGCGGCGCTGGTCTGGGCGGCGAAGCCCTGGCGCGGCTCCAGGTCGGTCAGGCCCGTGCCCATGGTGCGGATGATGCGCCAGCCGCCGATGTAGGTGCCGAGCGCGATGGCCAGGCCGGCGGAGAGGATCACCCAGGTGGGAGGGTTCGAGCCGGGGGCGATGGCGCCGCCCGCGATCAGTGCGAGGGTGATGATGCCCATCGTCTTCTGGGCGTCGTTGGTGCCGTGGGCCAGGGAGACCAGACCGGCGGAGGCGATCTGGCCGACGCGGTAGCCCTTGCGGGAGGCCTCGCTCTCGGCCTTGCCCTCGGTCCTGCTGTCGACGCCGTACGACAGCCGGGTGGAGATCATGGCCGCGATGCCCGCGACGATCGGCGCGGCGACCGCCGGGAGCAGCACCTTGGTCACCAGCACGTCGCCGTGCACGGCACCGAAGCCGGCCGAGGCGATCGTGGCGCCGATCAGACCGCCCATCAGAGCGTGCGAGGAACTGGACGGGAGGCCCACCAGCCAGGTCACCAGGTTCCAGAGGATCGCGCCGACCAGGGCGGCGAAGATGACCTCGGGCCGGATGCCCTTCTCGTCGACGAGTCCCTTGGAGATCGTGTTCGCGACCTCCACGGACAGAAAAGCGCCGACCAGGTTCAGGCCGGCGGACATGGCAACTGCGATCTTGGGCTTCAGGGCGCCTGTCGAGATGGTGGTGGCCATCGCGTTGGCGGTGTCGTGGAAACCGTTCGTGAAATCAAACGCGAGTGCGGTTACCACCACAATCGCGAGGATCAGCGAGAAGCTTTCCATTTACCCAGGCAATCGTTCGAGGTCATTGGCTGGACGAACGTAGGCAACCTGGATGAACGGAAGGTGAACTGGGGCGGGCTTGGTGGTGTCCGGGGCGGGCGGATGGGATTCCGTTTGTCTCCGGGCGCCGCCCGCGCCCCGGGCGCCCCATGGCTGTCAGCCGTGCGCGAAGGTCCGCAGCCGGCCGGTCGAACCGTTGAAGAGATCCTGGTCACCCGGCAGAGCGCCGTCGGTGGCGTGCTGCCAGAACGTCCAGTACTGCCAGCCGCCCGGCAGCGGCCCCGGTCCCGAGGTGTCGTGTCCGGCGATCCACAGCGGGTTGCTGGCGGAGAACGCGCCGCTGTTGCCGGTGCACAGCTTCCACCACTGGGTGGTGGTGTAGATCACCGGGCGGCGCCCGGTCTCG
The DNA here is from genome assembly GCF_001866675.1 of Streptomyces sp. MUSC 14. NCBI lineage: Bacteria > Bacillati > Actinomycetota > Actinomycetes > Kitasatosporales > Streptomycetaceae > Streptomyces > Streptomyces sp. MUSC 14. The sequence goes on from NZ_MLYN01000009.1 coordinate 155,035, forward strand.
TTGCGCACCTCGTCGCTGAAGGACCGGATCCAGCGGACCATCTGCTTCTTCGTCAGCCCGTAGCACTTGCGCTTCTTGCTGTACGGGTTGTACTCGATGTCGAGCGCGGGCGGCAGGGTCCAGCCGTCCGCCTGCCAGCCGCCGCCGTGCCGCACGAAGTACCGGGCCTGTGCCGTGCCCGAGGAACTGTCCGGCAGTGCGAAGTGGTAGGCGCCCCGGACCAGGCCGGCGGCACGGGAGCCGTTGTACTGCTCGGCGAAGTAGGGGTTGCGGTAGCTCGTCGCCTCGGTCGCCTTGACGTAGGCGAAGCGCGCGCCGTTGTTCCGGGCCGCCTGCCAGCCGACGTGCTTCTGGTGCGAGGAGACGTCGTGCCCCCGGGGCAGGCCCGAGGCCGCGGCCGGGGGGCCGGCTGCGGGCACCGCGAGGGCGAGTGCCGCCGTGACCGCGGCGAGGGCACCGGCGCGGCGACGGAGAAGGGTGCGTACACGGGCCATGTGTCTCCCCGGGTCGGCGGATGGTGTGGCGTCCGGCGAACAAGAGGGCTCATTCAAGGCCTGGCGAGCGTCGAAGTGTGACTGTTTCTCGGCGATTCGAGACAGGTTCCGCCCATTGGGGGTAGGTGATGGTGATCGCGGACGCCTTTCGGGTGACCTGTGCGCCCCGGAAGCGACCACGTCCGGGCCGCACGGCTGGCAGGATCACGGCATGGCTGAGCAGCGGCGGGACGCGGAACTGGAACGTACGTGGACGGAGCTGGTCGTCACAGCGCGGCGGACTGTAGCCGACGGGCTGGTGGTCGGCACCTCGGGCAACGTCTCGGCCCGCGTCGGGGACCGCGTGCTGGTGACCCCGTCGGGCGTCCCCTACGACCGGCTCACCCCGGACGACCTCACCTGCGTCGACCTCGCCGGCCGCCGGGTGCTCGGCACCCTGGTGCCGACCAGCGAGCTGCCCCTGCACCTCGCCGTCTACCGCACGACCGACGCCCGCGCCATCGTCCACACCCACGCCGTGCACGCCACCGCGGTCTCCACGCTCGTCCCCGAACTCCCGCCCGTCCACTACATGACCGGCGCCCTCGGCGGTCCGGTCCGGGTCGCCCCCTACGCCACCTACGGCACCGACGAGCTGGCCGCGAACATGCTCCGCGCCCTCGCCGGCCGCTCCGGCTGCCTCCTCCAGAACCACGGCACGATCACCTACGGCGCCACCCTCGGCCAGGCCTACGACCGCACCGCCCAACTGGAATGGATGTGCCGCCTGTGGCTGACGGCGTCCAGCGTGCCGGGCCTGACGCCGTCCCTGCTGACCGAGGCCCAACTGGCCGAGGCCGCCGAGAAGTTGCGGGGGTACGGCCAGCGGCCGTGAACACGGGACGCGCGCCGCCCGCACCGCCCTCGGCTCCGCTCACCTCGATCAGCCCCGCGTCCCCGTGCCTCCGCTCACCTTGATCCGTTCCCACCGCGCCCGGCCGCGACGGCGGCGCCCGACGGCCCCGGCCCGCGCTCCCACGGCTCTGCACCCCCACCGTCGCCCCGCCCGCCCCGCCTCTCCACTGGCCGGTGACCGCGACGCCTACCACACTGGACAGGTGCGTCCCGTCAAAGCGACCGCCACGGCAGTCACCGCGGTCCTGGCGGCCGGTGCGGCGTCCGTCGCCGCCGGCCGGTACGCCAGCGACGCCGCGCTGAAGGCGCCCGCGGGCCGGCCGCTGCCCACCGAACCCCGCCTGACCGTGCACGGTACGGCCGCCGGCCGGATCACACTGACCCGCGCCCTCGCCTCCCTGCGTCCCGGCACCTACGGCCTCGCCGGCGACGGCTCCCACGCGGTCGTCGGCCCCGTCCTGGCGGGGGCGGAGCACAGCGCCGACACCGTCGTACGCCGCCTGGAGCGCGTCACGCACGGCACCCTCGCCGCCGGCGACGCGGTGTGGCTCACCCCGAACCTGTACGTCGGCAATCCGGGCGACGCCCTCGGCCTCGACCACGCCGACATCGACGTACCCGGCGAACTCGGCAACCTGCCCGCCTGGTTCGTACCCGCGGCCCGGGACACCTGGGTGATCGCCGTGCACGGCCTCGGCGCCACCCGGGAACAGGCCATGAACCTCATGGGCCCCCTGCACTCCCGCCGCGTGCCCGTCCTCGCCCTCGCCTACCGCGGCGACCTCGGTGCCCCGCGTCCGCCGGACGGCCTGAACCACCTCGGCGAGACCGAGTGGCGGGACGTGGACGCGGCGATCCGCTACGCCGTCCGCTACGGCGCCCGCCGCGTCGTGCTGCTCGGCTGGTCCACCGGCGCCACCATGGCCCTGCGCGCCGCAGAACACTCCCCGGTACGCGAGCGCGTCGTCGGGCTGGTCCTCGACTCGCCGGTGCTGAGCTGGGAGGCCACGCTGCGCGCCCTCGCCCGGGCCCGGCACACCCCGCCGCCCCTGCTGCCGCTCGCCGTACGCGCCGCCCAGGGCCGCACCGGCCTGTACGCCGACCGGGCCGCCGAGCCCACCGACCCCGACCTGCTCACCGTACCGACCCTGGTCTTCCACGGCCCGGACGACCAGGTGGCCCCCTGGGAGTACTCCCGCCGCCTCGCCGCCCGCCGCCCGGACCTCGTCGCCCTGCACACCGTGGCCCGGGCCCCGCACGCGGCGATGTGGAACGCCGGCCCGCAGGAATACCAGGAACGGCTGCGCCGGTTCATGACCCCGCTGGTGTGAGCGGGGACCCGGCTGTCCGGCATGCACCGAAAGCCCCGGTGCCAGACATTCCGTTTAAGGTCGTACGACTGGCCTGATCCCCCCTCCTCGGCCCGCGCCGGACCCCGTGCGTTGGCCAGCCCCGTCGCCCGCCGTGACATTCCGTTTGGGTTTTCGGACCGTCAACCGGAAGACTGCACCCGTGACGTCCCGTATCCCGCGCGACTCCAGGCTTCGACTCGTCCGACCGCGACCCCTGGCCGCCGCCCCCAGAGCCGTGAACCAGCGGCGCCCGCAGCGCCCCGCACCCCGGCCGCCGGAGGGCACCCCCGCCCCCGCCGAACTGGCCAGAATGGCGCGCACCGGCCTCGCGGGCGCGGTCCGCGTCGCCCGCTGGGCCGACACCGCTCTCGGCTCCGGCAGCCCCGGCGCCACCGCCGACGGCAAGGCCACCCTCTCCGACCCGACGGCCGCGCGCGCCGCCGCCGATCTCGGCCTGAACGCCGCCCAGGTCCGCGCCGACTGGGACACCGCCCGCCTCGCCGGACTCGTCGAGGTGCACGGCGACAGCGCGCGGCCCGGCTGGCGGCTGCGCGCCTGGGACCGCGACGACAGCGCCGTGCTGCGCGGCTGGGTCGCCCTCTTCGACGCCTGGTCGCTGGCCTCTCCGGAGCCCGAGGAGCACGAGCCGGCCGCCGTCGCCGAGGTCGTCTCGGCCATGCCCCAGGTGCTCTCCTTCCTCCAGCTGTCCGCCGGGCCCGTCCCGCGCGTGCAGCTGCTCGACCTGCTCCAGCAGCGGGTCACCGAACTGCGCACCGAGCGCTGCGAGGTCTCCTACGAGCCCGGCACCGAGCTGCCCGCGCAGACCGACGCCGAGCCCGCCGCCGACACCCCGCTGCCCCCGCTCCTCGACTGGGCGCTGGGGGCCCTCGGCGCCGTCGGCGCCCTGACCTACGGCGACGACCAGGCCACCCTCACCCCGCTGGGAAGCTGGGCGGTGTGGGTCAAGCTGGAGCAGATCTGCGTGGCCGCGCAGAGCCCCGCCGGCAACATCGAGCAGTCCGCCGAGGACATGCTCCGCGGCTGCGCCCAGCTCCGCCCGAACGCGGCCCGCGCCGAGTACCGGGCCTGGCTCGCCGCGCGGCCCGTCGGCGGCGCCGTCACCGAGCTGATCGGCGCCGCGCGCGGCGAGGACGCCCTGCTGCGCGGCCTGGCCTTCGAGGCGCTGCGCGTCGTGGGCGGCTCCGCCGAGCCCGACGTGCACGCGGTCGTGGACGAGCCGGCCCTGCGGCCGTACGCCCTGCTGTGGCTCGCCGAGCACGACGGGGTCGACCCGGAGGACGCCCACGAGGTCCTCACCCGTGAGGAGGCGACGTGGCTGTGGGTCGACACCGCTGCCGCCGTCGCCGACCACGGGGAGGCGCCGATGCTGGTCCGGCATCTGGAATCCGCGGTGCAGCCCACCGTCCCCCAGCTGCTCGACGAGGTCCGCGCCGTCGGTCACCCGCGTACCGTGCAGGTCCTCGTCGCGCTCGCCGCCGCCCACCCCGACCCGGCCCTGGCCAAGGCCGTGCGCCGGGCCGCGTTCCAGGTGCACACCGGCGGCTGAGCCCTCGCCCCGGTCGCCTCCGACGTCTCAGACGCCGATCTCGGGGGCGTACGTCCCGAAGCTCCAGATGTTGCCTTCGAGGTCCCGCGCCATGTAGTCCCGTGCGCCGTAGTCCTGGTCCGTCGGGGGCACCAGGATCTCCACGCCGTGCTCCAGGGCCCGCTGGTGGTGGGCGTCCACGTCGTCCACGACGACGTACACCCCGGCGGGCCCCGCGTCCTTCATCGCCGCGTCGAAACGGCCGCCCCGGTCCTTGGAGCCGAGCATGACCGCGCCGTGGCCCTGGACCAGCTCGGCGTGCATCACCTTGCCGCCCTCGGTCTCGTACACCGACAGCTCCGTGAAGCCCAGCGCCTCCGTCAGCTGTCTGATCGCCGCCTTCGCGTCCGCGTACAGCAGCGAGGGATAGATGCTCGGCCGTCCACCACCCATGTCCGCCATGCCGATCACTCCTTGGTACGCCCAGGTACGCCTTCGTACGCCGGTTCCGTGGCGTTCTGCCCAGTCTCGCAGCCACCACTGACAGCGCTGCCCGAACGCGCGGACGCAGAAAAACCGCTTGCACCGTCCCGTTAGACTTGTCCTATGGCCATTCTCCTCGCGCAATAGACGGCGCGAACGCCCTCAGCCGTCCGCCCGCCCCTTCTTTACGCCCTGGAGTATGTCCGTGATCTCCGCCTCCGGTATCGAGCTGCGCGCCGGTGCGCGCGTCCTCATCGAGAACGCCACCTTCCGTGTCGCCAAGGGCGACCGCATCGGCCTCGTCGGCCGCAACGGCGCCGGCAAGACGACCCTCACCAAGTGCCTCGCCGGCGAGGGCATCCCGGCCGGCGGCCAGATCGCCCGCTCCGGCGAGGTCGGCTACCTCCCGCAGGACCCCCGCACCGGCGACCTCGACGTCCTCGCCCGGGACCGGATCCTGTCCGCGCGCGGACTCGACGTGCTGATCCGCAAGATGCGCGAGAACGAACAGCGCATCGCGAACGGCCAGGGCGCCACCCGTGAGAAAGCGCTCAAGCAGTACGAGCGCCAGGAGACCGAGTTCCTCACCAAGGGCGGGTACGCCGCGGAGGCCGAGGCCGCCACCATCGCCGCCGCGCTCAACCTGCCCGACCGTGTCCTCGGCCAGCCCCTGCACACGCTCTCCGGTGGTCAGCGCCGCCGTATCGAGCTGGCCCGGATCCTGTTCTCGGACGCGGACACCCTGCTCCTCGACGAGCCGACCAACCACCTCGACGCGGACTCGATCATCTGGCTGCGGGACTACCTGAAGACCTACCGCGGCGGCTTCATCGTGATCAGCCACGACGTCGACCTGGTTGAGACGGTCGTCAACAAGGTGTTCTACCTGGACGCCAACCGCGCCCAGATCGACGTCTACAACATGGGCTGGAAGCTCTACCAGCAGCAGCGCGAGGCCGACGAGAAGCGCCGCAAGCGCGAGCGCGCCAACGCCGAGAAGAAGGCCGCCGCGCTCAACGCGCAGGCCGACAAGATGCGCGCCAAGGCCACCAAGACGGTCGCCGCGCAGAACATGGCCCGCCGGGCCGACAAGCTGCTCTCCGGCCTGGAGGCGGTCCGCCAGTCCGACAAGGTCGCCAAGCTCCGCTTCCCGGAGCCCGCGCCCTGCGGCAGGACCCCGCTGATGGCCGAGGGCCTGTCGAAGTCGTACGGCTCGCTGGAGATCTTCACCGACGTCGACCTCGCCATCGACAAGGGCTCCCGGGTCGTCATCCTCGGCCTCAACGGCGCCGGCAAGACCACCCTGCTGCGCCTGCTCGGCGGGGTCGAGACGCCCGACACCGGCGAGGTCGTCCCCGGCCACGGCCTCAAGCTCGGCTACTACGCGCAGGAGCACGAGACCCTGGACCCCGAGCGCACGGTCCTGGAGAACATGCGCTCCTCCGCCCCCGACATGGACCTGGTCGAGGTCCGCAAGGTGCTCGGCTCGTTCCTGTTCTCCGGCGACGACGTCGACAAGCCGGCCGGCGTCCTGTCCGGCGGCGAGAAGACCCGGCTCGCCCTGGCGACCCTGGTGGTCTCCTCGGCGAACGTGCTCCTGCTCGACGAGCCGACCAACAACCTCGACCCGGCGAGCCGCGAGGAGATCCTCGGCGCGCTGCGCACCTACAAGGGCGCGGTCGTCCTCGTCACGCACGACGAGGGCGCCGTCGAGGCGCTCCAGCCGGAGCGGATCATCCTGCTCCCGGACGGCGTCGAGGACCTGTGGGGCTCCGACTACGCGGACCTCGTCGCCCTGGCGTGATCCACTGCGGATGGATCATTCGGCTCATCGGTGATCCATCATCTGTGTGAGATCTCCTCGTATCGGGGTGTGTCGTACACGGATTTTCCGGCCGATCCCTTCATCGCCAAGGGGTCGGCCGTTTCGCGTCGCTGACCTGGCACTTCGTGAATCCACCCGTTCGGTCGCACCGGCACCACCTCCTGGAACATCAAATTCCGCTTGTGGGGATCCGCTCCTGTCGTCACAACGATGTCCCACCGACCTTGCCGAATGGGTGGCCATAGCGCCCAGGAGGGGTGATCATGAGGAGACCAGAGCGCACTTCCCATGAGGAGGCACGGGTGGCCGAGACTCTGAAGAAGGGCAGCCGGGTGACCGGCGCCGCGCGCGACAAGCTCGCGGCAGACCTGAAGAAGAAGTACGACTCCGGTGCGAGCATCCGGGCGCTGGCCGAGGAGACCGGCCGCTCGTATGGCTTCGTACACCGGATGCTCAGCGAGTCGGGCGTCACGCTTCGTGGGCGTGGCGGAGCGACCCGGGGCAAGAAGGCCGCATCGTCCTGACTCCGGGCGGCCCATCGGCTTCGATGGTGGCCACCCGGTCGGCGGTCTGACCGGCCGGGTGGTTACTGTGCAGTCACTTAAGTGTGCCCAGCACAGCTGGCATGCCTGACCGACCGCACCCATCGGAGGCGCCCCATGGCTTCGCCCGACCAGGACCTCGCTCCTGTACTCGACAAGGACGGCGTACGGCTCACCGTCGACGACGCGCTCGCCACGGTGACGCTGACCAACCCGGCCAAGCGCAACGCGCAGAGCCCCGCCCTGTGGCGGGCGCTCACCGAGGCCGGCCGGTCGCTGCCGGGCTCCGTCCGTGTCGTCGTGCTGCGTGGCGAGGGCATGTCCTTCTCCGCGGGGCTGGACCGACAGATGTTCACCCCGGAGGGGATCCCGGGCGAGCCGACCTTCATCGATCTCGCGCGTCGTGACGACGCCGGGCTCGACGCGAGCATCGCCGAGTTCCAGGAGGCGTTCACCTGGTGGCGGCGTAACGACCTCGTGTCCATCGCCGCCGTCCAGGGACATGCCATCGGGGCCGGCTTCCAACTCGCGCTCGCGTGCGACCTGCGGGTCGTCGCGGACGACGTGCAGTTCGCCATGCGCGAGACCAGCCTCGGCCTCGTACCCGACCTGACCGGCACGCACCCGCTGGTCGGTCTCGTCGGGTACGCCCGCGCGCTGGAGATCTGCGCCACCGGACGGTTCGTCGGCGCCGAGGAGTCGGTGGCGTCCGGGCTGGCCAACCTCGCCGTGCCCGCCGACCAACTGGACGCGGCCGCGCGGGACTTGGCCGCGGCGCTGGTGGCCGCTCCGCGGGACGCGGTCGTGGAGACCAAGGCGTTGCTGCGCGGTGCCACGGACCGTACCTATGACGAGCAGCGGGCCGCCGAGCGGGCCGCTCAGGCACGCCGCCTCCGGGACCTGGCCGGCCTCGGCGAATAGCGGCCGAAGGAGGCGAAAACACCCGGGCCGGGGACGGCGGTGCGGGCACGCCGGTCAGCCGACCGCCGTGATCGACACCGTCACCGTCGGCCTGTCCTCCAGCGCCTCCCGTACTGCCGTGCGGACCCGCCGGGCCACGTCGACGGCCCGGTGATCCGCGCCGGCCGTCAGCTCCACGCGCGCGTGCCGGTGCGCCAGGGCCGGCGTACCGGTCGTGCGCTCCTCCAGGCGGACCCCGCGCCCGAGGGACGCGGCCAGCCCCGTCACCCCCGGGACCGACAGCACGGCCGCGGCCGTCCGGGCCTCGTCCGGATCCGTGGGCTGCCCGGCCGCCGCCGGCCGGGGCGGACGTACCTCCCGGGGCGGCTCCGCCGCCTCCAGCAGATCGGTCACCCGCAGGTCCACTTCCCGCACCAGCAGGCCGAGTCCGTCCGTCGCGGCCGTGGCCAGGGCCTGCCGCAGCCGGGCCGCCACCGCCGGCAGCGGTTCGGCGGCCGTCGCCGCGAAGTCCGCCGTCACCCGCAGCGGGCCCGGCGGCAGCGCGCCCGGCGGAGGCGGTACGACGGGTTCGTGCGTCTCCTGCGGATCGGCGAGCCCGATGCGCAGCGCGCCCAGCCGCACTCCGGGCACCCCCTCCGCCGCCGCACGCTCCAGCACGGCCGCGGCCGCCCCCTCCGCGATCCACGCGCCGTCGCGCACCCCGCCGAGCGGCAGCAGCCTGCCCGGCCCCACCGTCCGTGTCCACCGGTCCGCCGTCATTCCACCAGCCTGCCGTATCCCCGGTGTGCGGGCGGGGAACCATGCGTACGGTGGTCGGGAGGCGACGACCGAAAGGGACGTACGGCGATGACCGACATGACGACGACCCCCGAGGGCGATCACGAGGGCGATCAGTGGGAGCGGCTGTCGACCCGCAAGGCCACCCGGCGCGGCGGCGGCGACCCGGCGGGCCGGGGCCGGACGACCATCGCCGACGGCGTCGTGGAGAAGATCGCCGGGCTCGCGGCCCGGGACGTGGTCGGCGTGCACACCATGGGCAGCGGCCTGGCCCGCACCTTCGGCGCCGTGCGCGACCGGGTGCCGGGCGGCTCCAAGTCGGTGACGCGGGGCGTCAAGGCCGAGGTCGGCGAGGTGCAGACCGCGCTCGACCTGGAGATCGTCGTGGACTACGGCGTCTCGATCGCCGACGTCGCCCGCGCGGTGCGCGAGAACGTGATCGCCGCCGTGGAGCGCATGACGAGCCTTGAGGTCGTGGAGGTCAACATCGCCGTCAGCGACGTGAAGCTGCCCGAGGAAGAGGACGAGGAGCCCGAGCCCCGGATCCAGTGATCCGGCCGCACGGCCCCGGACCCCGCACGCTGACGAGCTGAGGAGCGCTGCATGAGCATGGCCCTGGCCGGCATGATCGCCGGAATGGCGCTGGGATTCGCCGGGTACTTCGGCGGGTTCGGTGCCTTTCTGCTGGTGGCGGCGTTGGGTGCGATCGGGTTCGTCGCCGGCCGGTTCGCCGAGGGCGACCTGGAGCTGGGCGACTTCTTCCGCACTCGTGACGACCGGCGCGACCGGCGGCGGTGACGGGCGGTGAGCGCCGAGACCGGCGTGCCGCGCCCGCGCCCGGCCCTCGCACCGCGGGGTGAGCGCGGCGCCCTGCGGATCGCCGACCGGGTCGTGGCGAAGATCGCCGCGCAGGCGGCCCGCGAGGCACTGCCACCTCCGCCCGCCGGCGCCGCCGCCCCGCACGCCACCGTCGTCCGCCACGACGACGCGGCCCGCATCCAGGTGCACCTCGAACTCGCCTACCCCTGCGACATCGGCGCCCACAGCGCGGCCGTGCGTCGCCATGTCGCCCAGCGGGTAAGCGCGTTGGTGGACATGGAGGTGACCGAGGTCGGCGTCCGGATCGAGCGGCTGCATCCGGCACCGGCACCCGGCACGGTCCCCGGGAGGGCGTGATGAGCGAGCCACCGACGAGCACCCCGACCCTCGACAAACCCCCGCCCGCCGCCTCGCCCGCACCCCGGGGCAGCCGGCGCTTCTGGTCACCGCGCCGTGTCCCGGCCGCCGTCGTCGCCGTCCTGCTCGTGGCCGGCGCCTGCCTGCTGCTCTACGACGTCGCCGCCGTCCGTGCCCACCGCCCGGCGATGCACTGGCGCCGCGCCCTGGCCCGGCAGCTGGCCGAGCGGCAACTGGACGACACCTGGGTGCTGGTGGGCGCGGGCGTCGCCGCCGCCCTCGGCCTGTGGCTGATCGTCCTCGCGGTCACGCCCGGCCGGCGCGGCCTGCTGCCGATGCGGCGTCCCCACCCCGACGTGCGCGCCGCGCTCCGGCGCGAGGCCGCGGCGCTGCTGCTGCGCGACCGGGCCCTGGGCGTGTCCGGGGTCCGCTCGGTACGGGTACGGATGCGCCGGCGCACGGCCGACGTCCGCGCCGTCTCGCACTTCCGCGACCTGGACGACGTCCGCGCCGACCTCTCCCTCACGCTCGGCGAGTCGATCCGGGGCCTCGGCCTGGACCGGCCGCCCACGCTGTCGCTGCGGGTGGCCCGGCCCGGACGGAAGGGGTGACGACGATGCGCGCGGGCGGCCTCAACCGTGTCGTGCTGGGCCTGGCCGGCCTGTTCCTGCTCGTGCTCGGCGGCTCGGCGCTGGCCGTCGGCCTGGGCGCGCCGGTGCCCTCCTGGTGGCCGCACGCCGGCCCGCACGACGTGCTGCTGAGCCGGGCCGAGCGCACCCGCTGGCGGCACACCGACTGGTGGTGGCCGACTGTCCTCGCCGGCCTGGCCGTTCTGCTGCTGCTCGCCCTGTGGTGGCTGACCACGGTCCTGCGCCGCCGCCGGCCGGCCGAGATCGTCGTCGACACCGGCGACGGCGGGTACGCGCTCCTCCAGGGCAGGGCCCTGGAGGCGGCGCTCGCCGAGGAGGCCGTGCGGCAGGACGGCGTGGCCCACGCCGAGGCCGTCCTGTGTGGCCGCCGTACGGCACCCACGGCGCGGATCTGGCTCCAACTGGAGCCGCACACGGACCCGTCGACGGCGCTGACCGCCTTCACGACCGGGGCACTGGCGCACGCCCGCGACTCGGCCCGGCTGGCGTCCCTCCCGGCGGAGGTACGCCTGCGGGCGGTCAAACACCCTGCCGAGAGGGTCACTTGACGGTCAGAACCCGTGCCGCATGCCGCCGTCCACCGGCAGCATGATCCCCGTCAGATAGGAAGCCGCCGGCGACAGCAGGAACGCCGCGGCCTTCCCGAACTCCTCCGGCGTCCCGTACCGGCGCAGCGGGATCCGCGACTCGTTGGCGGCCCGGGTGGCCTCGGGGTCGGCGGACAGACCGTCCAGCTCGCGCACACGGTCCGTGTCGATGCGCGACGGCAGCAGACCGAGCACTCGGATCCCGCGCGGCCCGAGCTCGTCCGCGAGGGACTTGGCGAACCCGGCGAGACCGGGCCGCAGCCCGTTGGAGATGGTCAGCGCGGGGATCGGCTCGTACACCGACGCGGACAGCACGAAGCCGATGACCCCGCCCGGCTCCAGCTCGGCCGCCGCCGCGCGCGCGAGCCGCACCGCGCCGAGGAACACCGACTCGAACGCGCCGCGCCACTGCTCGTCGGTGTTGTCCGCGACGAACCCCGGCGGCGGACCGCCCACGCTCACCAGCACGCCGTGGAAGCCCCCGAAGTGCTCACGGGCGGCCGCGATCAGCTGCTCGGGAGCACGCTCGGCGGAGTTGTCCACGGCCACGCCCAGCGCGTTCGGGCCCAGTTCGGCGGCGGCGTCGGCGACCCGCTTCTCGTCCCGGCCGCTGATCACGACCTTCGCGCCGTCGGCGACGAGTTCCCGCGCGGCGGCGTTGCCCAGCCCGCGCGTCGCCCCGGTGACGATGTACACCCGGTTGTTCAGTCCAAGATCCATGCGCTCTATCCTGCCTGTTCGTCGCCGAACAGGGTGAGGGCGGTGTTCACCAGGGCGATGTGGCTGAAGGCCTGCGGGAAGTTGCCCACCTGGCCGCCCAGCGCCGGGTCGTACTCCTCCGCCAGCAGCCCCACGTCGTTGACCAGCGCGACCAGCCGCTCGAAGAGTTCCTTGGCCTCGTCCGTCCGGCCCGTCATGTGCAGAGCGTCCGCGAGCCAGAACGAGCAGGCGAGGAAGGCTCCCTCGCCGCCCGGCATGCCGTCCACGCCGACGGCGTCCGTGTCGTAACGGCGTACGAAGCCGCCGTGGCCGAGGTCCTCGCGGATCGCGTCGACCGTGCCGATCACCCGCGGATCGTCGGGCGGCAGGAAGCCGACCCGGGGGATCAGCAGCAGGGCGGCGTCCAGTTCGCGCGAGCCGTAGTACTGGGTGAAGGTCCCGCGCCGGGAGTCGTAGCCCTGCTCGCACACCTCCCGGTGCACCTCGTCGCGCATCGCCCGCCAGCCGTCCGCGTCGCCCTCCAGCTCCGGGTGCTCCTCCAGAGTCCGTACGGCGCGGTCGGCGGCCACCCACACCATCACCTTCGAGTGCACGAACTGGCGCCGCCCGCCGCGCACCTCCCACAGGCCTTCGTCGGGCTGGCGCCACGCCGACCGGAGGAACGTCATCAGCGCCCGCTGGAACGCCCACATGTGCGGCTTGGTGGACAGCCCCGTGGCGCGGGCCAGGTACAGCGAGTCCATGACCTCGCCGTACACGTCCAGCTGGAGCTGGTCGACGGCGCCGTTGCCGACGCGCACGGGCGCGGAGTCGGCGAAGCCGGGCAGCCAGGCCAGCTCCCACTCCGGCAGCCGGCGCTCGCCGGCCAGCCCGTACATGATCTGCAGGTCCACCGGATCGCCCGCGACCGCGCGCAGCAGCCAGTCGCGCCAGGCCTCGGCCTCCTTGTGGTAGCCGGCGGTGAGCAGGGCGCCGAGGGTGAGGGTGGAGTCGCGCAGCCAGCAGTAGCGGTAGTCCCAGTTGCGCACCCCGCCCGGTTCCTCGGGCAGCGAGGTGGTGGCCGCGGCGACGATGCCGCCCGTCGGGGCGTAGGTGAGCGCCTTGAGCGTGATCAGGGACCGTACGACCGCGTCCCGGTACGGCCCGCCGTAGCGGCAGCGGGCGGACCAGCGCCGCCAGTCGCTGACGCTGGCGCTCAGCGCCTTGTAGGGGTCGACGAGCGGGGGCCGCGGCTCGTGCGAGGGGTGCCAGGTCAGCACGAACGCGAACCGTTCGCCCTCGGCCACGGTGAACTCGGAGTGGGTGCCGAGGTCTTCGCCCCACATCTCCACGTCGGGCTCGGTGCGCAGCCACACCGAGTCCGGTCCCGCGACGGCGACCCGGTGGCCGTCGGCGCGGCGCATCCACGGCACGATCGATCCGTAGTCGAAGCGCAGCCGGAGGGTGCTGCGGACGGTGACGCGCCCGCTGACCCCCTCCACGATCCGTACGACGTCGGGGGCGCGGTCGCGCTGCGGCATCAGGTCGGTGATCCGCACGGTGCCCTCGGCGGTCTCCCACTCGGTGTCGAGGACGAGGGTGCCGGTCCGGTAGGCGCGCCGGGTGCAGACCCGGGCCCCCTTGGGCGCGAGCCGCCAGTACCCGTGGTCCTCGTCGCCCAGCAGCTTCGCGAAGCAGGCCCCGGAGTCGAAGCGGGGCAGACACAGCCAGTCGATCGAGCCGTCCCTGCCGACCAGGGCCGCGGTCTGCTCGTCACCGATGAGGGCGTAGTCCTCGATGCGCGCGTTCACGGGATGCGGGTTCCCGGCGGACCCGGGGGCCAACCAGGCGGGTGCGCCGGGGGAGTGACGCGCGAAGTGACGGGGGTGACGTGCTCCCGAGCGCCGGGGTCACACGGCGGCCGGCGCCGTCTCCTCGGGCGTGTCCTGCGCGGTCTCGGCCGCCGCGGCGGCCGCCCGGTCGCGGATCTCACGCCGGACCAGGGACCACCAGCCGAACGGGACGGCCGCGGCGAACAGCCACCACTGGATCATGTACGCGTAGTTCAGCGGGGCGTCCTCGGTGCCCGGGTCGGAGATCTGCTCCGGGGAGTCGGTCTGGGGCCCGGTCTGCTCGACGTAACCGCCGAGCACCCGGGCGCCGAGCCGGTGCGCCTCCTGCTCGCTGTTGATCAGCATGATCTGCCGGTCGGGCAGGCCCTGGATGTTCTTGATGCCGCTCGCCGCGGTCGTCTCGTCGGCCATCAGCCGCCCGGTGATCGTGGTCCTGCCGGCCGGCGGGGCGGGGATCTTCGGGAAGGCGGTCTGGGCGCCGTTCGCGGGGATCCAGCCGCGGTTGACGAGCAGCACCTTGCCGTCGGTCAGGACGAACGGGGTGAGCACGTGGAAGCCGACCTCGTCGTCGGAGTTGGTCCGGCGCCGGACCACTTCCTCGCGGGCGGTGTCGAAGGTGCCCGTCGCGGTGACCGTGCGGTACTTCTCGGTGCGGGTCACGGCGTGCCCGGGGGTGGAGAGCCGCTCGACCGGGACCGGCTCGGCGTGCAGCGCGGAGGAGACCAGGTTGTTCCGCGCGGTGCGCTCCTCGTACCGGTGCTGCTGCCAGAAGCCGAGCCGGATCATCGTCGGGATCAGGGCGATCGAGACGAGCGTGAGGATGACCCACTGGACGGACAGGAGGAAGCGGTAGCGACGCACCCCACGACGGTACCCCCGCGCCGTGGGGTGGGTTCAGCCGGGGCGGGTCAGACCCGGTCCACGACTCCCGTCCGGCCGTCCTGCCGGGCGCAGTGGGCGCCGCAGTACCACTTGCTCTCCGCCTCCACCCCCTGCCCGATGATCTGCACCCGGCAGTGCTCGCAGATCGGGGCCATGCGGTGGATCGCGCAGGAGAAGCAGTCGAAGACGTGCACCGCGCCCTGGGCGTGGACCTCGAAGGTCATTCCGTAGTCATTGCCGCAAACTTCACATTTCGCCATGCGCCACAGGGTGGGCCGTCGCCGGGGGCCGGGCGAGCGGCCGCCGGGTGAGTCTCCCGTCAATCACCCGTTCGTACGGTCACCCGTCCGCCGGTCGCCGATCGGCCCGTACGGTCACTCGTCGGCGGGTTCGACATCGCGCAGCAGCTGTCCGAAGGCGGCCTCGTCCACCACCGGTGTGCCGAACTGGCGGGCCTTGACCACTTTCGACGTGCCCGAGTCGGGGTCGTTGGTCACCAGCAGGCTGGTCAGCCGGGAGATGCTGGACGCCACGTGCAGCCCGGCCTCGGTCGCCCGGTCCTCCAGCAGCTCGCGCTCGGTCGAGGTGTCCCCGGAGAACGCCACCCGCATGCCCTGTCTGAGGTGTTTGCCGTCTTCGTACCGGCCGGGGTTGGGGTAGGGGCAGGCGGGCCGCTTGCGCGACGGGCGCCAACTGCTCGGCCGGTAGCCGCCGAAACCGCCGGAGGGCTGGCGGGGCACCGGGCGGTCCGACCACTCCGTCAGCGGCCGGCACTCCAGCAGCGGCAGCCGTACCTCGCCCGCCGCGGCGGCCGCGAGGCTCGGCCGGAACGCCTCCGCCAGCACGCGCGCGTCGTCCAGCGCGTGGTGCGCTCGCTGCTGCACGACGCCGTAGTGCGCCGCCAGCGACTCCAGCTTGAAGTTGGGCAGCGGCAGCCCCAGCTCCTTCGACAGCGCGATGGTGCACAGCCGCTGACGCACCGGCGCCTCGCGCTGCGCGCGCGCGTACTCCCGCGCGATCATCTGCCAGTCGAAGACGGCGTTGTGCGCCACGAGCACCCGGCCGTCCAGCCGGGCGGCGAACTCCTCCGCGATGTCCGCGAAGAGCGGGGCGCCTTCGAGTGTCTCGCTCGTCAGACCGTGTATCCACACCGGTCCCGGATCGCGCTCCGGGTTGACCAGCGTGTACCAGTGATCCTCGACCTCGCCGCGCTCGTCCAGCCGGTAGACGGCCGCGGAGATGATCCGGTCGTCCCGGGCCAGGCCGGTGGTCTCCACGTCAACGACCGCGTATCCCTTCGGATACGCGGCCGGCCACTGGGTGGGGGAGGACACTGCGGTCGCACGGTCTTCGAGCATGGTCATTGAGGATACGGGCCGGGACTGACACCGCGGTCCCACAGGTCCCGGTCCGTACCCGCGGGTGCCGCACGCGTGTACGCGCTTCGCCCACCCGCCCGCGACCGGAACCGGCAACGGCGGCGGGGGACTTGGGCGGGAAGCCGATGGCGTACCCGGCCCGATCCGCGCGGTGAGGGAGCGTCGGTGCGGCGCGAGCGGCCCCGGGAGTGCGATCCTCCCTGCTGTGACGGAACCAACGCACGACGAGGCACACGGGGGCGCGCTCGGGGCGAGACTGAACTGGCTGCGGGCCGCCGTGCTCGGCGCGAACGACGGCATCGTCTCCACCGCGGGCATCGTCGTCGGCGTGGCCGGCGCGACCCAGAGCCGGTCCGCCCTGCTCACCGCCGGACTCGCCGGGCTGCTCGCCGGGTCGATGTCCATGGCGGCCGGCGAGTACGTCTCCGTCTCCACCCAGCGGGACTCCGAGGTGGCCGCGCTGGCCGTGGAGAAACGCGAGCTGCGCGATCAGCCGGAGGCCGAACTGCGGGAGCTGACCGGCCTGTTGGAGGAGCGCGGGCTGACCCGTGACGTGGCCCGGGAGGCCGCGGAACAGCTCACCGCGCGGGACGCGCTGCGGGCGCACGCGCGCGTGGAGCTGGGCATCAACCCGGACGAGCTGACCAACCCCTGGCACGCGGCCTGGGCCAGCTTCACCGCCTTCACGGTGGGCGCGCTGCTGCCGCTGCTCGCCATCGTGCTGCCCCCGGCCGGCTGGCGGCTCCCCGTCACCGTCTGCTCCGTCCTGGCCGCGCTCGTCCTCACGGGCTGGGCCAGCGCCCGCCTCGGCGCGGCCCGCCCCGGGCGGGCGGTGCTGCGCAACGTGGTCGGCGGGGCCCTGGCGATGGGGGTCACCTACGCGGCCGGCAGCCTGCTGGGCGCGGCGGGCGTCTGACGGACGGGCCGGCCATGAGGGCCGTACGGGTGGCCCGGGTGCGACGGAGGGGCCGTAGGGGTGGCCGGGCGCCGGTCGGGGGCGCCCTGGGCGCGCCGCCGGTGGTGACCGCGGCGTACCGTGAGGTGCGCCCGCACACCCCCGCGGGCGCCGCACGACCCCGCACGACCCCGCACGAGAAGGACCCTCGCCATGCGCGCCACCACCATCCACGCCCCGTACGACATGCGCGTGGAGGACGTCCCCGAGCCCGTGGTGCAGCTGCCCACCGACGCCGTCGTCCGGGTGCTGCGCGCCTGCATCTGCGGCAGCGACCTGTGGGCCTACCGCGGCGAGGCGGCCCGGCAGCCGGGCCAGCGCATCGGGCACGAGTTTCTCGGCGTGGTCGAGGAGACCGGCTCCGAGGTGGGCACCGTCAGGCGCGGTGACCTGGTCGTCGCGCCCTTCATGTGGTCCGACGGCGTCTGCGACTACTGCCGCGAGGGTCTGACGACGTCCTGCGAGCACGGCGGTTTCTGGGGCTCCGTCGGCTACGACGGCGGCCAGGGCGAGGCCGTGCGCGTGCCCTTCGCCGACGGCACCCTGGTCCAGCTGCCCAAGGACGCGGCCTCCGACGACCACCTGCTGTCCGCCCTGCTGACCCTCTCCGACGTCCTCGGCACCGGCCACCACGCCGCGCTCGGCGCGGGCGCCCGGCCCGGTGCCACGGTCGCGGTCGTCGGGGACGGCGCGGTCGGCCTGTGCGCCGTGCTCGCCGCCAAGCGGCTGGGCGCCGAGCGGATCATCGCCCTCGGCCGGCACGAGGTCCGTACCGACATCGCGCGCCGCTTCGGTGCCACCGACGTCGTCGCCGAGCGCGGGGACGCCGCCGTCGAGGCCGTCCGCGAACTCACCCGCGGGCAGGGCGCGCACGCCGTGGTCGAGGCCGTCGGCACGGAACAGTCCATGCGTACGGCCGTCAACATCACCCGCGACGGCGGTGCCATCGGCTTCGTCGGCGTGCCGCACGGCAGCGGCACGGGTCTGGACCTCGGCGTCATGTTCGACCGGAACATCGCCCTGCGCGGCGGTGTCGCCCCGGTCCGCGCCTACATCCCCGACCTGCTCCCCGACGTCCTCGACGGCACGATCGACCCCTCGCCGGTGTTCGACCTGACCGTCGGCATCGAGGGCGTGCCGGACGGCTACAAGGCGATGGACGAGCGCACCGCCCTCAAGGTGCTCGTCACCAACGGCTGAATCCGCAACGGCTGAGTCCGCAACAACTGAATCAACATCGCGATCAACAGTTGATCCAGTCGGTCATCACGTCCAGCGGATCGGCAGTGGCAGTGCCGTGATCAGGCCCGAGACCGCGACCACCGCGCTCAGGGCGATCACCCCGCCCCGCGCGGGCGCGGACGCGGTCAGCGGGTCCGGCGCGCGGCGCAGCCGGATCCGCGCCCACAGGGCGAGCACGGCGACGACGGCGACCAGGACGAGCCTGGCGGACAGGGTGCGTCCGTACGCCGTCGTCGTCAGCTGGTCCGGCATCGTGGCCGCCGGCATCCGCCGCGGTGAACTGCACACGCCCGTCGCGGTGATGACCGCGAGCAGCGCGAGCGCCACGCGCGCGTAGCGGCCGAGCAGCGCGGCCAGCGGCCACATCTGCGCCGCCGGACGCCGTGAGAGTGCGCAGAGCCCCGCCGGCAGAAAGCCGTTGACCTCCAGCAGGGCCGGCTTGCTGCCGCGGGAACCGTACAGCCCGCCGACGCCGATCTGGCCCAGGCTGTGCGGGATCAGATCGCCGACGGACACCACCGAGGCGAGCGCCGGCGCGGCGGCGAGCCCCCGCACGAACAGCACGCCCAGCGGCACGCTCAGCGCGGCGAACAGCACCGCGCGCAGCAGCCCGATGCCGCCCACGCCCGGCGCGGCGGCCTCCCCGGTGCCGCGCAGCGCCGCCGCCGGCCCGAGCAGCGGGAACAGGGCGCCCAGCGCCGTCAGGACGAGGAGGGCGGCGGCCCGGCCGGTGCCGGACCGCCGGTCGGGGCCGCCTTCGTCGGCGGCCTCGGCGGCGGGCCGCGTCGCGCTCACCCCGCGATCTTCGCCAGTCGCCGCAGAACCGGGCAGGTCCCGGAAAACAACTGGGGCCACGGCATCCCACGCATACGTACGTTTCCGGCCGCCCGCGCGCTCACCGCCAGCGGGCCGGGGACGACCCCCACGGCACCGGGGCCGCCGCCCAGTCCCCGGGGCCGTCCGCGAAGGTCACGGGTGGCAGGGCGTGGCGCAGTCGGCCGAGCGGGCCGTCCGTCTCGGCCAGCCACGCGTCCGGGCCCGGGTGCGGCGCGCCCGTGGCCGGAGTCGGCCGGATCCCGTCCGTCAGCCAGTGCGCGGTGCGGGCCAGCGCCAGCCGCACCGACCGGCCGCCGCCGTCGTACGACTGCTCCGTCAGCGCCCGCAGCACGGCCGCCGCCAGCAGATAGCCGGTGCCGTGGTCCAGGGCCTGCGCGGGCAGCGCACCGGGCGCCTCGGCCGAGCCCTCGGTCACGGCGATGCCGGTCGCGACCTGCACCAGGCTGTCGAAGCCGCGCCGCCCGCCCCACGGCCCGTACGCGCCCCACGCCGAGACCTGCGCCACCACCAGCCCGGGCCGGCGCTCGGCCAGGGCCTGCGGCGCGAGCCCGAACGCATCGAGAGCGCCGTGCCGGTAGCCGGTGACGACGACGTCCGCCGACGCCAGCAGCTCCTCGAAGGTGCCCCGGTCCGTACGCAGGTCGAGGGTGGCGGATTGCTTGCCGAAGCCCGTGTCGGCGTGCTGGTCGGGCAGTTCGGGCAGCCAGGGGGCGTCCACCCGCAGGACGTCCGCGCCCAGCAGGGCCAGGGTGCGGGTGGCGACCGGACCGGCGAGGACCCGGGTCAGGTCCAGCACGCGCAGCCCCGCGGCGGGCAGCAGCCGAGCGGCGGCGGGGTCGAGCGGTGCGAGCACGCGCGCGCGTACGGAGTCCAGGCGCTCGCGCTGGACCAGCGGGCGCGCGGCCACCTCGGCGGCCTGCTCGGTGGCCGCCCACTCCTTCGGGGTGCGCAGGGCCACGGCGAGGCCGCCGGAGCCGTGGACCGCGTCCTCGACCTCCAGGGCGCGCCGTTCGGCGAGCCGGGCGGCCGCCCGGTCCACCGAGGCGTCCTCGGGCAGGCCCAGCGCACCGAGCAACCGGGCCCGGTGGTGCGGGTAGTTGGCGTGGGTGCGCACCCAGCCGTCGGCCGTCCGCCAGAACCGCGACAGCGGTGCGAAGGCGACCGGGGCCCGGCCGTCGACCCGCAGGTGCCGCTCGCTGTGGAAGGCGGTGGCGACGGCGCCGTCGTCGACCCGGACGCCGGGCACTCCGGTGAGCCCGGCCCGGCGGGCCGCCAGTTCCGCGGCGGCCAGCGCGCAGGCACCGGCACACGCGCGGGCCAGCTGCCGTACGGGCAGGCGTGCGGCGAGGGCGTCCGGGCGCTCGACCGTCGTCACCCGGGAGAGGAGGACGGGATCGCCGCCCAGTGCGGCCCACGCGGACGCGATGTCCGCCGAAATACCTGACGGGGTGCCTGACGCGATATCTGCCATGACTACACTATGCATTATTGATGAATCAATATTGATTCAATCAACCTTTGAATCAACTCCGAGGGAGTCGCGCACGGGGACGGTCCACTCGCGCGGCGACCCCGGCTTCTGTGCCGCGACCTGGGCGGTGCGGTGCACGACGGACCGGTCGACCAGTGTCCGGTAGTAGCCGGCGTCGCCCTCGTGCCGGAACTCCCGCCAGCCGACGCGCCAACGGGGCAGCGCCGTCCGGGAGATGACCCCGAGAGTGTGCTCCTCGAGCAGGAAGCCCCGGACGGGCGCCACCAGCAGCCAGTGCACCGGGCGATGGACGGCGCTCGCAGCGCAGCGCCGTCCCAGCCATGCGCGAGCCGCGGCGGCAACGGCTCCCAGGCGGCCGGATCTTGGGAGGACTGCATGACCGGATCATGCCGTACGGGTGCGCCGGCCGGAGCGTGCCCCTGTCAACCCACCCGTCTCTGTCCCTGCTCGGTCACCTGGTCGACCAGGTCACCAGGTCACCGCGGCCAGTGCGTCCGCCCTGCCGTGGCCGTAGAAGCCGTTGTCGTTCTTCGCCCCCTCGCACACCGCGTCGACCTTGCCGTCGCCGTTGATGTCGTACGGGTCCGTGCACGGCACCGCGTCGGCCTCCGCGTAGAGCAGTGCCTTCACCAGGCTCGCCGGAGCATGCGGATGGGTTGACTTGATCAATGCGGCAACACCCGCGACGTGCGGGGTCGCCATCGAGGTTCCCGCCATGTATCCCCATGTGCCGCCGGGCAGCGGGCCGAGGATGAGGCCGCTCGTCGCCGGGGGCTCCGGCTTCTGGTAGGCCGTCGAGTCCCCGCCCGGCGCGGCGATGTCGATCACTCCGAGGCCGTAGTTGGAGAACGAGGACTTCACCCCCTTCGCGCCGGTCGCCGCGACCGTCACGACACCCGGCAGCTGGGTCGGTATGTCGTAGCACGTGTGTGGGTCGATCACGCGGTCCGACGGGGTGCCGTCGTTCGGGGAGGCCTTGTCCGTGATCGAGTCGGACGCGAGGTCGTAGCTCTCGTTGCCCGCCGCCGCGACGTTGACCGTGCCCTTCTTCTCCGCGTACCGCGAGGCCCGGGTGATGGCGTCGACCAGCGCCCGCTGGTCGGGGTCACCGGTGCAGTTGAAGTACCACGGGTCGGTGTAATAGCTGTTGTTGGTCACGTCGACGTGGTGCTCGGCCGCCCACA
The DNA here is from genome assembly GCF_001866675.1 of Streptomyces sp. MUSC 14. NCBI lineage: Bacteria > Bacillati > Actinomycetota > Actinomycetes > Kitasatosporales > Streptomycetaceae > Streptomyces > Streptomyces sp. MUSC 14. Next base: position 176,805 of record NZ_MLYN01000009.1, read on the forward strand.
TGAAGCCGCAGACCACGGCCTCGGTGTAGAAGTAGCCCTTCGGGTCGGCGACCTTGATGCCGGCCACCTTGACGCCCGGCGCGACGCCCGTGACGCCGACACCGTTCTTCGCGGCCGCGATCTCCCCGGCCACATGGGTGCCGTGCGGGCTCTCCGACGCGCTCGGCCGCCAGGCACCGTCCGTCGTGTCGGCCCTGCCGGACACGCAGTTGACCGAGTCCGCGCGGTCGAAGTTGGGTGCGATGTCCGGGTGGGTGTCGTCCACACCGGTGTCGATGACGCCGACCGTGACGTCCGGGCTGCCCAGGGTCTTCTCGTGCGCCTTGTCCGCCTTGACGGCCGGCAGGTCCCACTGCAACGGCTCCAGCGGGTCCTGGCCCGCCGTCGCCTCCGCGCCGGCCGCGGCGATCTCCCGGGCGCTGAGCGCCTTCGGCGCACCCATGTCCGTGGTGGACTGGGCGGGCAGCGGCGCGGTGCGCGTGGCCCCGGCCGAGTCCACCCCGCGCACCGCGCGCATCCGGGCACCGAACCCGGGGTCCGAGGAATGGACGACGAACACCCCGATCCTGTCGTAACCGGCCACGAGGGAACCGCCGTTGCGTGCGATCTCCCGGCGTACCGACTCGATCGTGCGGCGGTCGGTCCGGGTGTTGACCACGTAGGCGAGGTTCGGGCCGGTCTCCGCCGCCCGCGCCGCCGGTGCCGTGGCGGGCGCCGCCGAGGCCGCCGCCGGGAGGGAGCCGAGCGAGGCGGTCAGGGACAGCACGACGGGCACGGCGAGCGCGAGCCTGCGTCTGGAGTGCGAATGAGGCACGGGGTCTCCACATCATCCGGATACGGAACCGCCCGAGACACGGAGAGCGATCGGGCAGGTACATGACGAGTCGGTTGTGCATGGTGAAGCTATCCCGTCGGTTGCTGATCATCAATGACTTGGCAATGACTCGACAAGACCGCTTGCGGATCAACTCATAAGACTTGAACCGGTCCTGGCGTGGCGCCGTGGACCTTGGGCAGGGAGCACGAGCACCATCAAGCCCCCCGTCGTCATGGCAACCGCGAACGCGAGGAGACTCCGTGGCCACCGAGACACCGCCCCCCGCACCGTCGGGGACATCCCTTCCCTCCACCGAGGAGTTCGCAGAGGTGCAGCAGAGCGCGGAGTTCGGCGAACTGCGCCGCGCCCACCGCTCCTTCGCCTTCCCCCTGACCATCGCCTTCATTGCCTGGTACCTGCTCTACGTGCTGCTCTCCAACTACGCGGACGGCTTCATGGGCACCAAGGTGGCCGGCAACATCAACGTCGCCCTCGTCCTGGGCCTCGCCCAGTTCGTCACCACGTTCCTCATCGCCTGGTGGTACGCACGGCGCGCGGCCGCACGACTCGACCCCAGGGCCGAGGCCATCAAGTCCCGGATGGAGGGCGGCGCATGAGCCCCGCACAGCACACCCTGCTCGCGGTCGGCGAGGCGAGCCAGCACCGGACCCTGATCGTCACCCTGTTCGCGGTGTTCGTCGCCGCGACCCTCGGCATCACCGTCTGGGCCGGCCGCCAGACCAAGGACGCCGCCGACTTCTACGCCGGCGGACGGCAGTTCACCGGCTTCCAGAACGGCCTCGCCGTCTCCGGCGACTACATGTCGGCCGCGTCCTTCCTCGGCATCGCCGGCGCCATCGCCCTCTTCGGCTACGACGGCTTCCTGTACTCCATCGGCTTCCTCGTCGCCTGGCTGGTCGCCCTGCTCCTGGTCGCCGAGCCGCTGCGCAACTCCGGCCGCTACACCATGGGCGACGTCCTGGCGTACCGCATGCGCCAGCGCCCCGTCCGCACGGCGGCGGGCACGTCCACCATCGTCGTCTCGATCTTCTACCTGCTCGCCCAGATGGCCGGCGCGGGCGTCCTCGTCTCGCTCCTGCTCGGCATCACCAGCGACGGCGGCAAGATCGGCATCGTCGCCCTGGTCGGCATCCTGATGATCGTCTACGTCACCGTCGGCGGCATGAAGGGCACCACCTGGGTCCAGATGGTCAAGGCGGTCCTGCTGATCCTCGGCGCCCTGCTGCTGACCTTCCTGGTCCTGCTGAAGTTCCACTTCAACATCTCCGATCTGCTCGGCAAGGCGGCCGGCAACAGCGGCAAGGGCACGGCGTTCCTGGAGCCCGGCCTGAAGTACGGCGCCACCGGCACCACCAAGCTGGACTTCCTCTCGCTCGGCCTCGCCCTGGTCCTCGGCACCGCGGGTCTGCCGCACATCCTGATCCGCTTCTACACCGTCCCCACCGCCAAGGCCGCCCGTAAGTCCGTCATCTGGGCCATCGGCCTGATCGGCGCCTTCTACCTGATGACCCTCGCGCTCGGCTTCGGCGCCGCGGCCCTCATCAAACCGGCCGAGATCATCGCCTCCAACAAGGCGGGCAACACCGCGGCCCCCCTCCTCGCCCTGCACCTCGGCGGCGTCGACTCCACCTGGGGCGCCGTCATGCTCGCCACCATCTCCGCGGTCGCCTTCGCCACGATCCTCGCGGTCGTCGCGGGCCTGACCCTGGCCTCGTCCTCGTCGTTCGCGCACGACATCTACGCCAACGTCATCAAGAAGGGACAGGCCACCGAGAAGCAGGAACTCGGCGCGGCCCGCTGGGCGACCGTCGGTATCGGCGCGGTCTCCGTCGTCCTCGGCGCCCTCGCCCGCGACCTGAACGTGGCCGGCCTCGTCGCGCTCGCCTTCGCCGTCGCCGCCTCGGCAAACCTGCCGACCATCCTCTACAGCCTCTTCTGGAAGCGGTTCACCACCGCCGGCGCGCTGTGGTCGATCTACGGCGGCCTGGTCACGGCGGTCGGCCTCGTGCTCTTCTCGCCGGTGGTCTCCGGCAGCCCGGCCTCGATGTTCCCCGAGGCCGACTTCCACTGGTTCCCGCTGGAGAATCCCGGCATCATCTCCATCCCCGTCGGCTTCCTGCTCGGCGCCCTCGGCACCCTGCTGTCGAAGGAGACCCCGGACGCCGGCAAGTACGCCGAACTGGAGGTCCGCTCGCTGACCGGCACCGGAGCGCACTGACACCGGTTCCTACGACGGCCGCGCCGTGCGGGACTGTACGGTCCTACGACGCGGCCTCGTCGTAGCTCGTGGGATCGGGCCGCTGTCGTTGTCAGTGTCGTCACGTAGGCTCGCCAGCGACGGACGACTCATCCGCGACGGACAATTGAGTGACCGAGAGGGAGGGGGCCCACGTGCTCATCGACACCTACGGCCGGGTGGCCACCGACCTGAGGGTCTCACTGACCGACCGGTGCAACCTGCGCTGCACCTACTGCATGCCCGAGGAGGGCCTGCAGTGGCTGGCCAAGCCCGACCTGCTCACGGACGACGAGATCGTGCGCCTCGTCGACATCGCCGTACGGCTGCTCGGCATCGAGGAGGTCCGGTTCACCGGCGGTGAGCCCCTGCTGCGCCCGGGCCTGGTCGGCATCGTCGAGCGCGTCACGGCCCTCGCCCCCCGCCCCCGGACGTCGCTGACGACCAACGGCATCGGCCTCAAGCGCACCGCGGCGGCCCTGAAGACGGCCGGCCTGGACCGGGTCAACGTCTCCCTGGACACCCTGCGCCCGGACGTCTTCAAGACCCTGACCCGCCGTGACCGGCACAAGGACGTCATCGAGGGACTGGAGGCCGCCCACGCGGCCGGCCTCACCCCCGTGAAGATCAACTCGGTCCTGATGCCCGGACTGAACGAGGACGAGGCCCCCGACCTGCTGGCCTGGGCGATCGAGTACGGCTACGAGCAGCGCTTCATCGAGCAGATGCCCCTCGACGCCCAGCACGGCTGGAAGCGCGAGGGCATGGTCACCGCCGGGGACATCCTCGCCTCCCTGCGCACCCGCTTCGACCTCACCCCCGAGGGCGCGGACGAGCGCGGCTCGGCCCCGGCCGAGCGCTGGCTGGTCGACGGCGGCCCGCACCGGGTCGGCGTCATCGCCTCCGTCACCCGCCCCTTCTGCGCGGCCTGCGACCGCACCCGCCTCACGGCCGACGGCCAGATACGCACCTGCCTGTTCGCCACCGAGGAGACCGACCTGCGCGGCGCCCTGCGCGGCGGCGCCTCCGACGAGGAGATCGCCCGCATCTGGAAGCTGGCGATGTGGGGGAAGAAGGCGGGGGCCGGCCTGGACGACCCGTCCTTCGTGCAGCCGGACCGACCGATGTCGGCGATCGGAGGCTAGGACCCTCAGGCCCCTTCGGGCGCTTGCCACTCCTCGAACGGCACGACGTCCTTCAGGAAACCCCGCACCCCGAGAAACTGCGAAAGATGCTCGCGGTGCTCCTCGCACGCGAGCCATGTCTTGCGCCGCTCCGGCGTGTGGATCTTCGGGTTGTTCCACGCCAGGACCCACACGGCGGCGGCACGACAGCCCTTGGCGGAGCAGATCGGGATCTCGTCAGTCACGGGTTCGTCTCACAAAGAGGGGGCCGGAACAAGGCGACGCCGGGCAGCCACGGGGGGAGCTGCCCGGCGTCGGTCCGTCGCTCCGACGGGGGATGCGGAGCGCGTACGCAGTATGTCACGGGTACCCCATCACCCGGCACCGGAACTGCATGATTGATCTGAGCTTTTCTTGAGCTTCACGGGGAGGACGAATTCCGCTTCCACCACTGGTCCGCGGGTCGCATCGGGCGGATCACATGGGGTCGGGCCGCTCCCCGCGCGCTCCGGTCGGATGCGCCGAAGCCCCCTCCGCGGCGGGCTGCTCCTGTGTGTCCTCGGTGCGCGGCGGCGTGATCATCGGCTTCGTCGGCATGCTCACGAACGTCGACGGCAGGGACGGCGGCCGCTCACGGCCGGCGTTCGCGATCACCACGGCGACGTAGGGAAGCAGCGCACCGAACACCAGCGCCACGATGGCGACGTACCGCTCGACGTTCCACAGGGCGACCGCGAGGATCACCGACGCCGTGCGGACGGTCATCGAGATCACGTACCGCCGCTGCCGGCCCCGCACGTCCTCGGCGAGTCCCGTCCGGGCCCCGGTGATCCGGAACACCTGGACGCCGCCGTGCTGTTTCCGCATCACAGTCCACCATCCGCCCGCATCGGACTCTCCCCGGCCCGCCGCCGTCCGCACCCGGCCGGGAACCGGGCGGGGACACGTTCCACGGTACGCCGCGGCCGGGTCATCGACGAGACCGGGGCACCCACTGCCTGCGGCGATGACTCCGTACCCGCCCGTGCGGGTGATTCCGACATGCGCCGTACGGCCCACCCGCCGACACTGGCCCTAATGCTCACGTCGAGCCGTTCGAGGAGGCAGCCATGGGCTGGTTGTGGGCGATCATCGTGGGATTCGTGCTCGGCATCATCGCCAAGGCCGTCATCCCGGGCAAGCAGCACAGTCCGCTGTGGCTGACCACCATCTGCGGCATGCTCGGCGCCATCGTGGGCAACGCCGTCGCCCGTGCGCTCGGCGTCGCGGCGACCCGGGGCATCGACTGGAGCAGGCACATCTTCCAGATCGTGGCGGCGATCATCATCGTGGCCGCCGTGGACGCCCTCTACATGGCGACGCTGGGGAAGCGGAAGGCCCAGAGAACATCGGCGTGAGAACACCCTGAACGGGAGCGCCCGAGGGGTGCGGGGCCGCATCGGAACCCGCACCCCTCGACGGCACTACCCGGCGACGACCTCCACCGCGGCCAGGTTCTTCTTGCCGCGCCGAAGCACCAGCCACCGGCCGTCCAGCAGATCCTCCTTCGCCGGGACGGCGTCCTCGGAGGCGACCTTCACGTTGTTCACGTAGGCACCGCCCTCCTTCACCGTCCGCCGCGCGGCGGACTTGCTGGCGACGAGACCGACCTCCGCGAGCAGGTCGACCACCGGGCCCAGCTCGGCGACCCGGATGTGCGGCACCTCGGACAGCGCGGCGGCCAGCGTCGCGCCGTCCAGCTCCGCCAGCTCGCCCTGGCCGAAGAGGGCGCGGCTCGCGGCGATCACCGCGGCCGTCTGGCCGGCGCCGTGCACCAGCGTCGTCAGCTCCTCGGCGAGCGCGCGCTGCGCGGCCCGGGCCTGCGGACGCTCCTCGGTCTGCCGCTCCAACTCCTCCAGTTCCGCACGGGACTTGAAGGACAGGATCCGCATGTACGTCGAGATGTCCCGGTCGTCCACGTTCAACCAGAACTGGTAGAACGCGTACGGCGTCGTCATCTCCGGGTCGAGCCAGACGGCGCCGCCCTCGGTCTTGCCGAACTTGGTGCCGTCCGCCTTCGTCATCAGCGGGGTGGCCAGGGCGTGCGCCTCGGCGCCCGGCTCCAGGCGGTGGATCAGGTCCAGTCCCGCCGTGAGGTTGCCCCACTGGTCGCTGCCGCCCTGCTGGAGCGTGCAGCCGTACCGCCGGAAGAGCTGCAGGAAGTCCATGCCCTGCAGGATCTGGTAGCTGAACTCCGTGTAGCTGATGCCCTGGTCGGACTCCAGGCGGCGGGCCACGGAGTCCTTCGTCAGCATCTTGTTGACGCGGAAGTGCTTGCCGATGTCCCGCAGGAACTCGATCGCGGAGAGGCCCGCCGTCCAGTCGAGGTTGTTGACCATGACCGCGGCGTTCTCGCCCTCGAAGGACAGGAACGGCTCGATCTGCGCGCGCAGCTTGCCGACCCAGCCGGCCACCGTCTCCGGGGCGTTCAGCGTGCGCTCCGCCGTCGGGCGCGGGTCGCCGATCAGGCCCGTCGCGCCGCCGACCAGCGCCAGCGGCCGGTGCCCGGCCTGCTGGAGCCGGCGCACCGTGAGCACCTGCACCAGGTGCCCGACATGCAGGGACGGCGCGGTCGGGTCGAAACCGCAATAGAACGTGACGGGACCGTCCGCGAGCGCCTTACGCAAGGCGTCCTCGTCGGTGGACAGGGCGAACAGCCCACGCCACTTCAGCTCGTCGACGATGTCCGTCACGGTTCTCGTGTCTCCTCGATGATCTCCGGGCAGTCGAGCGACCACCGCCTACGAGGTTATACGCCCTGACTGACAGAGCTCATATTGAAGTCGGGCACCCGCAGGGCAGGCATCGCAGCCCTAGTGAACCAGTCGCTCCACTCCCTCGGCAGCGTCTTTTCCGTGCGCCCGGCCTCCACGGCCCGCCGCAGCAGGTCCACCGGCGACTCGTTGAACCGGAAGTTGTTCACCTGCCCGGTCACCTCGCCGTCCTCCACGAGGTAGACGCCGTCCCGGGTCAGACCGGTCAGCAGCAGCGTCGCCGGGTCGACCTCGCGGATGTACCACAGACAGGTCAGCAGCAACCCGCGTCCGGTGTCCGCGACCATGTCCTCCAGGGAGCGGTCGGTACCGCCGTCCAGGATCAGGTTCCCGAGCGCCGGGGCGACCGGCAGCCCGGTCAGCTCCGCGCTGTGCCGGGTGGTCGTCAGATGCTTCAGCATCCCCTCGCCGACCCACTCGGTGGCGTGCGCCGGCAGTCCGTTGTCGAACACCGACTGGTCGCCGCCCGAGGAGTGGGCGACCACGAACGGCGCGCACTCCAGACCCGGCTCGTGCGGATCGCTGCGCAGCGTCAGCGGCAGCCCGCTCAGCCGGTCGCCCACGCGCGTGCCCCCGCCCGGCCTGGAGAACACCGTCCGGCCCTCGGCCGCGTCCCGGCCCGACGCCGACCACAGCTGGTAGATCAGCAGGTCCGCGACCGCGGTCGGCGGCAGCAGGGTCTCGTACCGGCCCGCGGGCAGCTCCACGCGCCGCCCGGCCCAGCCGAGCCGCACGGCCAGCTCCGCGTCCATGGCGGCCGGGTCGACGTCCTTGAAGTCCCGTGTGGAGCGGCCGGCCCAGGCCGAGCGCAGCCGGTCGGGCGACTTGGCGTTCAGCTCCAGCGTGCCGGTGGGCTGGTCGTGGCGCAGCCGCAGACCCGTGGACGTGCCCAGGTACGTCGACACCAGTTCGTGGTTGGCGAAGCCGTACAACTCACGGCCGCCCGCACGCGCGCGTGCGAACGCCTCGCCGAGCGCCGGGGCGAAGTCCGTGAAGACCGCCGAGGAGGTCTCGGCGGGCGCGTCCGTGAAGTCGGGGGACTCCGGCACTCCGCCGACCAGGGGCTGCGCGTCCTCGGCGGGCCCGGCGCCGCGCGCGGCGTCCTCGGCGGCCCGCACCAGCGGCTCCAGTTCCTCCGCCGTGACGGCCGACCGGGACACGACGCCCGAGGCCGTGCCCTCCTTCCCGGCCACGGTCGCGATCACGGTGAGCGTACGGCCGCGCGTCACGCCGTTGGTGGTGAGCGCGTTGCCCGCCCAGCGCAGGTTGGCCGTCGAGTGCTCGTCGGCGATGACGACACAGCCGTCGGCCCGGGACAGCGCGAGCGCCTGCTCCACGACCTCGTGCGGCTTGTTGCTGCGGGCGCTCATCGACCGGCCTCCTGCGTGGTGTTCAGAATGTTGACGCCCTTGAAGAGGGCGGACGGGCATCCGTGCGAGACGGCCGCGACCTGGCCGGGCTGTGCCTTGCCACAGTTGAAGGCGCCACCGAGGACGTAGGTCTGCGGACCGCCCACGGCAGCCATCGAGCCCCAGAAGTCCGTCGTGGTCGCCTGGTACGCCACGTCCTTCAGCTGCCCGGTGATCCGCCCGTTCTCGATCCTGAAGAACCGCTGCCCGGTGAACTGGAAGTTGTACCGCTGCATGTCGATCGACCAGGACCGGTCACCGACGACGTAGATGCCCCGGTCGACGCTCCCGATGAGCCCCTCCGTGGACAGTCCGGCGGGATCCGGCCGGAGCGAGACGTTGGCCATGCGCTGCACCGGCACATGCCCGGGGGAGTCCGCGAAAGCGCAGCCGTTGGAGCGGTCGAACCCGGTCAGCCTCGCGATCCTGCGGTCCAGCTGGTAGCCGACCAGCGTGCCGTCCTTCACCAGGTCCCAGGACTGCGCCGCGACGCCCTCGTCGTCGTAGCCGACGGTCGCGAGGCCGTGTTCGGCGGTGCGGTCGCCGGTGACGTTCATCAGCTCGGAGCCGTAACGCAGCTTGCCCAGCTGGTCGAAGGTGGCGAAGGAGGTGCCGGCGTAGGCGGCCTCGTAGCCGAGGGCACGGTCCAGCTCCGTGGCGTGGCCGACGGACTCGTGGATCGTCAGCCACAGGTTGGAGGGATCGACCACCAGGTCGTACAGGCCCGGCTCCACGCTCGGCGCCCGCATCTTCTCGGCGAGCAGCTCCGGGATCCGCTCCAGCTCGCCGTCCCAGTCCCAGCCGGTGCCGGTCAGGTACTCCCAGCCGCGTCCGACCGGCGGCGCGATGGTCCGCATCGAGTCGAACTCACCGCTGGACTCGTCCACCGAGACCGCCGTCAGCTCCGGGTGCAGCCGCACCCGCTGCTGGGTGGTCACGGTCCCCGCCGTGTCGGCGTAGAACTTGTTCTCGTGCACGGTGAGCAGCGAGGCGTCGACGTGGCTGACGCCCGGCGCGGCCAGCAGCCGCGCGCTCCACTCGGTCAGCAGCGCCGACTTCTCCTCGGCCGGCACGGAGAAGGGATCGATCTCGTACGACGAGATCCACGTCCGGTCGGCGTGCACGGGTTCGTCGGCCAGCTCCACCCTCTCCGCCGACCCGGCGGCCTTGATGACCTGGGCGGACAGCTTGGCCATCGCCACCGCCTGCGAGGCGACCTTCGCGGCCGCGTCCAGGGTCAGGTCGACCCCGGAGGCGAAGCCCCACGTGCCGCCGTGCACGACCCGGACCGCGTACCCGAGGTCGGTGGTGTCCGACGAACCCGCGGGCTTGGCGTCCCGCAGCCGCCAGGACGCGCTGCGCACCCGCTCGAACCGGAAGTCCGCGTGCTCGGCCCCCAGCGCACGCGCGCGTGCCAGCGCCGCGTCGGCGAGGGCGCGCAGGGGAAGCGCTGTGAAGGCTTCGTCGATGGAATGGGGCACGGAGGTCTCCCTGCTGTCGTGGCCTGTCTGGTCCGATCATGTCGCGGACGCGCCCTCGGGGACTACACGGTTTCGGTCCCGCCCCGCTCCTTTCTGTAGGGATCCGACAGGGACTCGCTCGTGCCACTGTCGGGGCCCGCTTGCCCGAGCGTGCGGTGCTACCGATAGGTTTTCGATGAAGCCGCCTGTCATCGACGTGTTCGGGTGGGTGGGCCCCATGCTTCAGACCGCTATCGAAAGGGTGATCCGTTGAGCCGCTCGGTTCTCGTCACCGGAGGAAACCGGGGCATCGGCCTCGCCATCGCCCGCGCATTCGCCGACGCCGGCGACAACGTCGCGATCACGTACCGTTCGGGCGAGCCGCCGGCCGGCTTCCTCGCCGTCAAGTGCGACATCACCGACCCGGAGCAGGTGGAGCAGGCCTACAAGGAGATCGAGGACCAGCACGGTCCGGTCGAGGTCCTGATCGCCAACGCCGGCGTCACCAAGGACCAGCTCCTGCTGCGCATGTCCGAGGAGGACTTCACCTCGGTCATCGACACCAACCTCACCGGCACCTTCCGCGTCGTCAAGCGTGCCAACCGCGGCATGCTGCGCGCCAAGAAGGGCCGCGTCGTCCTGATCTCGTCCGTGGTCGGCCTGCTCGGCTCGGCGGGACAGGCGAACTACGCCGCCTCCAAGGCCGCCCTCGTCGGCTTCGCGCGCTCCCTCGCCCGTGAGCTGGGCTCGCGCAACATCACCTTCAACGTCGTCGCACCCGGCTTCGTCGACACCGACATGACCAAGGCGCTCACCGACGAGCAGCGCGAGAACATCATGTCCCAGGTGCCGCTCGGCCGTTACGCGCAGCCCGAGGAGATCGCCGCGGCGGTGCGGTTCCTCGCCTCGGACGACGCCTCGTACATCACTGGAGCCGTCATCCCCGTTGACGGCGGACTGGGAATGGGTCACTGATCACCATGAGCGGAATCCTCGAGGGCAAGCGCGTCCTGATCACCGGTGTGCTGATGGAGTCCTCCATCGCCTTCCACGCGGCCAAGCAGGCCCAGGAGCAGGGCGCCGAGATCATCCTGACCGCGTTCCCGCGGCCCACCCTGACCGAGCGCATCGCCAAGAAGCTGCCGAAGCCCACCAAGGTCATCGAGCTGGACGTGACGAACGAGGAGCACCTCGCGCGGCTGGCCGACGTCGTCGGCGAGGAACTGGGCGGCCTCGACGGTGTCGTGCACTCCATCGGCTTCGCGCCGCAGGACGCGCTCGGCGGCAACTTCCTGAACACGCCGTTCGAGTCCGTGGCCACTGCCATGCACGTCTCGGCGTACTCCCTGAAGTCGCTCACCATGGCCTGCCTGCCGCTGATGCAGAACGGCGGCTCGGTCGTCGGCCTCACCTTCGACGCGCAGTTCGCCTGGCCGCAGTACGACTGGATGGGCCCGGCCAAGGCCGCCCTGGAGGCGACCAACCGCTACATGGCGCGCGACCTGGGCAAGCAGAACATCCGCTGCAACCTCATCTCCGCGGGCCCCATCGGCTCCATGGCCGCCAAGTCCATCCCGGGCTTCGGCGAGCTGGCCGCCGTGTGGGACAGCCGCTCCCCGCTGGAGTGGGACCTGAAGGACCCGGAGCCGGCCGGCAAGGGCATCGTCGCCCTGCTGAGCGACTGGTTCCCGAAGACCACCGGCGAGATCATCCACGTCGACGGCGGACTGCACGCGATCGGCGCGTGACGCTGCCGCTGAGGCTTGGCCGATGACCGAGGCCCGCGTCCGCAGGGGCGCGGGCCTCAGTCGTACCCGGTGAGCGGCAGGGGGTGGTGAAGACTGTGCGTCGCGGGCTGCGGGCCGTTTCGTGGCTGGTCGCGCGGTTCCCCGCGCCCCTGGGGCGGCTGGTGTCACCCGTTCGGCCCACCCGTCGGGCGGCCGGCCCACCCGACGGCGCACTCTGGAATACGCGTTCACCTCACGCGATCCCGTCCGGGCCGGCAGAGGAGGTCCCCTTGTGCGCCTGCCCGGAAGCCTGGCCCCGGTGACCGTGGCCCTGGCCCTCGTCCTCTGTCTGCCGTACGACGCGATGCCCTACGCGCGCGTGGACGGCGCGAAGCCGCCCGCGCCGAACCTCTTCGGCGCCGCCTGCCGGACGGACGTCCACGGCTCCCACGTGGTGGCCTACTGCCACAACCCCTACGTCGACACCGACCGCGTACGCCTGCACATCAAGTGCGCGCAGTGGTGGGACATCGGCACCGACAGCGCCCCGGTGGACACCCCGCCCGCCCTGACCGTGCGGCTCACGGGCCGGTGCTGGAAGGGCGTCCGCGCGGTCTGGATCAGCCACCAGAGGGAGCGCTGAACCGGCCCGGGCGGCACAGGAACGGATAGCTCGCCGCCTCGGCCGCGGCCGCTTCCTTGTCCCCCTTGCGGATGGCGTCCGTCAGCCGGGTGTGGTCCATGTGCGTCTCCGGGGTCAGCTCCGCCCCCACGTCCGCGCGCAGCCAGTCTCGCAGCACCTCGCCCAGGTCGGCGTACATCGCCGTCATGGCGTCGTTGTGGGAGGCGGCCACGACGGCCAGGTGGAAGGTGGCGTCGGCGGCCACGAACGCCTCCGCGTCGCCCGTCTCCCAGGCCTCCTCGCGCCGCTGCATGAGCGCGTCCAGCTGCTTGAGGTCCTTCTCGGTACGCCGCTCGGCGGCCAGCTTCGCCGCGGCCGACTCGAGCGCGGCGCGCAGCTCGGCGATGTGCCGCGGGTCGGCGTCCGCGAACCGGCGGTGCATCACCCCGGCCAGCTCACTCGTCGCCACCACGTACGTGCCCGAGCCCTGCCGGATGTCCAGCAGTCCGTTGTGCGCCAGCGCGCGCACGGCCTCGCGGACCGTGTTGCGGGCGACCCCCAGCTGCTCGACCAGCTCCGGTTCCGTCGGGATGCGTGCGCCGACCGGCCACTCGCCGGAGGTGATCTGGTTGCGCAGTTCGGCGATGACCTGCTCGGACAGCGCCGAACGGCGCGGATGGCTCAGGGGCATGGCACACCTTCGCACGACAGGCCCGGATCCGGCCGACCCGAGAATGGACAGTGAATCATCCCATCATTCTATGATGGGCCTCATGGCTAGTGAGGAAACCCGGACAGCGGACACCCGTACGGCGATGTCGTCCCCATCCATGTCATCCATGTCATCCACGTCATCCACCGGACGCGGTGCCGCCGCGGCGGGCACCCCCGACACGACTCCCGGCGCAGGCCGCACGCGCGCGTGGGCGACACGGTTGATGGTCCTCGGCATCGTCCTGTCCGCGCTGAACCTCCGCCCGGCCATCACGAGCCTCGGCGCCCTCCTGGAGGAGGTCCGCGACGGGCTCGGCATGAGCGGCAGCGTGGCGGGTCTGCTCACCTCCGTGCCCCCGCTCTGCTTCGCCGTCTTCGGCATCACCGCCCCCCGCCTGGCCCGCCGCTTCGGCCCGGCCGCCGTGGTCTGCGCCGGCATGGTCGCCATCACGACGGGCCTGCTGATACGGCCGTACGTCGGCGGCACCGCCGGCTTCCTGGCCGCCAGCGCGCTCGCCCTCATGGGCATCGCGGTCAGCAACGTGCTCATGCCCGTCATCGTCAAGCGCTGGTTCCCCGACCGCGTCGGCTCCATGACCGGCCTGTACTCGATGGCCCTCGCCATGGGCACCTCCCTCGCCGCCGCGATCACCGTGCCGCTGACCGACGTGATGGGCGGCGACTGGCACCCCGGCCTGGCCGTGTGGGCCGGCCTCGCGGCCGCCGCCGTCCTGCCCTGGCTGCCGCTCGTCCGCGACCGCGGCGCCGCCCCCGGTGAGCCGCGGCCGGAGCAGGCGCGCACGGCCGCGGCGGCGGCCGGGGAACAGCCCGCACCCCTGCGCATCACCCGCAGCCGCACCGCGTGGGCGCTCGCCGTCTTCTTCGGTCTCCAGGCCACCGCCGCCTACATCACCATGGGCTGGATGGCGCAGATCTTCCGGGACGCCGGTGTCGCGGCCGGTACCGCCGGCCTGCTCCTCGCCGTCACCATGGTGATGGGTGTGCCGCTGGCCTTCGTCATCCCGCGCGTCGCCACACGGCTGCCCCACCAGGGGCCGATCGTGCTGGTCCTCGGCGTGTGCGGGCTCGCCGGATACGCCGGCCTGTACCTCGCGCCGGCCGGCGGTGCCTGGGCCTGGGCGGTGCTGCTCGGCATCTCCAACTGCGCCTTCCCGCTGGCTCTGACCATGGTCGGCATGCGCGCCCGGAGCGGTGCCGGGGTGGCCCAGCTGTCCGCGTTCGCGCAGAGCACCGGCTACCTGATCTCCATCCCGGGCCCGCTGCTGGTCGGCGTGCTGTACCAGCAGAGCGGCGGCTGGGGGCTGCCGATCGCCCTCATGGCGGGCCTGATGGTGCCGCAGATGCTGGTCGGCTTCCTGGCGGGCCGCGACCGCACGGTGGAGGACGAGGCGGCGGCCCACTGAGCGGACCGCCCCCGCGCGCGTGCCGTCACGGCGCCACGCTGAGCGGCCACCCCGGCGCCGCGCGCGCGGGGGACCGGTGCGAGACTGACGGCATGCAGCCTGTGCTCGATCCGAACCCGCAGAACGGCCAGAAGAAGATGCTGATCGTCTTCGGCTCGTTCTTCGCCATCTTCGCCGTCATCGCCGTCATCGCGATCATCGCCTCCCCGTGAGGGCCGCCCGGAGACCGTCCGGAGGCCGCCCGTCCCGGCGGATGGTGGGGCTGGCTCCACCATCCCCTAGGGGGTAAGGGTCAGGGTGAAGTGGGTGGATCTCCGGATGGGCCGGGGGACGCGGATTCCGTAGCTTCGAGTGGTGACCGCGCGAGGCGGTCACGGACCCGCCCGAAGACCCGCGGAGGCGATCATGTCGGCCCGTACCCACTCCCGGCCCCACCCGGCGACCCCGGGCGGCGTCGACATCCGGCTGCCCTGGTGGGCCCTCGCCCTGCCCGCGCTCGCGTTCGTCGCGCTGCTGCTGCTCATACTGAACCCGTCGGACGCGCATGCCGCGGGCGGCGACTCCACGATCACCCACCTCTTCGAACGCGCCCAGCAACTCCTCGCGCGCTGAGCCGGAGCCCCGTGCGCGGGTGATCTCGCACATCAACTCCCTGCACCACCTGGCTTGTTTCATGCGAAGCTGGGCTTCATGAGCGTTGAAGAACCTCGCAAGATCGTCCTCCTCCGGCATGCGAAGGCCGACTGGGGCCAGGAAGCCGACCACGAACGGCCCCTCGCCGAGCGCGGCCGGCAGGACGCCCCCGTCGCGGGCCGCAAGCTGGCCGATGCAGGGATCACCTTCGACCTGGCCCTGTGCTCCACCGCTGCCCGGACCCGTGAGACCTGGAAGCTCGCCGTCCACGAGCTCACGGAGCGACCGAGGACCGTCTACGAGGAGCGGATCTACGAGGCGTCCCTGGGCGAGCTGATCGCACTGCTCAACGAAACCCCGGACGACGTGCGCAACCTCGTCCTGATCGGCCACAACCCCGGGATCCACGCCCTCGCCGACGCCCTCGCGGGCGAGACCGAGGGGGACTGCCTCCCGCGGATGAACCGCAGCGGCTTCCCGACCGCCGCCTTCGCGGTGCTCACCGTCGAGGGCCCCTGGAAGTCCGTGGAGCACGGAGTGGCCAGGCTGGTCGACTTCTGGGCCCCGCACAGCTGACGCAGAACAGAGCGGCACACGAGGAGCCTGGTACCGCCCGCGCGGGCGGTACCAGACCCGTCGTCGTACGCGCGTCGTCGGGAAGCGGCGGAAGGGGCTCGGACGCTTCAGCCCTCGTCGTGCGTGTCGGCCGCCTCGACCTCTTCACGGGTGATGCCCAGCAGGTACAGCACGGTGTCGAGGAAGGGGAAGTTCACCGCCGTGTGCGCCGCCTCGCGGACCACCGGCTTGGCGTTGAAGGCCACGCCCAGGCCGGCCGCGTTCAGCATGTCGAGATCGTTGGCACCGTCGCCGATCGCCACGGTCTGCGACAGCGGCACCCCGGCCTCCGCGGCGAACCGGCGCAGCAGCCGCGCCTTGCCCGCCCGGTCCACGATCTCGCCGGTGACCCGGCCGGTGAGCTTCCCGTCGACGATCTCCAGCGTGTTGGCCTGCGCGAAGTCCAGGCCCAGCCGTTCCTTCAGATCGTCCGTGACCTGGGTGAAGCCGCCGGAGACCACGCCGACCTGGTAGCCGAGTCGTTTCAGCGTGCGGATCAGGGTGCGCGCGCCCGGCGTCAGCCGGACCTCGTTGCGCACCTTCTCCACGACGGAGGCGTCCAGCCCCTTCAGCAGTGCCACGCGCGCGTGCAGGGACTGCTCGAAGTCCAGCTCCCCGCGCATCGCCGCCGCCGTCACCTCGGCGACCTTGTCCGCGCAGTCGGCGTGCGCCGCGAACAGCTCGATGACCTCGTCCTGGATCAGCGTGGAGTCGACGTCCATGACGACCAGTCGCTGGGCGCGCCGGTGCAGGCCCGCCGAGACGACCGCGATGTCGACACCCAGTGCCGCCGCGTCGGATGCCAGGGCCGTGCGCAGCGGCTCGGTCTCCACCCCGGAGATCGCGAACTCCACGGCTGTCACCGGGTACTTGGCGAGCCGGAAGATACGGTCGATGTTGCCGCCGGTCTTCGCGATCCGCGCGGCCACGGCGGCCGTCGACTCGGCGGTGAGCGGATGGCCGAGCACGGTCACCAGAGAGCGCCCGAGACCACGGGGACGGTTGTCGCCGTGCCCCGAGATGATCTCCGCCTGCATCTTCACCGACTCGGCCCAGCTGTGCACGGTGGCCCGCAGGTCGCCCTCCAGACCGGCCGGCGGCTGGGTCACCAGCGCGCACAGCACCAGTCGGCCCCGGGTGACGACCTGCTCGATGTCGACCACGTCGACGAGGTAGGCGGCAAGGGTGTCGAACAGCCCGGCCGTGATGCCCGGCCGGTCCTTGCCGAAGATCTTGACGAGGAGGGTGGGGGCCTCGGGGGTCTGCGAAGCGGCGGTCTGCGAAGCGCTCATGGTGTCACCACCGTATCCGGCACCCAGTGCCCAGCGCCGCCGAGGTCCGCCTGACGGACACGGAACAATGGATGTCGGGCGGGTATCAGGGATCTTGCCACCGCGCGAAGGACGGCGGCCGATGCGCTGCGCGGGAGGGTGGCGGAGCCACCGCGGTCATCCCGTGCGCTTCGGTTTCCCCGGTGGTGGCGGTGGCGGCGGTGGCCACAGCCTGCGCTCCGGCCCCGGTGAGGGGTCGTCCGGCCGTGGGGCGGGACGGCGCCGGGGACGCGGGGGAGCGGGGCCGATGGGTCCGTCGATGGTCGGTGCGCCGTACACGCCGTACGTCTCGCCCCGAGCTCCTGGCGAGCCGCCCCCGGCCCGTGACACGTCGTCCTCGGCCCCCGGCGGCCCACCCGGGGCTCCTGGTGGCCGTGCGTCCTGCGGTTCCTCGCGCGGTTCCCCCGGCACCCGGAGGTACGGATTGGTGTCCGGGTTCGGCGGCCGGTACGGCAGGCTCGGCACATACGGTCCCGCACCGTCGCCGTGCCCCGTCGGCCCTGCCTCCCCGTCGTACCCCGCGCCCCCGCCCACCCGCGCATCGCTGCCCGAGAGCCCCCGGGCCGCCCACACCGCCCCGGAGCCGGCCGCCCCCGTGCCCCACGCCAGCAG